>SABN01000059.1 GCA_009928955.1 Opitutia bacterium | reverse complement strand
CGTCGAGCACTTGCCGCTGGAACGCCGCGCTGTATCTCTTCGTCGTCTTCACTCTGCTGCTCCTCATGCAAAGTGACAAGCTATTCCAGGACAAGACAAGTTTTCCATTGTGTGGAAAAACCGGGGTGCCCCGGCCGACCCGCGAGTCCCCGCACCGGGGGCTAGGCCGTTCCGAAGGCCTCGCGCAGCCGCTTGCGCAGCGTCGTGTTGCGGCGGCCGGCCTCGGCGTTGCGCACGGCGAGGCCCACGGCTTTTTCGGTGCCCACCACCACCACCAGCTTTTTGCCGCGCGTGATGCCGGTGTAGAGCAGGTTGCGCTGGAGCATCACATAGTGCTGCGTATGCATCGGCAGCACCACGCAGGGATATTCGCTGCCCTGGCTCTTGTGCACCGTCACCGCATAGGCGGGCGTCAGCTCGTCGAGCTCCTGGAAGTCGTAGGCCACCTTCCGGTCGTCGTAGCGCACGATCAGCTCCTGCTCGGCGGTGTCCACTTTCACCACGAGGCCGATGTCGCCGTTGAACACTTCCTTGTCGTAGTCGTTCTCCGTCTGCATCACGCGGTCGCCTTCGCGGAACTTCCACCCGTAGCGCTCCACGTCCGCCCCGCGCGGATTCAGCGCCGCCTGCATCACCGCGTTCAGGTTGCGCGCGCCCAGCTCGCCCTTCTGCATCGGCGTCAGGATCTGCACGTCGCTCATCGGATCCAGCCGGAACTTCCGCGGAATGGCCTCGCACACCAGCTTGCGGATCAACTCCACCGCGCGCTCCGGCGTCTCGGCGTTCACGAAGAAGAAGTCGCCCGGACCGGCCATGGCCTCGCCCTTTTCCGGAATCTCGGGCATCTGCCCCGCATTCACCCGGTGCGCGTTGCGCACGATCTGGCTGCCCTCCCCCTGCCGGAACACTTCGGTCAGGCGATGGACGGGCAGGGTCTTCGATTCGATGATGTCCCGCAGCACGCACCCCGGGCCCACGGACGGCAGCTGGTCCACGTCGCCCACCAGGATCAACAGCCCGTTCTTGGGCATGGCGCGGAAAAGATGCACCGCCAACTGGATGTCGATCATGCTGGTCTCGTCCACGATCAAGACGTCCGTCTCCAGCGGATTGCGCGCGTCATGGCGGAAACGCCCCGTCCCCGGCTCGAACGCCAGCAGCCGGTGGATCGTCTTGGCCTCCATGCCCGACAACTCCGCCATGCGCTTGGCCGCCCGGCCCGTCGGCGCGCACAGCAGGATGCGCAGCTTCTTCGCCGCCAGCACCTTCACCAGCGACCGCACCAGCGTGGTCTTGCCCACGCCCGGCCCGCCGGTGATCACCAAGACCTTGTTCTTGAACGCGCCGAAAAAGGCGTCCTGCTGGCCTTGGGCGAGTTGGATGTCCAACTGCTTCTGCACCCAGTCGGCGGCGACCGGCAGATCGATCTTCGGACACGGGTGCGGCCCCTTGCCGATCTCGGCCAAACGCGCCGCGGCCTCGCGCTCGGCGTAGTCCAGCGCGGCCAGATAGACCCATGGCTCGTCGTCCTCCCCCGCCCCGACCGTCAGCTGCCCGTTTTCCATCTCCGTGCGCAGCGCTTCTTCCATCGTCGCCAGCGGAATGCCCAGCATGTCCGACGACCGCGTCAGCAGCGCCTCGCGCGGATAGGCGCAGTGCCCCTGGTTCGACAGCTCCAAGAGCACGTACGTCAGCCCCGCGCGGGCCCGCAACACCGATTCCTTCTCGATGCCCAGCTTCTCCGCGATCTGGTCGGCGATCTTGAACCCGATGCCGTGGATGTCGCGCGCGAGGCAATACGGATCCATCCGCACCTTCGCGATGGCTTCCTCGCCGTAGGCCTTGTAGATCCGGAACGCCCGCCCCGTGCTCACCCCGTTCGCGAACAGGAACGTCATGATCTCGCGGATCGTCTTCTGCGCCTTCCACGATTCCTTGATTTGTTGGCGGCGCATCTTGCCGATGCCCTCCACCCGCTCCAGCTCGGCGGATCGGTTCTCGATCACGTCCAGCACGGTCATGCCGAAAGCCTGCACCAGTTTCTGCGCGTAAACCGGCCCGATGCCCTTGATGAGCCCCGAGCCCAGGAATTTCTCGATGCCTTCGAGCGAATCGGGCACCACGGCTTCCAGATGCTCGCATTGGAACTGGCGGCCGTGCTTGCGGTCGATGATCCACTTGCCCTTGGCCTTGATCCATTCCCCGACGTCGATCCGCGGCACCTTGCCGATCACCGCCACCGTCTCCCGGAACCCGCGCGCCTTCACCTTCAGGACGCAGAACCCCGTCTCCTCGCTATGAAACGTGATCAGCTCGACCAACCCCTCGAGGGATTCGTCCTGTACGCGATCCAGGGCTGCCGGCAGTTTCATGGACGTCCGCGCTTTCCCGGCCCCGCGACCCCCGCGGCGGCTCAGCCCACCTTGATTTTCGCGAAGCCGCGCTTGCCGCTGCGGATCACCACGCCGTCCCGCGGCTGGATCTCCAGCCGGAAGTCCGACACCTTGTCTTCGCCCACGTGCACGGCCCCGGCCTGCACCAGGCGGCGCGCTTCGCTCGTGCTCGGCGCCAGCCCGGCCTTGACCATCAGCGTCAAGATGCCGATCTTGTCCGCAGGCACCACCACCTCGGGAATCTCCGCCGGCAGCTGGTTCTGCGAAAACACGCGCGCGAATTCCGCGCTGGCTTCGGCGCCGGCGGCCGCGCCGTGGAATTTCGCCACGACGCGCCGGCCGAGCTCGTCCTTCACGTCGCGCGGGTGCCGCGCGCCCGCGGCGACCGCGGCCTTCAGCGCGGCGATCTCCGCGTCCGGCAGGCACAGCACCAGCGAAAAATAGCGCCACATCAGGTCGTCGCTGACGCTCATCGTCTTGCCGAAGACGTCCTTGGGCGTGTCGTTCACGGCGATGTAGTTGCCGAGGCTCTTGCTCATCTTGTTCACGCCGTCGAGGCCTTCCAGCAGCGGCATCGTCATCACGATCTGCGGCTCCTGGCCGTGTACTTTCTGGATCTCGCGCCCGAGCAGCAGGTTGAACAGCTGGTCGGTCCCGCCGATCTCCACATCCGCCCGCACCATCACGGAATCGTAGGCCTGCACGAGCGGATAGAGGAATTCCACCAGCGAGATCGGCTGGTTGGCCGCGTAGCGCTTCGAGAAATCGTCCCGCGCCAGCAGCTGCGCCACCGTCACGTGCGCGCTCAGCCGGATCACCCGGTCGAAGGTCATCGGCCCGAACCATTCGGAGTTGAACCGCACTTCGGTGCGCGCCGGGTCCAGGATCTTGAACATCTGGTCTTGGTAGCTCTTCGCGTTCTCCAGCACCTGCTCCTTCGACAGCTGCGGACGCGTGGCCGACTTGCCCGACGGGTCGCCGATCATGCCCGTGAAGTCGCCGATGATGAACACCACCGTGTGCCCGCAGTCTTGGAACTCGCGGAGCTTGTTCAGCGCCACGCAATGGCCCAAGTGGAGATCGGGCGCGGACGGGTCCGCCCCCATCTTGATGCGCAGGGGTCGCTTCTCCGCGATGGACTTCGCCAACCGGGACTTCAACTCTTCCGCGCTGTGCAGGTCGACCCGCCGCGCGGTGATGTTCGCCAACTGCTGTTCGAGGGTCATCATCGGCGGCTCACTTGACTTCCACGTTCCAGCCGTGGGTGTCCGGAAGCTCGCCGTACTGGATGCCCTGCACGGCCTTGTACAGGCGCTCCAGCACCGGTCCGCAACCGGTCTCCGGGCCGGTCTTGTAGACCTGGCCCGCCCGCTCGATCTGGCACACCGGCGTGATCACCACCGCGGTGCCGCATGCCGCCACCTCGGCGAAGGTCGTCACTTCGTCGAACGCGATCGGCCGCACCTCCACCGGAATCCCGAGATCCTGCGCGATCTCGCGCAGCGACAGGTTCGTGATGCTCGGCAGGATCGAGCCGGACTTCACCGTCACGTACGTCCCGTCCTTGGTCACGGCCAGGAAGTTGCTCGTCGCGAATTCCTCGATCCACTTGTGCTCGCGCGCGTCGAGATAGAGCTCCACGGGATAGCCCGCGTGCTTGGCCTGGAGATGGGGATAGAGGCTCACGGCGTAGTTGCCGGCCACCTTGATGTGGCCCGTGCCCAGCGGCGCCGCGCGGTCGTAGTCGTCCAGCACGATCGCCTTCACCGCCTGCAGGCCGCCCTTGTAGTAGGCGCCCACGGGCGTCACCAGCACCAAGAACGTGTATTCATCCGCCGGGGCCACGCCGATCTGCGCGCCGCTGCCGAACAGCAGCGGCCGCACGTACATCGACCCGCCCGTGCCGTAGGGGGGCACGAACTCGAGGTTCGCCTTCACCACGCGCTGGCACGCGTCCACGAACATCGCCTCCGGCACTTCGGCCATGCAGGTCCGCCGCGCCGTGGCGGCCATCCGCTTCGCGTTTTCCGCCGGGCGAAACAGGCTCACCTGGCCGTCCTTGCGGCAGAAGGCCTTCAGCCCCTCGAACGCCGCCTGCCCGTAGTGCAGCGCCGTCGCCGCGATGTGGATCGGCATGTACGGCGACTGCACCAGCTCGCCGGCGTCCCACTTGCCATCCTTCCACACGTAGCGGATGTGGCAGTTCGCATCCATGTACGAGAATCCCAGGCTCTTCCAATCGATGTTCTTCATGTCCGTTTCCTCTCAAAATCCTCTCAACGCCTGCGCCAGGGAAGGTCTCGACAGCAGATCCTGCGCCACCCGGCGCGCGATCATCTCGATCTCCTCGTCCGACAAGAGGCCCGCCGGACAGACCTCCGCCGGCGCCGGCGCGCCCCCGGCCTTGCCGTCCGCCGGCACGCCCATGGCCGCCGCTTGGCACATGGTCACGGCCGCCACGCCCACGATGTCCTCCGCGCTGCAGCCGCGCGACAAATCGTTCACCGGCTTGGCCAACCCCTGCAGGATCGGACCCAGCGCGATCGCGCCCGCCAGCCGCTCCACCAGCTTGCAGGCGATGTTGCCCGCCTGCAGGTCGGGGAAGATCAGCACGTTGGCCGCGCCTTTCAGCGGACTGTCCGGCGCCTTTTGCGCCGCCACGTTCGGCACGATCGCCGCATCCGTCTGCAGTTCGCCGTCCACGACCATCGCGGGATCGAATTTCGCGGCCAGCGCCTTCGCCAACCGAGTGGCTTTCGAAACCTTGTCCACCAACTCGTGCTTGGCGCTGCCGCGCGTCGAAAAGCTCAGCAGCGCCACGCGCGGCACCGTTCCAATCAAGGCCCGGTGCGTCTGCGCCGTCGACATCGCGATTTCCGCCAGCTGTTCCGCCGTCGGATTCGGATTCACGCCGCAGTCCGCGAACAGCAGCGTGCTTTCGCCCGCGATCGTCGGATTCTTCAGCCGCATCACAAAGCAGCTGCTCGCCGTCTGGATGCCCGGGGCCGTGCCCACGCAGTGGAACGCCGCCCGCAGCATGTCCGGCGTCGACGCGATGCTGCCAGCCACCATGCCCGAGGCGTAGCCCGTCTCGATCATGATGGCGCCGATGTACAGGCGGTTCTTCAAGGCCGCGCGCGCCTGCTCCTCGGTCAGCCCCTTGGAGGCCCGCTTGCGGTGATAGGCCGCCACCAGTTCCTCGAAACAGGGCGGACGGGTCGGATCGATGATCTCAAAACCGGACGGGATCACGCCCGCCGACGCGCAAGCCTGTTGCGCTTCGGCCGGAGTGGCCAGCACGGAGACGCGCGCGAACCCGCGCCGCGCGATTTCCGCCGCCGCCTTCATCACGCGCGGATCCTGACCCTCCGGAAGCACCACGCTTCCGTTGAATCTCTTCGCTCTGTCGATCAACAATTCCATAGCCCCCCATGCTATCGCGCCCCCCCTCCTCCCGTCCAGCAAAACCCGACAAGCGCGCGGCCGCCAGCGAGTTACCTCAATTCATCCAGCAACGCCAGCAAAGTCCGGCGGCTGGTGGCCGCGTCATAGCGCTCCATGCATCGCGCGCGCGCCCGTGCGCCCATCTGACTGGCGCCGCGAGGATCGTCCAGCAATTCCGCCAATGCCTGGGCGGCCCGATCCGGACGATCTGGCTCGATCAGCCGTCCACACCCGTCGAGCACTTCCGCCAGATCAGACACCGCGCTGGCGACGATGGGCTTGCCCATCGCCATGGCTTCGAACACCTTGCAGGGCATCTGGCTGCGGGACAACACCGTATCGGCCAGCGGCACGATCAGGACATCTCCCAAGGCCAGATGCAGCGGCATGTCGTGGTGGATCTTCAGATTTTCCTCCGCGCTGGTGGCGGGGCACCGGATGTGTTTCCCGTAGACGGGATGCTCCATCATGCTTTGCACATAAGCGCTCCGCGGCCCGAGGATCAACAGCAAGCAATCCGCGCGCCCCATCGCCGCCAGCGCTTCGGCAAACGCCTCGACCCCCTTGTGCGGCCGGACCACGCCGCCGAACACCACCAGCTTCTTGCCCTGCAACCCCAGGCTTTGCTTGAGCGCTTCGACCGCCGCAGGATCCTGCGGCTGGAAGCGGTCGACCTCCACCCCGATGTGGAAGATCCGGGCGTCGAATTTTTCCCGCAGGAAGCGGGTCGTGCCCAGCCGCACATCGCACTCGCGGAGCCGGCGCTCCACCCGCGGCACATGCGCGTTGTTGCAGGGATGCGCCCAATCCTTGGCCCAGTGCTTCACCCGCTCGCCCCAGCTCCACGAGGCCGCCACCGCGCCGTCCCATTCATCCAGATAGGCCACCACCCGGCAGCCGCGCTCCCGCTTGGCCAGCAAGGCCGCCGGCAGGTTGCTGCCAAACGCCTTCATCGCGAGGATCACATCGCCTTGCACCGCCCGGGACAGCTTGCGCACCTCGCGGAAGTATTCCGGAAAGCGATAGATCCTCGGGCAGTCCACCGCGCGATAGGCGAACTCGTCGGAATACATCGGATTGGGGCTTCCCCACAGGCTGGGTCCGACGATTTCCACGTCGTGCTCCGGGCGGAGATATTTCGCCATGCGCGCGGCGATGCCCACGATGGGCCAGCCCAGATCCGGCACCAAAAACGTGACCTTCATGGCGCCGCGCCCATCTTCTCGGCCAGCGCGCGGCCCGCCGCGAAGGCGCGGTCGGACCAGACGTAGGCCCATTCGCCGAACAGCCCCGCGGTCTCGATGCCCCGGCCCCGCAGCCAGCCGCGCACGTGCCGGACGGCCGCCGCGCGGTTCAGATCCGAAACCACGTACGACACCGGATAGCAGCGGATTTCCGCGGCCGCCACATCCGCCAGATCGAACTTCAGCAGCCGCGCCACATCCGCCACGGCCTGGGCGCGCAGCGCCTCTTCGTCCGGCCGCGCGTCGCCCGGCGCGAAGATCTCCGCTTGGATGGCCGTCTGGCCGCGTTCCTCCCCCGAGAGGGAGAAGGGAAACGACACGCGCGAGGTCGCGATGTCCGGGTCATAGATGTAGAACCAATTCGCCTCGCTCAGCCGGGCGCGGTCCACGACGAAATTCACGCAATAGTGGCGCAACGCGCGGAGCTTCCCGGCGGCCTCGCGCACCTCGGCCGGCGCGTCCGGGATCATCGCCGCCAGCTGCGGCAACGGGATCGTGGAAACCAGCGCGCCGTATCCTTCTTCCCCGCCATCGGCGAAATGCACGCGGCGCTTCGCCGCGTCCACCCGCACCGCGCGCTTGTTCAGGCGCAGATCCACGCCATCGGACAGATGCGCGAGCATCGCATGGAATCCGCCGCGCCGCGGATAGCGGAACTTCCGGAACACCGCCTGCGTCTCTTCTTGGCGCCCCTTCGCCCCGGCGATGATGGTCTCCACCTGCGACGGCAGCAGGCGGCCGCCGAGCCAGTCGGTCGCCAGCTCGGCCATCGGCACATGCCAATATTTCTCCGTGTAAAGCCGGTAGAAGTTCTCCACCAGGAAATCGCCGTATTGGAACCGGCACCATTCCTCGTAGGTCGCGGGGACCCGGCCCTGGTGCTTCTCCTGCGCTTCCAGAAAATCTTTCAGCGCCGCGTCGCGGTCGGCCGGCGGCAGGTCGGCCAGATGGTTCTGCACCGGATAGGCGAACCAATGCCCCGCCTTGTGGTTCAGCACCACGCTCTTCGTCATCTCGTGCATCGGCGTGCGCGCGCAAACCAGATCCAACCAGGCCGGGTCCTGCGAGTGGCAGATGTGCGCGCCTTGGTCGAACCACGCCCCCGCGAATTCGCGGGAACGGGCGTAGCCCCCGGGCGCCGCCTCCGCCTCGAACACGCGCGCGCCCGGGAAATGGCGCGCGAAACCCAGCCCGGCCAGCCCCCCGCCCAGCACGATGACGTTGCGGTCACGCACGGGAACCAACCACGGATGAACACGGATAGACACGGTTGACGATCATCGGACGACTCGTTTCCATTGGAGCTTTGAGTGCTTGAAGTTGAGGATCAGGGCAACGCGTAGACCCGTGATTTTTGAGATAATTCAGTGCCTGTCCGATTTCATGGTCGGTGATGGCATCAATCGTCTTGGCATCCACGACCACGGCATTCGCGACGACCAAATCTGGAACGTACTCCCCAACCTGCTCGCTTTTAAACACCACTTCGCATCGAGGTTGTTGTTGAAAAGGAATCCCCCGCAACCGCATTTCCACGCACAGGGCATTCTCATAGACCTTTTCCAGGAAGCCGTGTCCGAGAACGTTCATAACCTCCATGGCGCAGCCAAGAAGTTCGCGGGTTTGCTCTTCCCCCAACAATCCGTGTCCATCCGGGTTCATCCGTGGTTGTCCTTTTCGTACCCCTGGCACAAGGCCTCGATCCCCTGTTCCCACGAAATCCGCGCCCGCCATCCCAGCCAGCGCTCGGCGGCGGCCACATCGGCATATTGTTCTTTCGGCTCGTTCGCCCGCATCGGCCGGGCTCCGAAAACAAACCGGTCCTGCGCGCCTGTTCTTTGGGCGATCCGCTCCAGCACGTCGCGCAACCGCACCGGCTCGCCCCGCCCTAAATTGCACGCCGCGAAGGCTCCGGCGGCGTCCGGCAAGCGAATCGCCGCCTGCGCGATGCCATCCGCCACATCCTCCACATGGACGAAATCGCGGAACTGCAAGCCCTCTGAAAACTCCGCCGGACTCCGCTCCTTTGCGCAGCGCAAGGCGTACGGGATCGCCATGCTCCCGCCCTGCCCCGGACCATACACGAGGAACGGCCGCAGCCAGATCGCGCGCCGCCCCGGCCCGCGCGACCACGCCTCCAGCGCGCGGCACGCCGCGCTCTTCGCCTGTCCATAGACCGACAAGCTCGGCCCCGGCGCCATTTCTTCGCTCAAGCGCCCTTCCCGATCGCCATACTCCTCGGCGCTGCCCAGCCCCACGACCCCTTGCAATCCCTTCGTTCCAAGCAAACGGGTGAAGTCCGCCACCGACGCAGCCTGCGCTTTCGGATCTGATCGATCCATGTTCCAGGCCAAGTGGACCAGAATCGATGCGCTTTCGGCGGATGAATAATCAGTCAAGTCCCCGCAGATATATTCCGCCCCCGCGGGAAAACCAGCGGGTTGCGGCATTCGATCTAGCGCGACGACTTTCGCGCCCGCGCCCGCCAAGCGCGCCACCACGCGCCGCCCGATGAACCCGGCCGCGCCGGTCACCGCGATCCGCATGCCTTGGGGGGAACTCATCGGTTTTTTCCACGCTATGGAAAATGTTTCCGCGGTTTTTCCACACAATGGAAACAAGTTTTCCACCGTGTGGAAAACTTCATCCGGCCCACGGCGCCTTGCCGGATTCGTAGATTTTCTCAAGGTCTTCCCGGTCGCGCATGGTGTCCATGCAGGCCCAGAAGCCGTCGTGCCGGAAGGCGAACAACTCGCCCTCCGCCGCCAGCTTCGCCAGCGGCGCGGCCTCGAGGCTGGTGTTCTCGTTCGCCGGCAGGCGGTCAATGAATTCTTTTTGGAAGAAGAAGAACCCACCGTTGATGTAGTCGTTGTGCAGCTTTTCCTTCTCGCGGAAGGCCAGCACCTTGCCGTCGGCGCCCAGCTCCATCATGCCGAAACGGGAGGGCGGATGGACCGCCGTCATGGTGCCGATCCGGCCGTGCGCGCGGTGGAACGCCAGCTCCGCCGTGAGGTCCACATCGCTCAGCCCGTCGCCATAGGTCAGGCCGAACAAAGGCGCCTCCACGTATTTCGCCGCGCGCTGGATGCGCTGGGCGGTCAGGCTGTGCTCGCCCGTCTCCGCCAGGACGATGTCCCACTCGCCCGCCGGGCCGGATTCACACTCCACTTTGCCGCCGGCATGCAGGCGGACCGTCGAGGTGCGCTCGCGCACGTTCAGGAAATACTCCTTGATGAGCGCGCCTTTGTAGCCGAGGCAGACGATGAACTTCCGGAAGCCGAACCGGCTGTAGTATTGCATCAGATGCAGCAGCATCGGCTTGCCGCCGAGGGTCACCATCGGCTTGGGGATGTCGCGCGTCTCCTCCATCAGGCGCGTGCCGCGCCCGCCCGCCAGGATCATGATCGGAATGTCTTTGTTGTGCATGTTCGCTTCCCTTCTCAGGTTCCCGATTCGTAGGCCGAAATCTCCGCCGCCATGAAGCGCCGGACAGCCGCCGCGTCCGGCGCGGCCAGCATGGCTTGGTAGCCGGCGGCGGTCCGCCGCACCGTGGTCTCGAAATCCCACTTCGGATGCCAGGCCAGGCGCGCGCCGGCTTTCTCGATGCTCAACTGCAGCAAATGCGCTTCGTGGAGATTGGCCGGATTAGGCTCGGCCTGCCATCCCGCCCCCTCGCCCCACGCCGCGCAGAACAGATCGGCCAGCGCGCCCACGTCGCGCGCGCTGGCTGGATCGGGCCCGAAATTCCACCCTTCGGCCACGGCCGCTCCTTGCTCCAGCAGGGCCTGCCCCAGCCGCAGATAGCCGCCCAGCGGCTCCAGCACATGCTGCCACGGCCGCACCGCGCGCGGATGGCGCACGGAGACTTTCTTCCCCGCGCGGAACGCCCGCACCGCGTCCGGCACGATCCGGTCCGCCGCCCAGTCACCCGGGCCGATCACGTTGCCGGCGCGGGCCGTCGCCAAATGGATTTTCCCGCCGGGCGCGAAAAAGGCATCCCGGTATGAAGCCGCCACCAATTCTTCGCAGCCTTTCGACGCGCTGTAGGAATCGTGTCCGCCCATCGGATCCTCCTCGCGATAGGCGTAGTCCTTTTCGCGGTTCGCGTAGCACTTGTCGCTCGTGACCACCACCACCGCGCAGGAATTCCCCGCCCGGCGCACCGCATCCAGCACATGCGCCGTGCCGCGCACGTTCGTGTCGAAGGTCTCGACCGGATCCGCATACGACCGTCGCACCAGCGCCTGCGCCGCCAAGTGGAACACCACCTCGGGCTTGAATTCGCGCGCCCAGGCCGCCATTCGCGCCGCGTCCCGGATGTCCGCCGTCTCGTGGCGGATCAGCTCCGGCAACTGCGCGCGCACGAACGGCCCGTCCGCGCTCTCCGGCTCCAGCCCGATGCCCTGCACCTGCGCGCCCATCCGATGCAGCCACAGCGCCAGCCACGAGCCCTTGAAACCGGTGTCGCCCGTCAGCCACACCCGCTTGCCCCGGTATGCGCCTTCGAAATTCATCGTCCAAGCCTCCGCTTCAGGATCCCGGGGATCTGCTTCGCCATCCGCCACCGCCGCAGCGCCGGCGCCGCCCACGGCGCGGTGCCGGGCAGATTCACCTTGCGGATGTCTTCCAGCAGCGCGGTGCGGTCCAACCATTCCTGCTGGACGAAAAACGAGTAGTGCAGCACGACGAGGCTCTGATCCACCACGCAGGCCTGGCGATTCGCCTCGAACCACGCGCACCAATCGGGCTCGTCGCGCGGCGGCAGGCTCCCGCCCATCCGCTGCACATGCGCATAATCGTAGCAGATGCACCCGATGCTGAAATACTGGCAGAATTCGTGCCAGCGCGATTGCCCCCTCGCTTTCAGCCGTTGGCGCTGCTCTTCGTTGGCCGCGTCGATGTCCAGGAACTGCCGCGTCGCCCATTCGGCGATGTACGGACTTTGCCACGTCGGCCCCTTGGGGGCATCCGACGGCGGGGCGCCGAAGCGCCGCTCGAATTCGGGAAGTTTCTCGGGATAGAAGACCTTCAGCAGGCGATGCAAGCCATAGGCGTTGTTGGGAATCAGCGGCGTGAGGAGCGCCAGGTCGCCGCGCCCGGAAAACTGTTCGTAGGTCTCCAGCATCCGCTCCGCCCAGCCGCGCGGAACGAAAATGTCTTCGTCGACCTTCACATAGACGGAATCCGGATAGCGGCGGATGCATTCGTTCTGCACGAAGCAGATGCCCCCCGGCCGGGTGCCATCCCCCTCCACGGTGTCCCAGTTCACCTGCGGACGGGCGGCCATGTAGGCTTCGACGAACCGCCGGAGCCGCGCCGGAACGCCATTCAGCAAAAGCACCACGCGGTCAAACCGGGCAAAGGCCTCGGCCCGTTCCAGCATGTCCAGGCACAGACGCAGGCAGTCCAGCCGGTCATGCGTCAGGATCATCAGGACTTTTCGCTTTGTGTTCATCGATTTCAGCCTGTTTTTGCATCATAAACGAAAATCGGCCCTATGCAAGCCCATGGGGCGAATCGCCTTTTCTTTCGGCGCCATGGAAGGCAGGATGGATAAATGAACTCTCAGGCCTTTTCCATCCTTCGCGGCGAATGGGCCATCGCGCAGCTCGCTCCCGATGCGCCGCTCCCGAATTGGGCAACCGTCCCCGCCCCCTTTCTCTCCATCACGCGCACGGCCACCGAGCTGTCCATCGTCGCCCCCGCCGCGGCGGTTCCCGCGGATGTCCGCGCCGAGCGCGGGTGGGCGCTGCTCAAGCTGCAAGGCCCCTTCGCGTTCAACCAGACCGGGATCCTGGCCTCATTCGCCGCGCCTCTCGCCGACGCCGGCATCGGCCTCTTCGCCCTCAGCACCTTCGATACCGACTATCTGCTCGTCAAGACGACGCAAGCCCCGGCGGCCGTCGCCGCCCTGCTCGCCGCCGGGCATCCCCAAAAATGAAAAGCCCTTGGCGGACTTCCACCAAGGGCCTGAACCGCCGGAGCGGTCCTAGTGCGCGCGGCCCGTGGAGCGCGTCACATAGGCGAAACGGTCGCGAAGCGCATCCGTGAGCTGGTTCCACGCGAAGCGCCACTGCCAGTTGCCGCCGGCGACGCCCGGCGTGTTCATGCGGGCTTCCGATCCCAGGCCGAGCAGGTCCTGCAGGGGCGCGACGAAGGTGTTGGCGTTCGACCGCGATCCCAGATGGATCAAGTCCCAGTGGATCTCGTGCCCATCCGTGCGCAGGTAGTCGAGGATCAGTTTGCGCTCGGCGGCGATCTCCTCCTCCGTGCGGGTGCTGCCCTTGCCCGATTGGCTGTTGAACCAGCCAACCGTCGTGTCGTTGTCGTGCGTGCCGGTATAGACGCAGCAATGTTCCGGATAGCTTTCGGGGCGGAACTCGTCGGCGCGGTCGTCGTTGCCGAACGCGAACTGCAGGATGCGCATGCCGGGGTATTCGCAATGGTCGCGCAGGGCTTCCACCGGCGGGGTGATGACGCCCAGGTCTTCGGCGATGATCGGCAGCGGCCCCATCCGCTCGAGCAGCACGTCGAAGATGTGCCGGTCCGGTCCCTTCACCCATTTCCCCTTGATGGCGGTGGTTTCGCCGCCGGGAATCTCCCAATAGGCCTCGAACCCGCGGAAATGGTCGATGCGGACGATGTCCACCAGCTCGAAGGTGCGGCGCAGGCGGGCCATCCACCAGTCGTAGTTCTGCGCCTTGTGCGCCTCCCAGTTGTAAAGCGGATTGCCCCACAGCTGGCCCGTCGCGCTGAAATAGTCCGGCGGCACGCCCGCCACCACGCTGGGCTGCCCGTCCGGCTTGAGGAAGAACAGGCTTGGATTCGCCCACACGTCGGCGCTGTCGTGCGCCACGAAAATCGGAATGTCGCCGATGAACTGGATGCGGCGCTCGGCGCAAGTCGCGCGCAGCCGCTTCCATTGGTTCTCGAACAGATACTGGATGATCTTCACGTCGCGGATCTGGGTCCGGTAGGTTTCCCGCGCCTGCTGCAGCGCGGCCGGCTCGCGCCGGGCCAGTTCCGGTCCCCACTGCGTCCACGGCACGCCGCCATGCGCATCCTTCAGCGCGGAAAACAGGGCATAGTCTTCCAGCCAATAGGCGTTGCGCTCGCAGAACGACTGGAATTCCGCTTGCATCGCCGCGGACGCCCGCCGGTCGAAATGCGCGCAGACTCTGGCCAACACCGCGAACCGCGCCACGATCACGGGACCGAAGTCCACCTTGTCCGCCGGAAACGACGGGAAGCTCTTGATCTGGTTTTTGGACAGCAGCTTGTCTTGGATCAACAGGTCGAAGCTGATCCAGAGCGGATTGCCGGCGAAGGTCGAGGGCGATTGATAGGGGCTGTCGCCGTAGCTCGTGGGCCCCAACGGCAAGATCTGCCACAACTTCTGGCCGGTGGCGCGCAGAAAATCGGCGAACCGATAGGCTTCGGGACCGATTTCGCCGATTCCATAGGGCCCCGGGAGAGATGTGGGGTGCAACAAGACCCCGGATGCGCGCTCAAACTTCATGATCCCAATCTCCTTTGACCTGTTTGTCGAAATGAAAACTCTCTCATAGATCCCTCGGCTTGTCGAAACGTTTCATCCGCCGATTTGCTTGGCCAAATCGTCCCGGCGCTGGCCGGCCGTTTCCCATGCGGCTTCCCGCACCGCAAGGACTTCCTCCACTTTTCTGAGCCTCCGGCTGGCCGCGACCCGCGCCGCTTCCGGGGTCTCGGAAACGGCCAGTTGCGCGTGCAAATCGAATTGCTCCGCCTCCAGCGCTTCGATTTCCTTTTCCAGCGCGGCGACTTCCCGCTCCACGCGCCGCAGTTCGTTTTTCAGCACTTTCCGGTCCCGCAAGGCCTCCGTGCGCGCCGCCTTCGCCTCGTCCACGGTTTTCGCGATTTCGGGTCCGTCGCCCCCTCCCGCCGCCTCCCGCTCGATTTTTTCGCGATAGTAATCGTAGCCGCCGGCGAACCGCCGCACGCCGCCGCCGCCGGGCGCCACCGCGATGATGCCTTCCGCCACCGCGCGCACGAACGCGACGTCGTGCGACACCAGCACCACCGTGCCCTCGTAGGCGGCGATGGCCTCCTGCAACGCCTCGCGGCTTTCCACGTCCAGATGCGTCGTGGGCTCGTCCAGCAGCAACAGGTTGGGCGGCCGGATCAGGATCCGCGCGAACGCCAGCCGGATGCGCTCGCCGCCCGACAGCACCTCCACCCGCTTCTCCGCCGCCTCGCCTGAAAATCCAAACCCGCCCAGCAGCGTGCGGATTTCCACCTCGGCCGCGTCGTTCGCCACCGCCTTGAGCGTGTCCAGACAGCTCCGCGTCCGGTCCATCGTGTCGGCCGTCTCCTGGCTCTGGTAGCCCGGCACCACCTGGTGCCCCGTCGTGCGCCGACCCTCGCCGGGCGTCAACTGCCCGGCCATCACCCGCAGCAGCGTCGTCTTGCCCGCCCCGTTCGGCCCCACCACCGCCAGCTTCTCGCCCTTCTGCACCGAAAGGTCCACGCCGCGGAAGATCCATTGTCCCGCTTCGTAGCCGAACCCCACCCCCTCGCACCGCAGCACCTCCTGCCCGCAATGCGGCGGCTTCGCCAGCCGAAAACGCCCCCGCCCGCGCGCCACCACCACCACCTCGGTGCGCTCCAATTTATCAAGCATCTTGATCCGGCTCTGCACGCGCGACGACATCGTGTTCTTGGCCCGGAACCGCTCCACGAACCGCTCGATCTGCTCGCGCTTGCGGTCTTCGTTGGCCTGCCGCGACAGTGAAATCTCCCGCCGCTTCTCGCGCTCCCCGGCGTACCATGAATACCGCCCCGGATAGCGCGTCACATGCCCGGCCGCCACCTCGAAGGTCACTTCGCACAGGTTTTCCAGCAAATAGCGGTCGTGGGAGATCATCGCCAGCGTGCCGCGGAATCCCTCCAGCCGCCGCCGGAGCCACTCCACCGCCGGCAGATCCAAATAGTTGCTCGGCTCGTCCAACAGCAGCAGGTCCGGCTCCGCGATCAGCGCGCGGCTCAGCTCCGCCCGCATCTGCCAGCCGCCGGAGAACTCGCCCAGCGGCCGCTGCAGATCCTCCACGCGGAAGCCCAGCCCCGTCAGCGCCGCCGCCGCCCGCACGTGCAGGTCGTATCCGCCTTGCGCTTCGAACTGCGTCTGCAATTCGCCCAGACGGCGCAGCAGCACCCGATCCTCCGCCGCCTCCTCGCCTCCCCCCAAGTGGGCCTCGATGTGGTGGATCTCCGCGCGGATCGTCTCCAGATCCGGCGCCGCCCGTTCCACGTACGTCTGGATCGGCATCTTCTCCGCGCCGGGCCTCACCTGCTGCCGCAATTGCCCGATGCGGATGTCCTTCGCGCGCAGGACCGACCCCGAATCCGTTTCGGATTCCCCCGTGATCAGATCGAAGATCGTGGACTTCCCCGCGCCGTTGGGCCCGACGATCCCCGCCCGTTCCCCCGCCAACAGGCGGAAATCCACGGCATCCAGCACCACTTGCCCGCCATATCGTTTGCTCACTTGATGAAATTCGATCATCCCTCCCGAATATCACGCCCGCCGCCCTCTCCGCAAGCTTCGCAATTTTTGCTGGCGAAACGCTTTTCATTCTGCGATATCCTGTGGTCCTACGGTGCACACCCCGCAGTGCAGAGTGGCGCGGGCACGAGGATTTCATCATGGCAAATCGGACAACACAGGCCGCACGCGTGCTCTTGGCGGGTCTTCTCGCCTTCGGGCTTTCCGCTTGCGGCAAGAAAGCCCAGCAGGCCGGCGATGCCGCCGCGCTGATCGGCGCGGGCTGGACCAAATATCGCCTCAGCGAATTCCAAGATGCCACCTTGGCGTTCGAAGCGGCGCGCGCCAGCGCCGACCGCGGCTCCGACGAATGGGCCATGGCCACCTACGGACTCGCCACGACGTGGGATCTGCGCCGCCCCGGGGAGGATCCAGGAAAGGCCACCGTCTTCTACAAGGAAATCCTCGCCGCCGCTCCCGCCAGCCCCATGATCCCGTGGACCGAACTGGCCCTCGCCCGCCAAAAACATCTCGTCCCCGTCGGCCAGGAACCCGACTACGCCGCCGTCAACGCGGCCTATCAGCATCTCATCGATCAATTCCCCGGCCATCTCGCCGCCAAGGAAGCCTTCCTCTATCTGCAAAGCATCCAGCTCGCCCAGCTCGACCCCGCCACCTCGCGCGCAGCCGAGAAGAAACTCCTCGAATTCATCGGCAACGGCAAACCGGAGTTCGCCAGCCCCGCCTGGTCGCTGCTGACGGTGGCCTATGTCACGCTGAAGGAACAAGAACAGCGCCTGCAGGCCGAGTTGAAGTCCCTGGAGCTCACCGAGGTGGATCCTTCCGACCCCTACATCGAGTTCGGCGGGCGCTATTGGAACATCGCCACCATCGCCGAGTTCGAAGTCGGCGATTTCGAGCTCGCCCGCAAGTACTACAATCTCCTGCTCGAGCAATATCCCACCGACCGTCTCGGCTACGGCTGCAAGCAGGCGCTCAAGCGCATGGATGCGCTGGAAGCGAAGATCCGCGCCGAAGAGGAGGCCCGCTAGCCATGCCCACCCTTCTCCAACGCCTCTTCACCTTCCTCCGCGCCTATTTCGCCTTGCTGGTGGTCTTCGCCGTCTTCGTCTGGTCCGCGATCGTCATCGCCGTCTACCGCGCCCAGCAGACGCCCCCCGGCTCCATCGTCATCCGCCTCGGCCACTGGCAGCTCGAGGCCAGCGTGCGCGAAGGCCTCGACGAGATGGCCCGCCTCTATCGCGAAACGCACCCCAACGTGATCATCATCCAAGATGCGATTCCCGAGGGCACCTATGGCCAATGGGTCAGCACCCAGCTCATGGGCGGCACCGCCCCCGACATCATGCAGGTCGGCGCCATGCTCCCCGACAACATCTGGCTGTCCTACTACAACCGCTACTTCGCCCCCCTCACGCGCTACGTCAACACCCCCAATCCCCACAACGCCGGCACCGACATCGCCGACATGCCCCTGCGCCAGACGTTCAAGGACGGCATGAAGACCGCCTACGTCACCGAGATGCAGGAATACATGTCCATTCCCCTCTCGCTCTTCGGCGTGCGCATCTTCTACAACAAGGACCTGCTGAAGAAGATCACCGGCCGCGACGTCGCGCCCCTCGACTACCGCGACTTCCTCGCCGTCTGCCAGAAGATCCGCGACACGACCAATCCCGTCAGCGGCCAGGCCTACATTCCCATCGCCGGTTCCGCCTACCACTTCGGCCACTGGGACGGCATGATGTTCTCGCCCGTCACCTATGGCGCCTTCCGCCGCGCCGACTTCAACCGCGACGGCACCGTCGGCAACGACGAAACCTTCGTCGGCTTCAAGACCGGCCTGCTCGATTTCCACTACGCCCCCTACGCCTGCTGGTTCAAGATGATCCGCGAGGTCACCGACTTCTTCCAGACCGGCTACACCGGCCTCGGCCGCGACGAAGCCGTCTTCCTCTTCGCCCAGCAGCGCGCCGTCTTCATGACCACCGGCACCTGGGACGCCCGCTCGCTCCA
>SABN01000058.1 GCA_009928955.1 Opitutia bacterium | reverse complement strand
GATCATCACCTGGTCCGCCAGCCCCGCGTTGTTGTGGTGCCCGGAGAACTCCAGCGGCGGCATCAGGCTCCCCAGCGTCTGCGCCCCCGTGTGGAAGGGAATGCCCACGACGTTCAGCCGCGCATTCCCCGGCTTGTCCATCTTCACATATCCCCATGCCGGGGCGAAGGAACCCGCGATTCCGTTGACGCGGTAGTAGCCCCGCGGGTTCGCCCCGCCGCCCGCGTGCGTCAGCGTCGCGCTCGCCTCCCCGGCGCCCGTCCTCTCGTCGACGACGGTCCAGTCGCCGTTCGTCAGGCTCGCCCGGAACAGCAGCTCGCAAGGTTCTCCCACCACCAGCGGACCGAAGGTCACCTGGACGTCGCCACCGGCGACGGCCACCGACGCGATCACCTCGACCGGATCGTTCGTCATGGCTCCGTCGAAGTACTGGAATTCCCAGTCGTCGGGCATGCCGTTCCCGTTGGCGTCGCGCGGCACCACGACCGTGACGAAATTGGTCGCGACGGCCGCGCCGTCGCTGGCCGTGAACGCGATGACATTCGTCGTGCCGGCCGCCCCCATGTTGGTGACCCACCACGAGAAGGCGCCGGTTCCCGCGTTGAAGGTCGCGGTGAACGGCAAGACGCCCGAACCCAGCGTGACGGGATCGTCGTCCGGGTCGGTCGCCGACACCATGAAGACGTTGGTCGTGCCCACGGCGTTGGTATAGGGCCCCGGCGGCGCGAAGGAAAGCTCCGGAGGCTCGTTGGCGGCATCCTCGGCGCGCAACTCGATCGAGAACTCGAGGGCGTTGGTGCCGACGACCTCGACCTGCCGCGTCTGCGCGAGGTTGCGCATGGGGACGGAATCGAAGTCCAACTCGGCGTCATCCTCGGCGGTGACGTTCACCGCGCCCTGGAGCATCGCCAGCGAGACGCTCGCCACGTGGGACGGGGTCGTCAGGGTCACGATCCCGCCCGTCGCCGAGAAAGACTCCGTCAGGCCGCCCTGGCCGGCGATCAGCAGGCCGGAGAGGTCGGGCGAGAATCCATGGCGCACATAGAGCACGCCCCCATTCAGCGCGGGGCTGACGGCATAGCGCACCGCAAACGCCGTGGAGGTGGGCGCCAGCGTGACGGTCTTGGCGATCAGCGAATTCGCCGAGGTCAGCTTCCAGCCGTTGGTCACGCCATTGGTCGTCGCCGTGTAGAGCATGTTGACATAGTCCGGGGTGCCGGCCCACCAATCCTTCAGCGCGGAGGCGCGATAGGCGACGACGGCGTCGGTGTTGGTGTTGACGCTCCAGGCCCCCTCCTCCTCCGTCTCGCCTCCGGCGTAGGAAGCCAGGTTGCCGATCATCTGGAAGACCCGGCCGTCGCCGGTACGTCGCCAAGCGGCGATCATGCGCCCGCCGATGCGCTCGAACACCGCCGCGACGTGCCGGTTGTAGAGCCAATATTCCGCCTCGCCATCCAGATCCGCATCGAGGTTGGTGACGACCGTGGAGACCAAACCCGTCGCCGCCGCCGCCCAGGCGTCCACCCGGGTGTAGAGCGCGGCCATGCGGGTCTGGTTCTGGGCGTTCTTCGCGAAATCCACCAGCGTCTGGGCGCCCGCGGCCGGATGGATGTAGCCGCCGAAGCTCCAGCGGCTCAGGTCGTGGTTGTCCTCGGTGTGGAACGCGGTCTCGAACACGGACGCGTGGATCACTTCGGCGGCGAGGCGCTTCACGTCCGGATTCGCGATCGCGGCCACCTGCGCCCAGGCGTTCGAGACCAGCCCGCCCGAGTAGAGCATCCCGTAGGCCGTGGCGTTGGTCACGCCGGGCCGCAGCAGGAACTTTTTGTTCCGGAGACCCTCGTGGCGGCCGCTGCCGTCATACCAGTGGTCGTAGTTCTCGTTGTTGGCGTGGTTGATCCAGTCGTGCGCCTGCTTGGAACGGGTGGCGGTGCCGCGATCAATGGGCTCCCAGTCCTGGCCCGCAGGCAGCGCGACGCTGCCCGCCGCGATGTCCGCCAGCGAAACCAGCTGCATCCAGGGGCGGTTGGCCAGCCACCGCAGGTTCAGGTCGTAGGCGTCCGCCTGCCCGGCGTCGCTGAATTCCTCCCACATGCAGAAGATGGTTGAGACCTGGTCTTGGCGGGCGGAGCGCGCGCGGCGGCTGAACAGCTCGCGCATCGGAATCGAGAGCCCGCCGTCGTGGTTCGCGAACCGGTAGCCATCCGCCGCGTTGTTGATGACGAAGCAGTTGACGCCGTTGATCCGGTTGATGCGGTAGCCGTCGTCGCCGAGGGCGACGGTGCGGTCATGCCAGTTCCAGATGTGGGTGTTTTGGTCCACCAGCGTGTAGCGGAAGCCCAGGCCGAGGATCTTGCCGAACACGCCGCTGTCCAACACGCGCTCCGGCGCCCAGAAGACGGAGTTGCTGTCGATGTTGGCGCCGTAGATGCGGTTCAGGGTGTCCGTCGCCAACGCGACGTTGTGGCTGTTGAAGGCCTCCGTGAAGTACGGCAGGATGTGGTCCGAATAGGTGCTGCCCATCAGGGAAACCACGTTCGACGCCACCAAGGCGCGGATCTGGTCGTTCAGGCCCGGCCCGGAACGCCACGCGGGCCCGTTGGTCTTCACGGCGGCCCATTCCAGCGCGATGGCCAGCGTGGGCGTGACGTGCAGGTTCAGCGGCGCCTGGTAGATGCCGTGGATCCGGATCGGCCGCTGGTAGCCCGCGCCTGCGTTGTTGTCCACGATGCCGTGGATGTAGCTGCCGGGCTGGATGGCCTGGTTGCCGTGCGACAGGAACGCGATCTTGGCGGACTTGCCCAAATCGTTGTCCGCGTTCCGGCCGATCCAGTTTTCCAGCACGCCGTTCTGGGCGATCCAGTCCTGGTCGCGCCAGTAGTCGGAGCAGATCCAGTCGTTGCGGATGCTGTCGGTGATGTCAGAACGCCCGCCGATGTCCCCGGGACCCACCGGACTGTTGCCGGTGCCGTCCTTGGTGGTGAACACCTGGAAGTTGAGGTTGCTGGCGTTGCCGTTCCAGCCGATGTTGGTCAGCGCGTTCCGGTCAATGGCGAATTCGACCGCGTCGAGTTCGGAATTGAAGTAGGCGCCCAAGAATCCGCCTGGCGCCACCACGACGCCGGCGGCGGGGAGGCTGTCCCACGCCGTCAGCGTGTTGACCGCCGGATTTCCATCGACGTACAGACGGCCGTCCTGGCTGTCGTAGACGGCCACGACGGCCTCCCACTTCATGGCGGTGCGGGTGTCCACCTCGTCCGGCAACGCGGCTTCGCCCGTCCCGGGGCTGTTGAAGTCGATCGCGACGTAGACGTTGAGCGCGCTTTCCTCGGCATGGGCTTGCAGATCCTGGAAGTCCGCGCGGAAGTACACCTTGCCGTCGGCGGCCCCGCCGTCGCGCATGTAGAAGGCCACCAAGTCGCGCGAAGTGTCGAAGCCATCCCCTCGGCGATAGATGTCCACGGCCTGGCTGCCGCCGTTGTTGTAGTCGTCCAGCGCGAGGAGGTCGTCCAAGGTCCAATCGGTGAATTCCTGGTAGTTCGTCACGCCGTTCACCGCGCCCAGCGCCTCGCCCCGGCCAATGGTGAGGGAACCCGCCGGCGGCGGCGGACCGCCCGGATCGTCGTAGGACCGAGGATTCGTTCCGTTCTGCAGCTCGACCAGATTGGAGAACCCGTCGGAATCGGGATCGCCCGATGCGCCATGCTCGGCGCTGGAGATGATCTCCCCCGTCTGGCGGTGGACGTGGCCGATCACGCCGTCGTCCAGCGGGTCGAGGCCGTAGCGGACTTCCCAGCCGTCCGGGAGGCCATCGCCGTCCGTATCGGGATTCAGCGGATCGGTTTCGGCCCAGCGTTCGCCGGCCTCCCAGATGCGGTTGGAATTGACGTCGCCGTCGATCCAGCCGTTGAAGTTCTTGTCTTCGCCGTAGCCGTCGCTGAGCCCGTCGCCGTCGGTGTCGGCCTTGTTGGGGTCGGTTTCGGTCCACGAAGGGCTCCAGACGCCGGTGGGCCAGTTCCGCCCCAGCCAAGGGGCGTGCGCGGGATCGAGGGACGCGCCGTCGCCATCCACCCAGCCGTTGCGGTTCCCATCCTCGATGCCGTCCGGAATGCCGTCGTAGTCCGAGTCGGGATTGGCGGGATCGGTGGTGCTTCCGCGCAGGTGTTTCGAGCGGTCGCCCCCCTTGCTCTCGCTGTCCACGCCGGGCACTTTGCCATAGTTGTCCAAGGTGTTGTAGAACGGCGGGTCGAGATCGCCCCTGAAGTTGAGCCAGCCGTCTCCGTTGGTGTCGGCATCGGTCGCGGTGTCCGCATGCGGCTGCCGCCAGCCCGCCTCGAGGCCGTCCGGCAGACCGTCGCCATCCGTGTCCGGGCTTTCGGGCAGGCTCTTCCCGAAGGCGTTGTGCGAATGGACGTCGCCGTTGCTCCAGAATTCCTGATTGGGCTTGTAGCGCGGATCGGTGTCGGGGAATCCGCTGGGCAGCGGGACCGCTTCGCCTTCGTTTTCGTCCGTCAGGCCGTCGTCGTCGGAGTCCCGGTCGGCGGGGTTGGCCATGTCGACGATCTGCCGCAGCTGGAGCGTGACGCCGCGCGAAGCGGTGTTGGTCGCGCCGGCGCCGTCGCGCACCCACGCCGTGAAGCGGTACGAACCGGCCGCCAGGTTGCTCCAGGCGTAATCCCAGTAGATCGTGCTGCCGATGTTGGTGGCGCCCGTCTGCGAGACCGTCCCCGCATAGCCCGACGGCGACGTGAAAGCGATGCCCGTCGCGACCCCGTTGGTGCCCGTCGCGAGACGGATCTGGGCCGTGCGCAGCGAGGGGTTCGTCGCCAGCACCGCGGCCGGCACGTCCGGCAGGAGGATCACGTGGGGCTTGCCGTCGCTGCCCAGCTCGGGCGGCTCGGCGATGAGGATCGACGGCAGCAGATCGCCTTGCGTCGTCACCTTGCGCGTCGCCCGCAGCGTCGGATAGCCATCGCGATGGCCGACGATCTCGAAGCTGTGCAGCCAGTCCGGACTCCCGTTGTAGGCGTTGGGCATGTCGAACTCGATCAGGTTCTCGGTGGCGGACACATTCAACGTGTGGGTCAATCCGATGTCCACCGGCGAAAGAACCGTCCCCTCGGCCGGGTCGCCGCCGTTCTCCGCGCTGTTCAGCCGAATGGTGAAAAGATCCAAGGGCTCCGTGCCGGAAGGCAGAGACCAGGCGAACTGCTTCGTGTACCGGACCTGCAAGGTCCATCCCGCCGCGACCAAGGCCCCGTCGGTTTCAGGCCAATCGAAATGCAGCCGGTAGGCGGTGCCCTGCGCCGCGACCGTGCGCGCCAGCTCGGTGTAGTGCCCGGTGTTCGTGGTCATTCCGGCGTTCGTCCAGGCCGCGCGCTCGGCGCTCGACCATTCGCGCAGGCGGACCCGGATCGTGGCGTTGCTGCCGCCCGCGGCGAGGTTCGCGTAGGTGAAGCGGAAGGCCTGCGGGTATTCGCGGTCCATGTCGCTCGGCGTGGTCGCGTAGGCCTTCTGCCACACGTCGTTCGTGCCGTTGGCGTTGTTCGTGCTGTCGTTGGAGCCATCGGCGTCCTCGATGCGGTACCACACCTCGCGCACGGTCGGGTCCGTCCGCACCACCACGCCATATTCCGAGCCGGCGAGGATGTCGCCGTCGTTCGCCGGCCATTGGAAGTAGCCCCGCGGCGTCTCCGCATCCAGATAGAACGTCTGCTTGAACGTGTTGTAGACCGCCGCGCCGTCGTTCCGGTTCAGGAACGCGCGCGCCGAGATCATGTGGAACCCATCGTCCAGCCCCGTTTGGGTTTCGCCGTAGTCGGCGTGAGGCCGGTGCTGGATCGTCGACGCGTTGAAGTTGGTGACCTGCCAGACGCCCATCATCCGCGCGCTGGTCGAAATGTTGGTGGCGGCCCCCGGCCAGGAAACCCAGTAGGGATTGCCGCCATAGCCCTGCTCGCGGGCGGAGCCGACCTTGTAGCGGAACACGGTTCCGGACGGCAGCGCAGGCACCACGGCCTGCCACCAGTCGTTGTTGTCCGTCGAGGATCCGGACCACGTGCACTCCTCCACCCGCGTAGAACCGTTCCCGCCCGCGCCCCCCGCCCCCTCGGGCCAGGCCGCGCCATTGGTCGTGTAGTACAGGAACACGCGGTTCCCCGTGACTTTCGGGGTCTTGATGTTGATGTAAAGCGTCTGGTTGGCCGCGTTCGTCAGTTGCGGCCAGAACTGGGCGCAGCCCTGGCAGTCCGTCCGGTCTTGGGTCCCCTTGGGGTCGTGGTAGATCCACGACACCGTGTTCGTGCCGTCCCAATCGTTGCTGCCGGAGGAGAGGTTCGTGCTCCAGTTGGGCTGGCCGATGGTGGCGATGTAGGTCTCCGCGCCCACCGAGCCGATCTTGCTGCGGGCCGAATCCACGGCCGCGAACTTCTCGCCCCAGATGCGCTTCACGAAACCGGCCTGCTCGTAGCCGAGATAGACGTCGTTGGCCAGCGCGGGCGGATTGTCGCGCGGATCTCCCAAGGCGTGGCTCGCGCCGTTGAGGTCCATGCCGCCGTCGAGCTTCATCAGGACATTGCCCGCCGACCCGTCCACCCGCGCCACGAAACTCAGGTTGGTGGCGCTCGTCACGCGGGGAAGGTCGATGGAGTAGGTGAAATCGGTCGCGTTCGTGTCGGGCTGGTTGTGGGGATTGAAGTTCTGGTCGCCATCGGGTCCGTCCTTGCGGTCCACGCGCACCGTGCCGACCCTCTGGGTGTTCTGGTAGATCGTGACCGGGGGGCCGCCGAAGCCCGTCCACATCGGGGCCGGGTCGGGATTCTTGTGGCCGAAGATGAAGTAGCCGCCGGCGGGAACGGTCACGTCCCAGAGTTGCGAGGCATACGTGTAGAACCCTCCGCCATAGACGGAGTAGTTGTAGAGGTAGGCATCCTCGCCATAGGCCCCGCCGCCCAGGTGCGGGAAGCTCACGTTCGACACGATGCCCCGCTTTTGACCGTTGGAATAGTCGTCGTTGAGCATCACCAGCATCGTCACGTTCTGCGCATTCCCGCCGTCATTTTGCCGGTTGTCCAGCCGCTCCCACGCCACGTAGTCGCCGTCGCTCCACACGCCGCGCTGGGATCCGCGGGCGAAGTGCTCATGGCAATACAGGAGATTGGGCACGCGGTTGTCGCCCCACTGGCCGAGGAACGAGGTGTTCGCCCAGCGCGGAAACGCCCCGCCGCTCTCGCCCAGCGTCTCGGCGTGGTAGTTGCCGTCGGTGTACAGCAGGCCCAGCCCCTCGCGCAGGAAATAGAACGCGTGCTGCAGTTCGCGCCGCGCCGCGTAGTCGTTGTCATGGCTCTGGGCGTGCATCACGCCCAGATTCGGGGCGAACCCGCCCCATCCGGGGCTGTCATAGCCCGCCAGCCCGTTCCACGGGCTGCCGAGCCGGTCGTTGAGCTGGCTCCGCAGGTCGTTGTCCACCAGCCGCATGCCCGTCGCCCAATAGCCGCCGTACCCCGGCGGCTGCCCCAGGTGCTCGCCGAACATCAAGGCGTCATCCCGGGAAATCTCCGTGTTGAACAGGCTGTCGCGGTGGTTGCCCCAGTCGCTGAATCCGCGGCTCAGGTTGAACTGCCGCTGAACCCCGCCGCAGTATCCGGCGTCGCTGGTGTCGCTGTTGAACTCCCCGAAAAAGTAGTCCGGCACATGCTTCACCGCGTCCAGCCGCAGGCCGTCGAGCTTCGCCGCATCCATCAGCCAGGCCGCCGCCCGGATGAGATATCCGCCGACATCCTCCGCCACCGGATTGCCCATGTTGTATTTGCCGTCGCCAAACCCGTAGGTTGCCGTGTTCCAACCGGGCCGGGTGGGATCCAGCCCGGTGTCCTCGAACGGCTCGCTCGCCTCGCCGACGTCGTGCTGGCCGTTGCCGTTGCTGTCCGTCCAGTCGAACCGCCCGTTGCCATTGCTGTCCGCATAGGGCTCCTTGTTGGCGAAGGTATGGACGGTCCACGAATAGCTGCCATACCCCGCCGGGATGGGCAGGTCGGTGTCGGGATAGAATTCCGGATGGTCCGGATGCCGCACGAAGCTCGGCTTGAGGCTCCAAGCCCCTTCCGTCAGCCCGTGGTTCTGGTTGGGCGTCTCGTGCGCGATGTCGATCAGGTCCGACAAGCCCAGATGCATCACCTGCCAGGCGTCGTTCCAATCGCGGCAGTTGTCCCACTTGCGGTAGAACCCATCTTCCGTCCGGCGCAGATGGAAATCCTCGGGCACCATGCCCGGATAGACGTCCGAGGGCGTGCCCTCGTTGTAGGCCGGGATGTCGAACGCCCGGTGGTTCATGATGTTGTCGGCGTAGACGCGGATGCCGAACCGGTGCGCCGTCTCGATCAGGTTCAGCAGCTCGGCTTCCGTTCCATAGCGGGTGGCCACGGTGCCCCGCTGGCTGCGGCCGCCCAGATCGAACGGATCGAACAAGTCGTAGCCCACGGACAGCCCGCCGCCGCCCTTCGTCGGCGGCGGCAGCCACAGCGACGAATAGCCCGCCTCCGCCAGCTCCGGAATCTTGTCCGTCATTTCCTTCCAGCTGGTGTTGAAATACTGCAGCATCGCCTCGCCTGATGACGTCGCGGGCAGCAGTCCCGCCAGGCAAAGGCTGGCCAGCCCGGCCTTCCATCCGCGCCATGAAAAACAGCTCGATTTCATCGGGTCGCTCCTGACTGGTTGTTCTGCTTCTGCCGCGCCCCCCGGACGAAGCGGGCGGATTCGGCTTCGACCTTGGCCTCGACCACGGATCCACCGCGGACGGTGGAAGCCGCCGCCCGGCCGCCGGCCGCCAACAGGGGGTCGTGGACGGACCCGCTTTGGGGGATCCTCTGCATGGGGGTCATAAGTCGCGGTCGATCCTACCGCCACCGCCCGTCTTTGTCCAACCCCCATCGAACAAGGGGCCGGATTCCCCCCTTCGGCCCCGATTTCGCGGAGGCCGGAGCGCAAAAACCGATTGACGCGACTTTCCGAATGGTCCAGCATTCTCCCGCAGGATGGCGGGCGCCAAGCGCTTGGCGCCGCAGAAAAAAAGAGGTGACCCGTGAAAATGTACGCATGCGCAATGGCGGTGGGCGGGATGCTGCTGGCATCGGTTCTGGCGGCTTCTGCGCTCGAGATCTCCGACGAGTTCCGCCTGGCGATCCAGCGCGACATCGAGGCCGTGGAAAAAGACGGGCCCCGGATGGGCGAGGTCATGGCGGCCTTGCGCGAAATCGGCGCCTCCTATCTGCCGGAAATCGTCGCCCCCGTCGACGTCGACAAATACCAGAGCATGGGCCGCCGCCGGGTGATGACCGGCGTGTACCTGATGGATTTGACCTACGCCGCGACGTTCGACCAGCGCGAACCCGCGGCCCGATATGGCCAGGCCGTCTACCAATTGCTGGAGCAGCTGGGCTATCCCCAACCCGACATGGAGCGCCGCTATCGCGAGGCGCTCGAACAAATCGACCTGCCCGGCGGCGACGAGCGCATGCGGCAGCTGGTCAAGGAACAGGAGGCGGACACCTCCTGGCAGGAAAAGTTGCGCACCAGCGAGGGCGTGGACTACGTGGTGGACCACCTCTATGGCTTCTTGATCGAAGGCCTGCATCTCACCTCCGAATTGTGCTTCCTCGCCAACTACGACCCCCCTTCCATGATGTATGTCGCCTATATGCGCGATTCTTTCCAGGCCTACAACCAGCTGCTCCGCCGCCTGGGCGACAGCCCGGAGTTCGCCGCGTCGGTCGAAAAGAACGAACGGCTCAATTTCCTGGCCTCCATCCTGATCATCCTGGGCGATCGGCCGACCATCGCCCCCGCGCAGCTCGATGCGCTGCGGCCCGCCATTTCAAAGGCCCGCCGCTTGATCATCCAATAGCGGAGGAAACGCCCCCGCCCCATGCATGAACACTCGCTGAACGGGATCGTCCACGTCTTCGCGGTTTTTTCCGCGCTGGCGGGGGAAAAGAGAGGCGAGGCCGCCCGGCTGGTGGAAGACTATCTCGCCGGAACGCTGGGCCTCCGCCGCGCGGATCCCAGCTTCGGCATCTTCGCCGATCTCCTGGAGATCTACGCGGAGCCCGTTGATCCCGCCGCCCCCGAACGCGGAGTCGATGGCGTCTGCGCCAAGCTCGACGCGCTCCTGTCCCCCGCCGAAAAACAATCGTTCCTGCTCCATTCGCTGCACATCCGCCACGCGTTGCCGGAGGCCGGCGACCGCGTCGACCGCCTGCTCGCCCGCGTGGCCGACGCCTTCCACGTGCCCGAACCCGAATTGGCGGCCTGGCGGCAGTTCATCGCCGCCGATCTGGAAACGCCGGACACCCCCCTGTGCCGGCGCTTCCGCCGCGCGGGCTGGCGCGCGGACGTCGTCGTGCTGCACAGTCCTTGGACGGGCCACCTGTTCGTCCGCGTCCTGCGGGGCGAGGTCTCCCTCGACGAGAACCCCCTCGGCCTCGGCCGGTTCCACCCCCTCGAGCCCGGCGCGATCCTCCGCGACGCCGCCGGCCAAGCCGCCTATCTGTGCGAGCTCGCGCGCCTCTTCGAAAGCAGCGCGGCTTCCGCCCCGATCCTCTTCGAGGCGGAAAACCTCGAGTATCGCTTCCCGGGCGGCGGGCAGGGCATCTGCGGGTTCTCCTTCCGCGAGACCGGCGGCCGCCTGATCGGCGTGATGGGCGGCAGCGGCACGGGCAAATCCACGCTGGTCAGCCTGCTCAACGGCAGCCTCCCCCCCGGTTCCGGCCGGGTCGTCCTCAACGGCCTCGACCTCTACCGGAATCCCGCCGCGCTGGAGGGCGTCATCGGCACCGTGCCCCAGGACGACCTGCTCTTCGAAGACCTGACCGTGCGGGAGAATCTCGACTACAACGCCCGCCTCTGCCTCGCCGGCCTGACGGAAGCCGAGCGCCGGGGACGCGTGCAGCAGATGCTTCGCGAACTCCATCAGGAGGAGATCGCCGATCTCAAGGTGGGCGACCCGCTGTCGAAGACCATCAGCGGCGGACAGCGCAAGCGGCTGAACATCGCGCTGGAGCTCATCCGCGAGCCGGCCGTCCTGTTCGTGGACGAGCCGACCTCGGGCCTGTCCTCCGCGGATTCCGACATCGTCATGGGCCTGCTCAAGGCGCAGGCCGCCCGCGGACGGCTGGTCATCGCGATCATCCACCAGCCTTCCTCCAACTTGTTCCGGCTCTTCGACGCGCTGTGGATCCTCGACCGGGGCGGCGTCCCCGTCTACATGGGCCATCCCCTGGAGGCCGCCCGCCACTTCCGCGAAACCGCCCAGTTGGCGGGCGCCGACCGCAGCGTCTGCCCCGAGTGCGGCAACGTCAACCCGGAGCAGATCTTTTCCATCATCGAATCCAAGGAGATCGACGCCGACGGCCGGTTCTCCCGCGCGCGCAAGTTCACGCCGGAGTTCTGGCACGACGCCTGGCGCAAGTGCGCCCCCCCGGCCCCGGCCGGGACGGCGCCTGCGGAGCCCCCGCCCCGCAACCTGAACCGCCCCTCCTGGCCGCGGCAGCTCGGCGTGTTCTTTTCGCGCACGCTGCGCGCGCGCTGCGCCAACCGCGCCTACGGGCTCGTGAACCTGCTGGAACCCCCGCTGCTGGCCTTCCTCACCGCGGGCCTGTGCCATGCCGCGCCCGGCGGCGGCTACGCCCTCGCCGACAACCCCTATCTCCACGTCTATTTCTTCATGGCCGTCATCGTCGCGATCTTCCTGGGCCTCAGCGTCAGCGCGGAGGAGATCGTGCGCGACCGCCGCGTGCTGCGGCGCGAGCGCTTCCTGCATCTGAGCTGGAGCGCCTATTCGGGCGCGAAGATGCTGCACGTCGCCCTGCTGGCGCTGCTGCAGACCGCCCTCTGCGCGGGCATCGGCGTCGCCGTGCTGCGCCTGCCCGGCTTCTTCCCCCGGCTGTGGTTCGCGCTCTTTTCGGCGGCCGTCTTCGGCGGCTTCCTCGGCCTGAACGTGTCGGCGCGCTTCAAATCCGCCGTCACCGTCTACATCCTCCTGCCGCTGCTGCTCCTGCCCCAGATGCTCCTGGGCGGCCTCATCATCGCCTACGACGACCTGGGCGGCCGCGACGCCCCCCACGCCTATCCGCCGGCGCTCGGCGAACTCACCGCCTCCCGCTGGGCCTTCGAGGCGCTCGTCGTCGAGCAGTTCCAAGCCAACGCCGTGCAACGGCATTTCCTGGAAACCGACCGCGCCCTCTCCCGCCGCGACTTTCTCGTGAACGATTGGATCCCGGCGGTCATCGGCCGCCTCGACGCGCTCTATCTGGACTCCGCGACCCCGGAACAGCGCGAGGAAACCCGCGCGCTGCTCGTCCGCGAATTCCGCGCCTTGGAAGACGAGCAAAACCTCCTCTCCGGCGCCGACCTCGCCGTCGCCGCGCTCCGCCCCCCGGATCGCGCCGGGCTGGAGGCGCTCAAATCCCGCCTGCGCGAGCTGTCCCGCGCGGAACAGGCCGGACGCCAGGCGGACCAAAGCCGCCGCAACGACATCCACAACGCCCTGCTCGCCGAACGGGGCGAGGACGGGCTCGCGGCCTTCGTCAAGGCGCACACCAACCGGAAAATCATCGAATTAGTCCGGAACAAAGGGCTGTCGGCCCCCTTGCGCATCCGCGGCGGACGCCTCGTCCAGCTTTCGGATCCCGTCCATCAGGCGCCCGATTCCGCCTGGGGCCGCGCCCCCTTCATGGCCGGCGAAAAACGGATCGCGGGAAAAACCTTCCGCACCTACGGCTTCGACCTGGCCGCGCTCTGGCTCATGAACGCCGTCCTCGCCGCCGCCCTCGCCGGTTTCCGCCCGAAGACCTAGGCCCCTGCCCGTTTTTCCACACTATGGAAAACTTTGGGGGAATTTTTCCACACAATGGAAAACATTTTTCCACGCCGTGGAAAACTTCCCCCGCCCCGCCCGGTCCGCTCAGCGCTCGGCCTTCTCGAGATCCTTCTTTGCGTCGCGCGTGAACGACGCGGTGAGATAGTCGAGCGTCTTGGGCAGCGTCAGCTCCATGCTGAAGAAGATCTGCAGCCGGATGTCGAGGCGCTCCGGTTCGCAGCTCAGCAGGTGCCCGCCCGCCGAAAAGGTCTTGTCGATGAAATGGAAGTGGTAGCCCGGCACGTTGACCGAGGGCACGAACGAGGGCGTGTAGAACCCCACCAGATGTCCCTCCACATCCGCGAACTGGCGCAGCTTCTGGTGGTCCGTCGCCTCGGACAGCGGCCGGTAGTTCTCGGTGCGCGGCACGGAGCGCGTCCGGACCGCCCGGAACCTCCCCTCCATGTGGATCGCGCAGAACATGTTGTCCGACGGCAGGAGGCTCTTCAATTGCGCCGTGAACTGCTCCCACGTCAGCGGCGCCGCGATGTCCTCCGTCAGCATCGGCTCGAAGCGGCACACGGTCGAAAACGGCGTCTTCATCCCGCCGTCGACCGGGCGGGCGTTGCCGTCGAGGTCGAGCTGGAAGAACCGGCCGCCCAGCGCGATCATCTCGCCGTCGAGGTTGTTGAACGTGCCGATGCCGAAATCGCCTTTCGTCTTCAGCGTGTCGATCGTGATGTCGTCGCGATAGAACCCCTCCAGCAGGGCGTTGATCGGACTGCTCATGTACAGCATGGAGGACATGGCCGGCTCCTATTCCCCGGGAAAAACAACGCGCAGCACGTTGCGGCCGGCTTCGCGGCGGTAGTCGAGCTTCAGCCCCATCTGCTTCAGGATGTGCAGCCCCAGCCCGCCGATGGGGCGGTCCTCCACCGGGCCGTCGAGCACGGGCGCCGGCGCATCCGCCAAGGGGTCGAAGGGCTTGCCGTCGTCATCGATCGTCAGGGCGAACGGCTCGCCCGTCTCGAGCTTCAACCCGATCCGATGGACGGCGCCGTCGTCATAGGCGTAGCGGATGACGTTGGACAACAGCTCGTCCAAGGCGAGGCGGACCGCATACTTGCGCTTGGCCGACACATCGAGCGCCGCCAAGCGCGCATCCACCTCGTCCAATGTCCGCTCCAGATCGGCGGAATCGTTGGCCATGGACCATTCGATCATGGGCGCGGAGAACCGAAGCCTACTTCAGCGATTCCAGCGCGGCGGGACGGTCGGCGGCCAGCGACAGGATGTTGTCGAAGCCGGAGATCGTCATGACGTCGCGCACGGCGGGAACCAGGCCGCACAGCACCATCGCGCCGCCCGACAGCTTCACCGCCTTGGCGAGCACCAGCAGGCTGCGCAAGCCGGCGCTGCTGATGTATTCCACCTTGGCCATGTCCAAGAGCAGCCGTTTCGACCCTTCCTGGATCAACGCCTTGCAGCGCGCCTCGAGTTCCGGCGCCCCGGCGGCATCCAACCGCCCGCCCGCCGCCACAATCGCCGCTCCGTCCCGCTGTTCAATCGTGAGTTCCATTCGTCACCGCCTTCCTGCTGATCCTGCATTTGGTTGAATCAAACCATCCTGTTTACCACTGGGTTCCGCCTTTTCGGGATCGCGCCGCAGCACCAGCAGCGTGATGTCGTCGGATTGCTCCCGCGAGCCGCTGAACGCGGCGACATCGGCGACGAGCGCGCGCACGACCTCCGCGGCGGGGGCCTCCGCCGGCAGCGCGGAAAGGCAACGGTCCAGACGCGCCTCCCCGTAGAGGGCGTCGGCTTCGTCGAACGCCTCGGTGACGCCATCCGTGTAGAGGATCAGCGTCTCGCCGGGCCGCAGCGCCAGCGATTCGCGGGCGAACGCCCGGCCGCCCAGCGCCCCCACGACCATGTTGGTCTTCACGGGCACGGCGGAAACCTCCCCGGCGGCGGTCCGGCGGCGCGGCGGATTGTGGCCGCCGTTGGCGAAGACCACCTCGCCCGTGCGCATGTCGAGGATGCCGACGAACAGCGTCACGAAGGTGCAGCTCTCGTTGCGGATCGCCAGATCGTCGTTCACCCGCCGCAGGATCTCGGCCGGCTCGCGCCATTGCTTGGCGGCGGAGCGCAGCAGCACCACCACGGCCGACATGAACATCGCCGCCGGCATGCCCTTGCCCGAAACGTCGCCGATGGCGAAGAACAGGTGCGACTCGTCGAGCGCGAAATAGTCGAACAAATCGCCGCCGGCCTGCTTGGCGGTCTTCATGAGGGCATGCAGCTGCACCCGCCCGCCGAACTCCGCCGGATCGAACGCGCCCGGCAGGAAGGTTTCCTGGATCTGCCCGGCGATGCGCAACTCGCTTTCCGCGCGTTCGCGGGCGGACTGCGTGATCTTCAGCTGCGCGATGTGCTCGGCCAGGTTTGCCTGCATCCGGTCGAAATCGAAGGCCAGGATCGCGGTTTCGGCCTTGGTTTGGTTGCCGTCCGGGAAGAGCGCCTCGTCCAGCCGGATGGCCGAGGAGAACCCGCCCTCCACGAGGCGGCGGGTGAAGTTCGACAAGCGGATCAGCGGCTGGGTGATCGTATAGCTGGCGACATAGCTGAACACGACCGCCAGCAGGAAGCTGGCGAAGCCCATGATGAAGAAGTTGAGGAACGCGCGGCGCTTGAGCGCCTCCACCTCGTAGGCGTGGATGTCGGCGCCGACGATGAAGCGCCGCCCCGCCGCGTCCTTGTGGCCCATGACGACCGAGCGCAACAGGCCCCAGTCCGGATCGGGGGTGGTCGAAATGTTGGGTTCCCAAGTCTTCTGGACCTCATAGATGTTGGGCGCCGGATTCGTGTATTGCACCCAATACATCGTGTCCGTGGCGGCGGAGGCCACGAAATAGTAGCGATTGCTCTCCGGGTGCAGGGCGTAGAGGTAGGTGCCGCCGACGTTGTCGAGGAAGGCGCACAACCGCCGCGTGTTGGCCCAGTGCTCGTCCGCGCCGATGCTGTCCGGGGCGACCACCCGGTCGAAATAGTTTTCGGGCAGCAGTTGGGGCATCGTCAGCGCCGCGATCAGCAGGCGCTTGTCGATCTCGCTCTCGATGGCCCGCACGTTCTGGATGAAACCGTAGACCGTGAACAGCGTGGACGAAAACAGCGTGATGGCGAAGAAGGGGATGAAGATCTTCCGCCGGACGGGCTGCCGGCGATACCAGTTTCCCAAGCTCATGGGCGGCCTCCCTCGGCGCGCGGAGACAGCGCCCAGAAGATCGCGGCGCAGGCGCCCAGCGTGGCGGCGATGGCGGCGATGCCGACGCCGAGGCTCAGGCCCGCGGCCAGCCCGAAGGCCATCGGCCCGAGCGCTTCCCCGCCGGATTCAAAGACGTTGTAGACTCCCATCGCCTTGTCTTCGCCGAAGCGGCGGACGCCCGGCAGCGAGGAGTAGTACGAAAGCCCTTGGTTGAAGAGGAAGCTTTCCGTCAGGCCGAAGAGGACGATCGTGGCGTACGCGGCCGCGAGCGTCTGGAAGCAGGCGAACAGCAGCAGCGCGCCGGCCATGATCAGCGCCCCGACCGGCATGGCCCGCCGCGCGCCGAACAGGACCGTCGTCAGGCGCGTCAGCGCCGGCCCCAGATAGACGCTGGCCGCGCCGAACAACATGAAGGCCAGGCTGATCTCGTTGGTCGTATGGCCTTGCGCCTCGGCGAACAGCGGGAAGAGGAAGCCCAGGAACAGGCCGCACGCGGTGACCGGCAGGAAGACGAAGACGAAGAAGCTCCAGACCGCGCGGTCCCGCAGGAACCGCCACGGCGACAGCGCGGCGGCGGAAGGCCCCGCCGGATGCGCGCGGCGGCGGTTGCGGATCAGCACCAGCGCGGCGACGGCGGCCAGCACCAGCAGCGCCGCCTGCATCAGGAACACGGGCGGCATGCCGACCCGGGCGGCCAGCATGCCGCCCGACACCGAACCGGTGTTGATGCCCGCCACCACCCCCGCCGTCAGCGCGATGATCCCCGATTCCTTCCGGCCTTCGTTCTTCTCGATCAGGAAATAGGTCCGGAACGCGATCATCAGCAGCCCCATGCCCATGCCCACCAGCACGCGGCCGGCGATCAGCCGCCCGAACGTCGGCGCCAGCGCCGTGGCCACCATCCCCGCCGCGATCGCCAGGCAGGCCAGAATGACGTCGGTCTTGATGCCGGCCCGGATGCGCACGTGGCCGTAGAGCACCGCGATCACGGCGCCGCACAGCGTCTCGATCACCATCGGCAGGCCGATGACCACGTCGAACGGGATGCGGCCGAGCGCCGGTGCCAGCGACTTGGAGAACAGCGGCAGGAACGAGGCGGACAGGAACACGCCGGTGATGGCCAGGAACGAGACGAAGCGCAGGGCGCCCTCGTCGTAGCGCGGGCCGGCGGCTTCGTCGCCTGGGTCGGGACGGTCCAGCACGCGGGAGCTGAAGAAGCCGATCTCGAAGAAGACGAACAGCAGCACGAACAGTACCATCGCCAGGTCGATCAGCGTGGTCTTGAACAGGGCGCGGTTCGCCTCGCGGTGCGCGGACTGGTCCACGCCCACTTCGAGGAAGCCGATCGTTTCGCCCTGCGCGTTCGAAAGCGGAATCACCCCGTTCAGCCAGACGCCGTAGATGTCGACGATCTCGCCGACGTACGGCTCGCCCGTGGCCGCCACCTTGGCGTAGATGGATTGGCTGTACTGGTAGTCGTAGGGATAGAAGATGCCGCGCAAGCCGTCGTGGTAGGCCAAGGCCGACAGTTTGTCGCCGAACACCTTGTACACGCCCGAATAGGTGCCCGGATCGATCTTGCCTTCCCGGGTGATCGTCTGCCGCAGCTGCTTCAGGACGGCCTGGTAGTCCTCGTTCATGTAGTGCTTCACATGCCGGATGCGCGCCACGGCATCGATGTCCACCGCCATGCGCCCGACTTCCAGATAGCCCCGCAGATTGTTCCGGGCCTCCTCCTCCAGCCGGCGGTTCATGTTGTTGAAGATCATGTAGGTCGTGATGCCCACCGCCGTGCCCAGCATCAGCGCCACCAGCAGCACCTGCTTGGCCAGGCGCCGCCCGTCGGGCGAGGCGTGGCGGATGGCCAGCGCGATCAGCGCGACCACGGCGCCCGCCAGCAGCGCAAGCTGCAGCCAGATGGAGGCGCGCCGGAGCCAGAGCGCCGCGTTGGCCTGCGCGCGGTCGGCCACGCGGAGCGACGCCGGCGCGCGGGCGCGGAACTGCACCGCCTTGCCGTTGTTCGGCAACGTCAGGAAACCGTCTTCCGCTTGGAAGCTCTTGCACTCGAAGAAGGCCTCCTCGTACCCTTGCCGCCCGGCGATCTCCCGGTCGAACACGGGCGCGGCGCGGTTGTCCCCCGCCAGCCGCATGATGGCGTCGCGGCCCAGATCGGAAAAGAGCAGCTCCCCGTCCAGATAATGGAGATCCGACGGGATGGAATACACCTCGTCGGGCAGGTCGCGCCCGTCGTAGCGCTTCGCGGGCGTCCCGCCGGGTTCCGCCGTGTAGATTTCCGTGGCGGCCGTGGAATAGGCCAGTTCGCGGCCGTCGGCGGAAACCGCCGCGTAGATCACGCTGGGCGCTTCGCCGGGAAACGCCGTGACGGTCTCGTCGCGCACGGCTCCCGTGGCCGGATCGATCCGGAGGCTGTGGATGCCCGTCCCGCGCACGATGCAGAAGCGCAGGCCTTCGGGCGTCCATTGGAGGGAACGGATCAGCCCGGTGTTGTCGGTGTAGTCTTCCGGCGCATAGTCGAGCGCATAGAGCACCGCCTCGGGCCGCCCGGTCGCGGAAAAACGCACCACGGCCTCGCGGTTGACCGTCAGCGTGGCGGTGTCGATGTAGGTGCTGGCGACGTACAAGGCCCCGGCGGGATCGAACGCGAGCTCGTTGGCG
>SABN01000057.1 GCA_009928955.1 Opitutia bacterium | reverse complement strand
CCGCTGGTATGCACCGGCGGATTGCCGTCGTAGGCGATCGTCGCCGAATTGGGCAGGACCGTCTGGCTGCCGGCCACCGTCCCGGTGTTGCCGCCCACGTCCAGCGTCAGCAGGTCAAACTCGATCAAGAACGAGTTGTCCGTCCCGTTGTTGTTGTTCGTCACCACCGTCAGGCCCTCGAAGGTGATGGTGATGTCGTCGCCAGGACCGACGCCGCCAGTCACCGCGGGCGCCCCCGGCAGGCTGCCGCCGAAGCCGTCCACGTCCACGGATACGCTTCCGGCCACGTAGCGCATGCCCGCCGGCACGACATCTACCACCGTCAGGTTGGTGATCGTCGATTCCGGCAGCGTCACCGTCAGGCGGTAGCTGGCGATTTCGCCGATCTGGACATTGCTGTTGGTAGAATCCGCCGGACCCGTCGCCGATGTCCCGGTCAGCACCTTGGCGATGAACATGTTCGAGACCGTCAGCGAATCCTGCGCTTCGTTCGTGTAGCTGCGCTGGATGCCGATCGCGTTCGTCTCGTAGATGGTGTCCGTCTCGAGCGATACCGTGTTGGTGTACAGCCCGCCCGGCTCGACCGCCTGGGCCAGATGCACCGTGAAGACGAATTCCAGGGATTCGCCGACCTCGAGCGTGTTCGTCGGCTGGCCGGAGGCCGGGTCGCTGGCGTACTGCACCGTGACGCCCGTCGGCCCCGGTGTCTGCGTGAAGGTGAACCCGTCCGGCATCGACACGTTCGCCAGGGTGGCCGTGTCAAAGACCGCCCCATCCAGCACGTCTTCGATCAGCAGGTCGTAGGCCGTCGCCAACCCGCTGTTGGTCGCCGTCAGCGTCACCGTGATCTCGTCGCCCGCGTCCCCGCTGTCCGGCGCCACCGTCTTGAAGATGTCCACGTCCGGCTCGATCACCGTGACGGTCAGGTTGCTCGAAACGATTTCCGGCCCCGGATTGCCGACGTACGTGATGCCGGCATAGTTCGTCAGCACGCTTTGCGGAGGCAGACCGGAAATGAAGTTCGTGTTCAACACCACCGCGTCCAGGCGGATCCGGATGATGTTGTTGGAGATGTTGTTGTCGCCGGTCACCACCGTATTGCCGGGGAACCGAATCACAATGTTCTCTCCGTCCCCGCCCAGCGGCGGCACGTTCGGCGTGACGGTCGGCGCGGGAATCGTCCCGTAGAAGTCGTTGGTGTCCACCACCAGCGATCCCACCACGTACGCCAGCCCCTCGGGCAGGTAGTCGGTGATCACCAGATTGGGAATCGTGGTCTCCGGCAGGCGGTTCGCGATCTGGAACGTCACGATCTCGCCCACCTGCACCAGGTCGTTGGTGGAGTCCGCCGGGCCCGTCTCGCTGGTGGCATACAGCGTCTTGGCGCACGTCGGACAGAAGTTGCTCACGCTGAACGTGTCGCGGTTGGTGGTGAAATACTCGCGCTGCACGTCGAAGATGTTCGTGTTCGCCAGCGAGTCCGCACGCAGTACGGCATTGTTGGTGACGATCTGGCTGGGGGCCACCGTCTGGGCCACCTCGACCTGCAAGGTGAATTCCAGCGACTCGCCGACCTCCAGGGTGTTGGTGCCCGTCGGGGCGTTCGTGTCCGACCGGATCCAGAACGTGTCGCCCACCACCTCGTGGACGTAGCCGGTCGGCAGGTTCACGTTGGTCACCGAGGCGGCCACGAAATACAGCGGATCGAGCAGGTCGACAACGCCAGGTCGTAGGCCGTGGCCGTCCCGCTGTTGGAGATCACCAGCGTGACGTCCAGCATGTCCCCCGCATCCGCGAAGGTCTGGAGAATGTCCTTGGTGAGGTTGAGTTGCGGTTCAACGACCGTCGTGGTCACCGTGCCCGAGACCACCGCGTTGGACGGATTGCCCGCATACGTCACCGCGGCGACGTTGGTATGCACCGTCGGATCCGGCGGCAGGCCGTCGTTGGCCGCCTCGTTCAGCACCAGATACGTCAGCAGCAGGTGGAACGTGTCGTTGGCGGGATTGTTGTCCGCCGTCACCACCACGTTCGTGAACGTGAAGGTCATTTGCTGACCCATCGCAGACAGCAGGCCCGGACCGGACGGGTCTTCCACGAAATCGCCCGCGTTGCCGGCAAATCCCGTTGCGTCCAGCGTGGCCGACCCGAACACGTAGGCCAGCCCGTTGACCGAAATCGTGTCCGTCACCGTCAGGTTGGTGATCGTGCCCTCCGGCGGCGTGATGGAGATCCGGTAGGTCACCGTCTCGCCGATCTGCACGAAGCTGTTCGTCGAATCCGGCGGATCGTTGACCTCGCTCGTGGTCTCCAGCGCCTTGACGATGCTGAAATTGCGCGACCACAGCACGTCCTCGCCCTCACTGTCATACTCGCGCTCTTCGGCCCAGACGTTGGTGCCGTTGAGGCTGTCGTAGTCCACCGTCGCCACGTTCGTGATCGTGCTGTTCGGCGGCAGGCTCTGGGCCATGTCGATGTCGAAGGTGATCTCGATGGACTCGCCCACCTCCAAGGTGTTGGTTCCCGTCGGCGCATTGGTGTCCGACAGCACCCGGAACGTGTTGACATCCACCTCGAAGACAAAGCCCGTCGGCACCACCACGTTTGCCAGGCTGGAAATGTCGAAGTACAGCGGCGGCAGCACGTCCTCCACCACCAGCTCGTAGGCCGTGGCCGTGCCGGAATTCGTCAGCGCCAGCGTCACCGCGACCGTGTCGCCCGCGTCCACCAGCGACGGCGCCACCGTCTTGGCGATCTGCACGTCCGGCTCGACGACCGTCGTCGTCACCACGGCGGAGGTGACCACCACGCCGCCGGGAATGCCGGAGTAGGTCAGCGTGGCCCGGTTGGTGTGCACCGTCACGTCCGGCGGCAGACCGTCGTTGGCCACGTGGTCCAGCACCAGGTAGTCCAGCAGCAGGTCAAACGTATTGCTGACGGTGCCGAGCCCGCCGGTCGCCACCACGTTGGTGAACGAGAAGGTCATCCATTGGCCCATGGGCGCCAGCGGATCGCCCCCGATGGGCGGGCTCTCCGTGAAATTCCCCGTGCTGCCGTCGAACGCGTTCGTGTCCAGCCGCGCCGACCCGTAGACGTAGGCCAGGCCGTTGCTCGATATCCGGTCCACCACCGTCAGGTTGGTCACGGTGGACTCCGGCAGGGTGATCGACAGCCGGTAGGTCACCACCTCGCCGATCTGCACGAAGCTGTTGGTCGAGTCCGGCGGGTTGTCCGTCTCGCTGGTGCTTTCCAGCGCCTTGGCGATGACCAGCCCCGGCACCCGGAAGTTGGTGATGCTGTTGGCCGTGTCGTTGCGTTCGGCGATGCCGCCCGGCGGCAGGCCGTACAGCGTCGTGCTTTCCGTGATGTCCATCCGGTTCGTGTAGATCTGGTTCGGGCGCACGCCCTGCGCCAGCGCCACCGTGAATACGCCCGTGGCCCCCGTTCCCGGCGGCAGCGCCGTGTCGCCCAGCGTGAACATCTCGAACCGGCGCCCCCCGGCCACGCCCACCAGGTTTGTGTCCCAGCCCGGCGTCACCGACACGAAGGCGAACGTGGAGAAATCGTAGACGTTGCTCGACAGCACGTCCGTCACCCGGACGTCGTACGCATTGGCCAAGGCGTTGACCTGGTTGGAGGCGATCAGCGTGAAGGTCATCGTGTCGCCCGCGTCGGCCGTGGCCGGACTGCGCAGTTTGCGCGCCCGCACGTCGTGCTCGACGATCCGGTACACCGGACCCGTCGCGCCCCGCGTCGTGAACGCATCCGCCGCGCTCACCACGTTGCTGCCCCGGCGCGGATTCGGTGCCAGGCCCGTGTTCACCGCCTGGTTCAGCGCCACGAATTCCAGCCGCAGCAGAAAGTAGTCGTTGGCGGGGCTGCCGTCGGCGGAATTGGTGATCGCCGGGAACGTGAACGTGATCGGCAGCCCCGAACCGTCCGTGGTCAACGAACTGTCCGGCGTCGGGTCCAGATCGGTGATGCCCAGGCCGTCCGCGACGTTCGTCGGGAACTGCGGCCCGCCCGCCGGAATCTCAAATTCATAGCCGCGGCCGGGGAAGGCCATCGCCACGTCCGGATTCGTCCCGACCCAGTCGATGCCGGCCGGCACGACGTCCGTCAGCACCAGGTTGCTCACCACGCCCTGCGGCACGTCCACCCGGATCTGGTACACGAACCGCTCGCCGATCGTCCAGTCGTTCGTCGCCCCGTCCAGCGTGTTCGTCTGCGTCGAGGACACGAAGGTCTTGGTCAACGCCCCGACCGGCTGCGAGGTGAACGTCACCTCGTCCGACGTCACATAGTCGTTCAGCAGCCCCGGGCCGTCCGACCCGTCGCGCTCGTTGCCGTTCTCCGAGGGGTTGTCCAACGACACGTACGTCGCCTGCGACCGGTTGGTCATCGTCGCGCCCACGAGCTGGTCCACCACCCGCACCGAGAACACGAATTCGATCGGCGCGTCGTTCGTCGCGAATTCGCCCAGCGCGGCCATGTTGTTCGTCGTGATTGTGATCTCTTGGCCCACCACGCTTCCGGCGGTCGGAGGAACAAAGGCGTCGAACACCACGCCGTCCGGCAGGGTGTCCGTGAACACGATGCTGTAGGCGCTCGTCCGGCTCGCGCCCGTGTGCACCAGCCGGTTGGTGAAGATGATGATGTCGCCCGCCTGCACCAGGTTGGAGTTCACCGTCTTGGTGAGTTGCAGCACGGGCTCGTAGATGTCCACTTCGGTCATCCGCTCGACCGGCACGTTGGTCACGCCGTCCAGCATGAAGTCCGTCGTCGCCACGTTGGTGATCACGACCCCGTCCTGCACGTCCAGGCGGTTCGACACCACCACGGGGATGTCCACCACGAACGTGGACGGATTCGTCGTCAGCGTCGCCGGTTGCAGCGTGAACATGCCCGAGCCTGCGTTCCACACCGCGCCGGTGATGCCGCCGCCAACCGAAACGATGGTCGGCGCGCCAAACCCCAGCTCGACCGGCAGGCTGTCGGTGATCGTCACGTCGCTGAATTCCCCGCCGAAGTACAGCGCCTCGATCCGGTAGATCAGGTCCTCGCCCACGCGCGCGTTCCGGTTGGTGCCGGCCGCGCCGGGGCCTTCCTCGTCGTAGCGCACCGTCTTGGTGAGCGTGTGCCCCGCCGCCACGAACCGATCCTGGTCGAACGAATAGTACTGGCCGTTGATGGGACCGGTCACGTCCGGCCCCGCAGCCTCCATCGTGTCGGCGAACGGCGGCCAGCCCAGGGTGTTGGTAAAGACGCACGCCGGCGTAATCGCCCCGCTGCCGCAGTCGCCCACCACCTCCGCATAGACGTCCAGCGCGCCGCCGTTCTGGGTCACCTCCGCCGTGAAAAACAGCTCGATCTTGTCGTTCAACGGAGCCAGCACCACGCCGGGGAAGTCGAACAGCAGGTTGGTGTTGCCCTGCTGCTCGTGGAACATGTTGGATGCCGTCGAGGACACGATGTTGCTGCCGACGTAGGTCAGGTGGTCCCAGCCCTCGCCCATGCGGACGCGAACATAGATGCCATCGGCATCCGTCGTCTCGGAATCGTTGATCACCGTCAGCGTGAAGGGCACCACTTCACCGTTGGTGACGATCAGGCTGTTGGGCTGCAGGTCGATGTCCAGGTCCGGAAGGCCCGGAAAGGCCGTGTTGGTGCCCGAGGCGCTGCCGGCTTCGCCGCACAGATCGGTGTAGGTCACCCGGTTGCTCGACGTCAGCGAACTGGGATCGCCCTGCTCCGGATCCTCGTAGTCGAGGTCCGTCGGGTCCGCCAGACAATCGAGGTTTTCCCCGGCGCTGGCCAGCGTCCATACCACCGTGAACCCGCTGTTCTTGCCCAGTTCCAGGTTGTCGATCCCGTTGCCGATGTCGTCCTTGGCGTCCACGGCGCCGCTGGAGTTGGTCGTGCTGAAGTCCACCGTGGCGATGGATCTGTTCGGCGTGCCGCTATAGGCCACCGTCAGGCCCGCCGACGTGAATTCCCCGCTGGCGGTCGCCCCCGTGAAAATGTACCCCGGCGGCGCATATTCCACGTAGAGGAGGTCGGACTCCGTCGCGGCGCCGCTGTTGGTCATCACCACCGTCTTCGTCCCGCCGCAGGTGTCCAGCGTCATCGAACTGACCAGCCCCGGCGGGGACAAAATCGGCGCGGTGATGATCGAGACCGTATCGGAGACCTGCAGGCAGGCGTCGGCTTCCGAACAGCCGTAATCCACCGTCGCCACGTTTTGCACCGACGCCGCGCAGGACGCCACCGTGCCGGTGACCAAGATCGTGATCGGCCCCTCGCCCAACGCAAAAGGCGGGAAGGCGTCGCCCGTCAGCGCCATCAGCGTCGCGTTGCTCCACGTCAGCGTCTGGCCGCTCTCCGCGTCCGGCGTCACCGAGGCCCCGGTGAACGTAATCGCCGCCGGCAGCACGTCCGTCAGCGTCAGGTATTCCACGTTGGCCGCCGACGATCCCGCATGGCTGATCGTCACCGTGTAGACCACTTCCTCATTCAGGTCGGCCACGCCGACCGACGAACTCTTGTTCACCACCAGCAACGGCTCCTGCGGCGCCAGCACCGAAACCACTTCGCGGTTGGTCACCCGGTTCCCGCACAGGTCCGTGAACACCCCTTCGGCAATGAACCGGTTGTCGCCCGTCACCACGTTGCACCCCAGCGTCACGTTGTAGAAGATCCTCACTTCGTCGTTCGGCTGCATCGCCGCCAACCGCGAGATCTGGTTCGAATTCCAGACCAGCGGCGGGCCCGGCAACGGGTCGGCGATGGCGTTGGTGGTCCCGCCGTTGATGCTGACCGCCGAACTGCCCGGCACGTAGCTCATGCCCGCCGGCAGCGTCTGGCGCGTCTCCACGTCGTAGTCGATCGTCAGGCCGCTGTTGCGCACGCTGTATTCCACCGGATTGACCTGGCACACCGCGTTCGACACCGGGAACGACGCCCGCGTCACCAGCGAGCCGGAGATCGTCTCGTAGCGGGCCGTCCGCAGCGGCGTGTTGGTGCAGGCATCGCCAAAGCAGCCGTAGGACACGCTCAGGGCAATCTCGCTGTTCGCCATGCAGTAGTCCACGTTGTTCGTCACCCAGAATTCGAAGACCTCCTGGACGATCAGGTCGTCGAACCGCCCGTCGCCGTCGGCGTCCTGCAGGGGACCGATCGGCCCCGGCAACCCCTGGAACTCCCACACCACGTTGCTGGAGGTGACCGTCGTGGGCGCGATCCCCGCCCCGCCGAAGGAGACGTTGTCGGGCAGGAACATTTCCACGCGCAGGTTGTAGGCCGGGATGGAGCAGGTGTTCATGATGCGCACCTGGTTCACGATCTGCGTGTCCGTCAGGAACTGCAGTTCGGGCTGCAGCGTGGTCAGCAGATTCGGCTGCGCGTAGAGCGCCGCGCCGTTGGTGCGCGACACCGCCTGCTCCGTCTGCGGGGCCCCGTTGTTGCACAGCGCGTTGTAGTCGGCCGTCGCCCGGTGCTGCGCGTTGGAGTCCTCCCCGCAACGCTTGCGCAGGGTGTAGAAAATCGCCATCCCCGTGTTGGTGCCGAGGTCGCCCAGGTTCCAGACCAGTTGGTTGGTGTTCACGGCCGGATCGAACGGATCAATCGGCAGGCCCGCCAGATTCACGATGTTGCTGAATACCGTCGATCCGGCGACGTATTCGAAGCCCGAATACAGGTCGCCGTCGAAGTCCGTGTCCAGCGTCACCTCGACGTCGTAGGCCGGGAACAGCGCCGTCGGTCCGGACACCCCCTCGGGACTCGGCAGCATGGTCAAGTCGATGCGCCCGGGCGCCGGGGCGCACGAACCCGCCACCTGGATCGGCTGCAGATCGATCTCCAGCCGGCTTGCCCCGACGTTCCAGTACACCTGGTCGTCCGCCGTGCCGCACCCGGGCACGAACAGCTCCGAATCGTCCGTGTACTGCCCCGGCGCATCCACGCTCACCGGATACGCGATGATCAGGCTGGTGGTGACGTTGCTCAATCCGGGGAAGCTGGAGCCATTCAACCCCGACAGATCCAGCCTCAGGCTCGGCGTGAGCGAAATCGACACGTCGCTCGTCACGTTGGATCCGTCGATCAGAACCGTCACGTCGTTGGTCGTGTCCACGTAGCCGCGGTTGCCCGCCAAGTCCGCCGTGAACGTCACGTCCGTCCAGTCGCCCAGCGTCCCGCCGAAGGCGCTGAAGGCATGGGTGATCTGCACCGGAGCGCACACGTTCGTCAACTCGGGGAACACGTCCTTGGAACTGACGAAGCTGCACCCGCCCGTCAGCCCCGGCTGTTGCGGGCACGCGGCCCCGTAGTTGAACTGGAGGGGGAACCGGAAGCCGTCGCCGACCACCGACTGAACGCATCCGTTGCAATTGGTGTAGTCCGTCGCCTGCACTTCGTTGAAGCGCACGCCCGCCGGCCCGCCGCAGGGCGTGCCGATGACCATGTCGAACGAGGCCGTCACCACGCCGCTGCCCGCGCCGGGCGTCACGTTCGTCCAGACGATCCGGTCGCCCGCCAGTACCCCACCCGCCGAAATGCTGCCGACGTCCACCGTCAGGTTCGTGTGCGCCGGGAAGACGTCCGTCAGCGTGACCTGCTCCGTCCCGGCGAAGTCCGCAAAGGTCAGCTCGATCCGCACCGGAAACCTCTCGTCATCGCCCGAGACGCTGCCGGGCATGATCTTGGCGACCGACGCCGTCGGCTCGTCCACCACCGTCGCCGTCGTGATGCCCAGCGGCCCGAAGAACGGGTTGCGGCAGGCATCCTCGTAGTAGGGCCGGAAATAGATGTTCTGCTCTTCCAGATTGATCGGGCAGTCGCCGCCCGCCGCCACCCGGAACGTGACCGCCGTGGTGGCCCCCGGCGCCAGCGGATCGATCTGGATCACCCCGTTGGAATCCACGTTCGCCCCGCTGATCGACCAGCCGGCCGGCAAGGTCGGCGTGCCCGAGACGTAGTAGGCCGTGCCCACTCCGGCCCCGCTGGCGTTGGTGACGTACAGCGTGACCTCGGTCCCGCCGCAATAGGCCACCGGAATCGGCGCCGGATCCAGCGCGTACGTCAGGCTCGGATAGCGGTCGATGAACTGAATGCCCGCCGTCGCCGTCTCGTTGAGCAGCGACGTGTCTTCGCACGTGGCGTCCGCCAGCACCTGCAACCCGCTGCAGCCCCACTGCGCATCCGCCCGGTTGTAGAGCCCGGAGCACGCAGCCACCTGCGCCGTCACCACGATGTCCACGAAGGCCCCCGCCGCCAAGTTCGTGAACGCGGAAATCGCCGTCGCATTCCACGTCGCGTTCGTCGTGTTCGCCGTGGACGGCGGCACGCTGAAGCCCGTGAACGCCAGTCCGGGACCGAGGTTGTCGATGGCCACCACGTTCGGCGCCGCGCCGAAGCCCGCGTTCTCCACCCGCACCGTCCAGGACACCGCATCCCCCACTCCCGCATCTTGCATGATCGGCGTCTTCGTCACCACCAGATCGGGAAGGTTCACCGAGAGGAACAAGGATCCCGTTCCGGTTCCCGGCGATCCCGGCGGCTGCTCGAAACCCGCCCGCCCGAACAGCTGGCCCGAAATGGCCCCGCAGTCGATCTCCACCGCATAGACGATCGTGATCACCCCGCCGTTGGCCAGCCCGACCGGCAGATTGGCCGCGCCCGGATCGGGCACCGCCTGGTTCGCCCAGTCGTTGCGCGTGTTCGTGTCGTTGTTCGCCGGGCTGCGCGCGATCGACCGCCCCGCCGCCACCGTGGGCACCGGCGGGCTGAACGCCGCCGCCGAGGCCCCGTAGGACACCGCGTCCACCGTCACGGCCGACGCATCGCGCAGCAGCACGCCGTCGCCGAAGTTGTTCAGCCCCGAGCCGATCTTGCCGTCCGCGATTTCCAGCAACGGGCCCGCATACGTGGGATTCGCCGCCAAAAACGCGTTCGTGCGCGCCGCGATGATGATGAATTCACCCGGATTGATCGTCGCCGCCGGCAACGCATCCACCGAACCCGGCGCCGTGTCCCGGATGGACCACCCCGTCAAATCCACCGCATTGGTCGTCGGATTGTAGATCTCGATCCACTCGTTGTCGTCCTCCGGCACCTGCGTCGTGTTGTAGTACACCTCGGTGATCAAGAGATTCGTCACGGTGGATGCCGTCACCACGCTGGTGAAATCCCACACCAGATTGGTGCTGCCGTTGTTGACGTCCGGATCCGCCGCCGCGCCCGTCCGCACCACCCCGCCCGGCAGCGTCACGGTGGAAAGCCCCGGCACGTACGCGTAGCTGGCCGACGGCAGCTCGTTCGTGATCCACAGGTTGTTCAGCGTCGGCCCGTTGTTGACGAACCGGTTGGTCACGTAGACCGTCCCGCAGCTCGTCGCCTGCGCCGACCCCGTCAGCGTCACGCCCACCTGCGCCTGCGCCGCCGGCAGCCCCGCGCCCAGCACGACCCCAAGACAGGCCATAACCATGCCGCCGCGCACCCCGCCACTTGAACTTTTCTTCATACGACTTCTCCTTGCCGAACGGATCCACCCATCTGCGAAAGCCAGACGGAATCCACCTGCTTCACATCATCCGCACATCTTCCGAGGGTTCATTCACGCGCGGAAAACCAAGCCAGCCCCTCGGCCAACCCTTGTCGCAAAACATAGGGAAGTGGAGCCCGGACGGATCTCCACGCGCGCGGGTATTCTTGTTATGCCTTCATTCGATTGAAGCGCTAAACTATTCAAAGCCACTGCTTGAATCAACAAATATCAACAAAAGTTTGCGCTTTTCTCTGGCGCTAAAAAAACGATCGGGACCTTCGTCCCGATCGACCGTTCCGGCCTTGTTCCTGGAATCTTCCGGCTTCCCGGACCCCTAGGCTTGCTGCGAAATCGATTCGCGCGCCGCCGCGCAGGCCGCGCAATCGCCGCTGATCATCACATCCACCCGCCGGACCTGTCCGTCCGGGACGCACCCCCGCGCATGGGCCAGCATTTCCGCGCAATCCGCCTTCGCCTCCACATCGTCGATCCGCCCGCACGTCTCGCACAGGAAATGGTGGTGCGAATCCACAATCCCGTCGTAGCGCGCGTGCCCTTTCCACGTCGCCACCCGCCAGATCATTCCCGCCGACTCCAGCGCGTTCACCGTCCGATAGACCGTGAACAGCGAAATCTGCGGGATGCGCGGCTTCACCGCCTTGAAGAGATGCTCCACGTCCGGATGGTCGCAACGCCCCTCCAGCTCGCGATAGATCGCCAGCCGCTGCCGCGTCAACCGCATCCCGGCCCGGTGGAACGCCGCATGCAGCGCCGCCTTCCTCATCGGAGCCCGGGGGCTGCGGGGAACGCTGTTTCTTTGCGCAGAATCTCTCATAATGATGGGTCTAGCATTTTAACAAACCCTTGCGCAATGATTTTATTCGTTTTAATGGATTTTTCATAAAATAGCGCGTTTTCAAGGCATTTTCAAAAATCTTTCCGCTCAAACCCTGAAATCCATCCCTTTTTCGTATATTTTTCGATGGTTGAACGGAAATGCCTGAAACCGATGCGGGTTTTCATCTATTTTTCCAGTTATAAGCTAATATTTGACGATATTTTGATTTTTCATCGAATAATCAAGGGATTGAGCGCTCATTCATCGGTTCCACCCCCATATGGCCGCCAGATGGAATCCAACGGATCCTGAACCCGTCCATTGGCCGTTATTTTAGGTTTGCTGTCGTCGAAGAAACTTCTTTTTGCGCCTCCAGGACCCGGCGGGGATCCCGCCCCCGGTAACCTTGCCGTCCGGAGCCCCCTGCGACGGCGGCGCTGATCTCCGGGACGCGCGACAACCGTTCTTGGCTTTCTCCGCAGGGTGTGATAATCTTTTTCAAATGATCCGATGAAAGCCCGCTCCTTCATTCGCCTGGCTTGGATTCCCGGGATGCTGCTCCTCTTCTTGGGGGTTTCGATCTGGCTTGGACGCCGGGAGCCCGCGCCAGCCTCCGCCCCCGGTCTGACGCGCCACGAGGCCAGCCGGCAATCGGCTCCGGCGGTCCGGCTCATCCGCCAAACCTTGCTGGCTTCCCCGCCCGCGCCCCAGCCGGCGGGACCCGCCATCCGGCTGCGCACCGCCACCCTGACGCCCCCGGATGCGCGGCCGGCGGACGCGGTCGTTCCCGTCCATGCGCGGCCTTCGCCGCGCGGCTATCCGTGGCTGGTGCTGTTCGACGGCCCCCTCCGGCCGGAATGGCGGACTTCCCTGGAAAACGCCGGAGCCACCCTGCGCGCGTATCTGCCCGACAACGCGCTGCTGGTCGAAGCGCCGCCGGAAGCGCTGGCCCGCCTCGCCCGCCTCGCCCACGTGGCCTGGTCGGGCGAATACCGCCCCGAGCACAAGCTCCAGCCCCTGCTGGCGGCCTTGTCCCGGCAGGAGCCGGACCTGCCCGTGCCGATCACCCTCCAGACCTTTTCCCCCGACGACGTCGCCGGCCTCGCGCGGCACCTGGCCGCGGCGGGAGCCTCCGACCTCCGCGCCACGCCGGCCAAGCGCTGGGGCCTCGTGCGCGCCGTGCTCCCCGCGCGCGCCGCCGCGGAACTCGCCCGCCTGCCTGAAGTGCAGTGGGTCGAGCACCACGAGATTCCGCGCATCCTGAACGACCAAGCGCTGGGCGGCAACCGGCTGAACATCGTCCCCGCCTGCGACGACCACGGGCTCGACGGCGCGGGCCAGATCGTGGCGATCGCCGACACCGGCCTCGACACCGGCGACACCAACACCCTCCATCCCGATTTCGCGGGCCGCCTGCTGCACGTCTTCGACACCGGCCGCCTCACGAACTGGAGCGACACCTACTACCACGGCACGCATGTCGCGGGCTCCCTGCTCGGCTCCGGCGCGGCGTCGTCCTCGCAATACCGCGGGGCCGCCCCCGCCGCGCAACTCGTCTTCCAGTCGATCATGACGGCCGGCGAAACCCTCGCCCTGCCCGACGATCTCAACGAGTTCTACCGCCCCCCCTACGGCCTCGGCGCCCGGATCCACTCCGACAGCTGGGGCAGCGCGGTCGCGGGCGAATACACCGCCGATTCGATGACCACGGATGAATTCATCTGGGACCATCCCGACCTGCTCGCCGCCTATGCCGCCGGCAACGGCGGCATCGATCAGAACCGCGACGGCGTGGTGGACCTCTCCTCCCTCGATGCGCCCGGATCGGCCAAGAATGCGCTGACCGTCGGCGCGTCCGAGAGCGGACGCGTCCCGGGCTCCGGCGGCTACACCGGCCGCTCCTACGGCAGCGCCTGGTTCGCGGATTATCCCGTCGCCCCCCTCTCCTCCGATTACATTTCCTCCAGCCCCCCGGGCGAACCGCAGGGAATGGCGGCGTATTCCTCGCGCGGGCCGGCGGCGGACGGCCGGACCAAGCCCGACCTCGTCGCCCCGGGCACCGACATCGTCTCCGTCCGCTCGCGCGCCTCGTCCGACACGGGCTGGGGCGTGCTGGCCGCCAACACCAACTATTGCTTCATGGGCGGCACCAGCATGGCCACCCCCCTCGCGGCCGGCGCCGCCACCCTCGTGCGCCAATACTGCACCGATTTTCTCGACATGGCCGCCCCCTCCGCCGCCTTGCTCAAGGCGGCCCTCGTCGGCGGCGCCCGCCCGCTTTCCCCCGGCCAATACGGCACCGGCGCCTACCGCGAAATCCCCGAACTGCCGCGCCCCAATCCGGTCGAGGGCTGGGGCCAGGCGGATGTCGGCGGCACCCTCTTCCCCCCGGCAGGCCTGCAGGCGGCGCTGATGGACGGCCCGGCCCTGTCCACCGGCGCCAGCAACGCCTTCGTGTTCTCCGTCCACAGCAACGCGCCGCTCGCGGTGGCGATGGCCTACAGCGACTATCCCTCCGCGCTGGCCGCCGCCGCCAACCTCGTCAACGACCTGGACCTCCGGCTGCTGGATCCCGGCGGCATTCCCCACCATCCCAACGGTCTCGAGGGTCCCGACGACCTCAACAACGTCGAAAGCATCGATGTCGCCGCCGCCGCGACGGGCCTGTGGACGCTCGTCGTGTCCGCCCGCAACGTGCCGGAAGGCCCCCAGCCCTACGCGCTCTATCTGCGCGGGGCCATCCGCATGCCCGCGACCCTCCAGCATGCGCCGCTTCAAAATTCCTTTGCCACCAACCAGCCCCACCTCGTCTCCGCCACGGTCACCTCCGCCGGCGAACTGGATGCCGGCTCGGTCCAGCTGCATTGGAACCTCACCGGCAGCACCAGCGCGTTCACCACGGCGACGATGGCATCCACCAACGGAACGCTCTTCACCGCCGGCATCCCGGCCCAGCCCGTGGGCTCCCGCATCTGGTATTTCCTGTCCGCCGGCCCCCCCGAACTGAAGAGCGTCCATCCGGCCGGCGCCCCGGCGGCGCTGCACGTCTTCGACATCACCCCGCCCGTGGCGCTGGCCGTGAGCGGACTGCCCGCGAATTTCTTCACCGTGGATCCCGCCTATGGCGTGCATGTGCTCGCCTCCAACACCCCCATCCACGCCTTCGCGACCTATCCGCTCCAAGGCGTCAACGGCTGGCGGACCGCGTGCGTCGGCTGGCAGGGCGCCGGTTCCGTCCCCCCGGCCGGCGCGGGGGATTCCTGCGATTTCACGCTGGCCGGCCCGTCCATCATCGCGTGGCTGTGGCAGGAGCAAGTCGCGCTCACGCACGCCTCCGCGCCCGCGGGCGCGCTCGGCGGCGACGCCTGGCACGCGGTCGGCGGCACCGCCTCCAGCTGGATCGCGCCCGAAAGCCATTCCTCCAGCAACGGCCCCCTCACCTTCGCGGGCTGGACCCTCGATGGCGCCCGCTGGCCCGCCCCCCCCGCGCCGTCCCGCCACCAGATCGACGGCATCCCGATGCCCGCCCCGCGCGCCGCCACCGCCCTCTATCTGCCCACCGCGCAAGACGGCGATGCCAACCACCTGCCCGACTGGTTCGAGCTGCGCTACTACGGCCAGCTGGGCCGGAACCGCTATGCCGACGACGACGACGACGGCTTCGAAGACGAGCTGGAGGCCGCCGACCACACCGATCCGCTCGACGACGCGTCCGTTCCCGCCCCGCCGGTCATCCAGCACGCGCCCTTGGCGTCCCCCGCCTCCTCCCCGGCCCCGTGGCCCGTCGTGGCGGTCGTCACCGACAACTACCGCGTCGCCTCCGCCACCCTCCATTGGCGGCGCAACGGCGGCCTCGCCCGCTCCGTGGCCATGGCCCCCGACCCCGCCGCGCCCGACCGCTTCCTCGCCCAGATCCCCTCGCCCGCCCGCGACGGCGATGTCATCGCCTACCACCTCGCGGCCGCCGACGCCGCCGGCATCTCCGCCCAATCCGCCACCTGGACCGTGTCGGTCGCCTACGCCCGCATGGCGGTCTCGCCCGCCGCCGCGGAAGTCTCCGCCCCCGCCGACTCGCCGACCAACGCCGTCCTGCTCGTGCAAAGCTCCGGCAGCCAGCCGCTCTCCGTTTCGCTGGAACTCGCCCCGCTCGGATTCGCCGACGACGTCGAATCCGGCACCAACGGCTGGTCGCGCCCCGACGGCAACGTCGACTGGCACATCAGCGCCCAGGATTCCCATTCCCCGTCCCGCGCGTGGTATTGCGGCCAGGAGATCTGGCGGGAGTACCGCAATTCCACCCATGCCGCGCTCGTCTCGCCGCCCATCCAGCTGGCCGCCGGCGCCCCCCGCCTCGACTTCAGGCACCGCGCGCGCTTCGAGCCCGACGTCAGCGAGTTCCCCGACGGCCTCCACTATTGGGATTCCGGCGTCTTGGAAATCACGGACAACGACGGGCTTGCGTGGCAAGCGCTGGTCCCCGAAGGCGGCTACCCCGGCTTGGTCACCTCCAACATGGCTTCGCCTTTCGCGCCCGACACGCCCTGCTTCGTCGACACCGCCGGCTGGGATCCCGTCGGCGCCGACCTCTCCGCCTTCGCCAACCGCCAAATCCGCCTCCGCTTCCGCTTCGGCGCGGATCAATACGTCGTCGCCGAAGGCTGGCGCATCGACGACATCGTCGTCTCCCCGCGCACGGAATACGCGGGCTGGCTCGCGCTGCCCGCGACCAACTTCACCTTGGCCCCGGGCGCCGCCACCAACCTCGTCCTGGCGCTCGACCCCGCCGCCCTGCCGCCCATGGCTTCCGGCCATCTGGCGGTCCTCCTCCACCACGACGACCCCGAACAACCCTCCCCCCTCGTCGTCCCCATCGCCCTGCACAACACCACCCGCCGCGTGCGCGTCTCCACTGCGGGCGAAGGCCAGGCCGATCCCGCCGGCGACACCCTCCTGGCGCCGGACGAGCCCTTCTCCGTGGAGTTTTCCGCGGCGCCCGGTTTCTTCATCGCCGACCTCCAGACCAACGCCGTCCTGGCCCCGCTTCCCGAGGTGGTGTCCACCCAGACGCTCCAGTGGGCTTCCCTCGCGGGCAACCTCGACATCCAGGCCGTCTTCGCCCCGCGGCTCGCCGAGGGCTCCGTGTCGCCCGTCTGGCTCGCCGGCTATGGCCTCACCAGCCGCCACTGGATGGCGGAGGCCAGCCTGGACCAGGATCGCGACGGCCTCCTGACCTGGCAGGAGGAACAGCTCGAGTCCTCGCCCGTCGATCCCGCCGACGCCCCGCTCGTGGTGAAGCTGCTGCGGCCCGCGCTTCCCGACACCGCCTGGCGCCTCACCTGGCACGCGTTCACCAACCGCAACGCCTCCTACGACGTCCTCGCCACTTCCAACTATGTCGAAGGATTCGTCGTGTTCACCAATCTCGTGGCCCGGCCCCCCGTCATGACCTCGCCGCCCCTCCTGCCGAACCACCGCGCCTTCGGACTCCGCAAGCCATGAACCGCCGCTTCCATCTGCGGCGATCCTTCGCGGTTGACCTGCCCGCTCATTCCGCTAGGGTGTCGCCCATCCAGGTTCCATCTTGAACGCCCCGATTCCATCTTCTCCCCGGCCAAAACCGCCTCGCGCCCGGCGCCGCGCCGCGCTTCTCTTTCTGCTGGCCGCCCTCGGCCTGGCCGGCACCCCCGCCCGCGCCGAGGTGGAGTACACCGTGGTCGACCTCGGCGACCTCGGCGGTACCAACAGCGGGGCGCGCGGCCTCAACGACCTCGGCCAAGTCGTCGGCTGGTCCAAGGACAACCTCGGGCGGACCCAGGCCTTCCTCTGGCAAAGCAACAACATGACCGGCCTGGGCTTCCTCTCCACCGGCACCTTCAGCGATGCCTATGCCATCAACGAAAACGGCGAGATCACCGGCTATTCCTACGCGTCCCCGACCAACTTTCGCGGATTCCTCTACATCAGCAACAGCCTCGTGGCCCTCGGCACCTTGGGCGGACCCGATAGCATGGGGTACGCCATCAACGGGCCCGGCGAGATCGCGGGATTCGCCGATGATGCCGCCAGCACGAATTTTGAGAATCAGGCGTGCGTCTGGCGCAGCAACCAGCTCGTCGAAATCCTGCCTTACGCAGGCTACGGCACCGGCCAGGCTTTTGGAATCAACGACGCCGGCTGGGTGGCCGGCGAAACCTACGTCCATACGCCCAATCCTCGCTGGTGGGCGTTTGTCTGGTTCGACGACAATGGGAATTTCATCGACGACGAAGGCGAACTGCGGCTGCTGGGATGTCTCGCACCCTATAGGTCCCATGGCGATTGGAGCGCGGCGAACGACATCAACGACATCGGCCAGGCCGTCGGCTGGACCGGGATCTCCACCGACCTATTTCCCCGGCACGCCTTCCTCGTCACGTCCACCAACGGGGTGTGGCAGGACAACGGCGGCGACCTCCAATTGAATCCCACCAATTATTTGATGCAGGATCTCGGCACCCTCGACACGCCCACGGACAATTCCTACGCCAACGCCATCAACAACCAGTCGTGGATCGTCGGCACTTCCACCACCCGTTCCAAGACCAACCAGGCGTTCCTCTGGCGCGACGGCGTCATGACCAACCTCAACGACCTGATCGAGCCGGGCTCGGGCTGGGTCCTCACCAACGCCACCGACATCAGCGAGCAAAACCTCATCGTCGGCTCCGGCCTCCACGACGGCCGGGTCCGCGCGTTCATTCTGCTGGGCACCCCCGCGCTGTCGGTGCTCGGCACCAATGGCGCCGCCGTCGCCGACAGCGAGCCGCCCAGCCTCGGAAAAGGCACCCATTTCGGCCGGGTCGACCAAGGCACCTCCCGCACCAACACCTTCTTCCTCCGCAACGGCGGGGCCTCCACCTTCACCATTTCCGTCACGAACTGGAGCACCAACGGCCCCGACGCCGCCAGCTTCCAGGTCGACGGCATTCCCGCCGCTCTCGAAGTGGGCGGCGTCTCCAATTTCACCGTGGTCTTTTCCCCCGCCACCAACCGCCTCTACCAGGCCTCCCTGACCATCGAAAGCGACGCGGCCGAACCGCAGACCCTCACCCTCTTCGCCGGCAACGGCGCCGCCGACCAGTCCCTCGTTTTCCCGCCCATCCCCGCCCAATACCTCACCAACCTCGTCGCCCTCTCCGCCTCCGCCTCCTCCGGCCTCCCCGTCGCGTTCGCCGTCGCCTCCGGGCCTGCCGAGATCGCGGACTTCACCAACCTGACGTTCACCGGCACCGGGCAGGTCGTCGTCGTCGCCTCGCAACCCGGCAACGACAACTGGAACCCCGCCCCCGAGGTCACCAATGCGTTCCCCGTGACCAAGGTCCCGGCTTCCGTCACGCTGGAGAACCTCGACCACACCTACGACGGCGCCGAAAAACCCGCCTCCGCCACCACCGTTCCCGCAGGCCTCGTCGTCGCGCTCACCTACGACGGCAACGCCTGGGCCCCCACCAACGCCGGCGCCTATGCCGTCACC
>SABN01000056.1 GCA_009928955.1 Opitutia bacterium | reverse complement strand
GGAGGCGAACGGGGCGGGGGTGGCGGGCTACAAGACGGTGGCGCTGGAGCGGGGGGAGATCGTGCAGGCCGTGACGGCGAACGGAGCGCTGGGGGCGGTGCAGACGGTGCTGGTCGGCAGCGAGGTTTCCGGAAAAATCACCGAACTGCTGGCGGATTTCAACTCGACGGTCACGAACGGGCAGGTGCTGGCGCGGTTGGATGCCTCGACCTACGACCGGCAATTGGAGCAGGCCGAGGCGGAGCTGCAGAGCGCGAAGGCGTCGCGCAAGCTGGCCGAAGCGAACTTCAAGCGGGCGGAGGAGCTGCGCGAGCTGGAGCTGGTGAGCCAGGCCGACTACGACCAGGCGGAAGCGACGCTGGCGCAAGCCAAGGCCTCGGTGCAGGTGCGCGAGGCCAGTCTGAGCAAGGTGCGGGTGGATCTGGAGAAGACGACGATCTTTTCGCCGATGGACGGGGTGGTGATTTCGCGGGCGGTGGACGTGGGGCAGACGGTGGCGGCGAGCCTCAACGCGCCGACGCTGTTCACGCTGGCGCAGGATCTGCGGCAGATGCGCATCGAAGCGCAGATTTCCGAAGCCGACGTGGGCGGGGTGGAGGAGGGGCAGGCGGTGAATTTCACCGTGGACGCCTATCCGGCGCGGACGTTCACGGGGCAGGTGAGCCAGGTGCGGTTCGAGCCGGTGACCGACCAAGGGGTGGTGAACTACATCGCGATCGTGGACGTGGACAACGGCGACCTGAAGCTGCGGCCGGGCATGACGGCGAACGCCTCGGTGGTGACCGCCAAGCGCGAGGACGCGCTGCGGCTGCCGAATGCGGCGTTGCGGTTCCGTCCGCCGGAAGGCGCGGCGGTGGCGGAGCCGGAGCGGCCGGAGGGGCGGCCCGAAGGAGAACAGAAGGAAAAGGACGGAGCGAAGCGGGAGCGCGGAGAGTGGAAGAACCATCAACCGCGCGAAGGATCCGGATCCAGCGCTGCCGCGCGCAAGACGGTGTATGTGGTGGACGAACGGGGCGGGCTGCTGGCGCAGCCGGTGGAACTGGGCATCAGCGATGGCGCCTGGACGGAAGTGTTGGGCCCCGGGCCGCAAGAGGGGGCGCTGATCGCGACGGGCATCCAGACGGCGGCGGAGAAAGAAATGACGTCCAAAGCCGGATCGAGTTCGCCGTTCATGCCGCGTCCGCCCCGGGGTATGCGCTGAGGCTTTGGCGATGGACGTGAAACCGGTCATCCAATTGGACGGCGTGGAGAAGGTCTACCAGACCGGGGAGGTCGCGGTGAAGGCCGTGCGCGGGGTGTCGCTGACGGTGATGAAGGGCGAGTTCGTGGCGGTGATGGGCGCGAGCGGGTCGGGAAAATCCACGCTGATGAATTTGATCGGGTGCCTGGACCGGCCGACGGCGGGGCGGTACCTGCTGGACGGCGAGGAAGTGGGGGCGTTGACGAAGAGCGAGCTGTCAGGGTTGCGGAACCAGCGGCTGGGATTCGTGTTTCAGGGATTCAACCTGCTTTCGCGCACGTCGGCGCTGGAGAACGTGGAGTTGCCATTGCTGTATTCGCCCAGCGGGCATGGCCGTCGCGAGCTGCGGCGGCGGTCGCTGGCCGCGCTGGAGCAGGTGGGGCTGTCGGACCGGGCGGCGCACCATCCCAGCCAGCTCTCGGGCGGGCAGCAACAGCGGGTGGCGATCGCGCGGGCGCTGGTGAACGAGCCGGCGCTGCTGCTGGCCGACGAGCCGACGGGCAACTTGGACACGCGCACGAGCCTCGAGATCATGGGCATCTTCCAAGAGCTGAACCGGAAGGGGATGACGATCCTGATGGTGACGCACGAGATGGACATCGCCCGCTATTGCCGGCGGGAAATCACGATGCGGGATGGCAAGATCGTGGGCGACATTCCCGTGGCGGGCCGGCTGGACGCGGCGGCGGAGCTGGCCCGGTGGCGGGGCGGCGAGGAGGCGGCCCCATGAAGTTTTCGGCGACCTGGATGATCGCGCTGCGCGCGCTGCGGCGGAACCTGATGCGGTCGGGGCTGACGATGCTGGGCATCATCATCGGCGTGGCGGCGGTGATCGCGATGGTGGCGATCGGGACGGGGGCGAAGGAGCAGGTGGCTTCGAGCATCGCGCAGATCGGGCAGAACACGGTGCTGGTGATGTCCGGCACGGGCTCGCGCGGGGGGGTGCGGGGCGGCTGGGGCAGTTCGCCGACGCTGACAAAACAAGATTTCGAGGCGATCCGGAAGGAGGTCCCGGGCGTGATCCGGGCGACGCCCGACGTGCGGAAGAACGCGCAGGTGATGGCCGGGAACCAGAACGTGAACACGACGATCAACGGCGCCGGGGAAGACTATGTCGACATCCGGGCGTGGGAATTCCTCGAGGGCGGGAATTTCACGGCCGCGGACGTGCGGGGGGCGACCAAGGTGGCGATCCTGGGGCAGACGGTGGCGACCAACCTGTTTGGGGGTGCGAGCCCGGTGGGGCAGGTCGTGCGGATCCAGAACGCGCCCTACGTGGTGGTGGGGCTGCTCAAGCCCAAGGGCATGAGCATGATGGGCGGGGACCAGGACGACATGGTGCTGGTGCCGTGGTCGAGCGCGATGGTGCGGCTGACCGGGACGGACTCGTTCCGGGCCATCACGGTGCAGGTGGAGAGCGCGGAGCAGGTGGAGGTGGTGATGGCGGATCTGGCCGCGCTGCTGCGGCAGCGGCACCGGATCCGCGAGGGCGCCGAGGATGACTTCCACGTGCGCAGCCAGCAGGAGATCATGGAGATGGCGACCTCCACGACCCGGACGATGACGATCCTGCTGGGGGCGATCGCGGGGGTGTCGCTGCTGGTGGGCGGCATCGGGATCATGAACATCATGCTGGTGAGCGTGACGGAGCGGACGCGGGAGATCGGCGTGCGCATGGCGGTGGGCGCGCGCGGGAGCGACATCCTGCTGCAGTTCCTGGTGGAGGCGGTGGTCTTGAGCGTGGGCGGCGGCCTGATCGGCATCGGGCTGGGCATCGGCATCGCTGAGCTCGTGTCGGCGAAGGTGGGCTGGAACACGCTGGTGTCGCCGGAATCGGTCGCGCTGGCGTTCGCGTTCAGCGCGGCGATCGGCGTGTTTTTCGGCTTCTACCCGGCGCGGAAGGCGGCCGGGTTGGATCCCATCGAGGCACTGCGATATGAATAAGAAGAAGAGAATATCCAATATCCAATATCCAACATCCAATGTCCAAGGGGGGCGATGGGGTTTGGCCGTTGCACTGGTGGCGGCGATGCTGGTGGCCGGCGCCGCGCGGGCGGCGGAGCCGGCGGCGCGGGAGCTGACGTTGAGCGAGTGCGTGGGCTTGGCGTTGGAGAACAACCTGGAGCTGAAGATCGGGAAGATATCGCGCGCGGTGGCGAAGCAGGAGGTGGAGGCGGCGAAGGGCGGCTACGATCCGGAGCTGTCGGTTTCGGCGAAGCGCACGCACGAGGAAACGGCGGGGGAGGGCGCCGGGACGGCGGCCGGGGCGCTGGAAGTTCTGGGGACGGAGACGGACAACGACGCCTACGAGGCCTCGGTGGGCGGGGCGACGGGGTTGGGCGGGTTGAGCTACAAGGTGGGGGCGCGGACGGGCGATTCGGAGGGGACGCGGGCCGGGAATCCCTTCGACGCGAGCACGGGCAGCGCGGGCCTCACGTTGACGCAGCCGCTGCTGAAGGGGTTCAAGAGCGATGCCACGCGCTATTCGGTGGCGCTCGCGCGCGGGCAGTCCGAAGAAGCGCGGGTGGAGCTGGAGGCGAAGGTGCAGGAGGTCCTGGCGCAGGTGGAGAAAGCGTGGTATGCGCTGGTCCGGGCGCGGGAAAGCATCCGGGTGCAGGAGGACGCCGTGCGGCTGGCGACGCAGCTCTACGAGGACAACCGCCGCAAGGTGCAGATCGGCGCGATGTCGCTGCTGGACGAAAAGCAGGCGGAGAGCCAGGCGGCGAGCGCGCGGGCGGAGCTCAGCACGGCCCGGCGGGCCTATGCCGAGGCGCAGAACCAATTGAAGTCCTTGGTTTTCGCCGACCACCGGAATTTCAGGGGCACGGGGCTGGCGGCGGCCGGGGAGCTGGAAGCCCGGCCGGTCGCGGTGAATCTGGCGGCGGCGGGCGAGCGGGCGCTGCTGGATCGCCCCGCCCTGCGGCAGGCGCGGCTGGCGCTGGAGCGGCAGGGGATCACGGTGAGGCATCAGCGGAACCAGACGCTGCCGTCGCTGGATCTGGTGGGGGGCGCCGGGGTGGCCGCGAGCGACGAAGAGACGCGCGGGGATGTCTTCGACCGGATGGAGGCGGCGGATGAACCCTATTGGACGGTGGGCGTGACGCTGGCGTTTCCGCTGGGGAACCGCGCGGCGAAAAGCCGGCACGCGCAGAGCCTCGCCACCGAAGAGAAGCTGAGGCTGCAACTCCAGCAGCTCGAAGAGACGGCGCTGGTGGAGGTGGACGACGCGGCGGCGGCCGTCGCGACGGGGTTGGAACGGGTGCAGGCCACGGAAGAGGCGCGGGCATACGCCGAGCAGGCGCTCCAGGCGGAACAGCGCAAGCTGGCCAGCGGCAAGAGCACCAGCTTCGTGGTGCTGCAGCTGCAGCGGGACCTGACGCAGGCCCGGAACGCCGAGATCCAGGCGTTGGTCGACTACAACCTGCAGCTGTCCGCCTTGGCGCTGGCGCAGGGGACGATGCTGGAGCGGCACGGCGTGCAGTTCGCGGTGGAATAGCCGGATCGGCGGATCCGGTTCCGCGCCGGCCTTCGGGGTTCGGGGGTCAGGCGCGGGGCCGTTCGGCGGTCACCCACAGGAAGGATTCGCCGCCGATTTCGCGGAGGGCGATGGACTCGACGCGCAGGCCTGCGCGTTCGATGGCGGCGCGGAGCTTGGCGGGGCTGGTGTGGCTGTAGAAGAGGTTCTGGCCCATGAACTCGCGGAAGCCTTCGAACTCGTCTTCGCCGGTGTATTCCTTCGCGGCGTAGGTGAAGAGGGCCTTGCCGCCGGGGCGGAGCCAGCGGTGGAATTTGGCGAAGAGTTCGGGGTGGCGGGCGCGGGGGACATGGAAGAGGCTGTAGATGCAGGTGAGGGCGTCGAAGTGGGCGGGGTCGAACGCCACCTCGAGCATGTCGGCGCAAATGGTGTGCATTTCCGGGGCGTATTGGGCGGCCAGATGGAGCATCTTCTTGGAGAAATCCACGCCGTAGACTTCCCAGCCGCGGTCGAGGAAGAACCGGGGGAAGGGTTCGCCGGCGCCGCAGCCGAGGTCGAGGAGGCGGCCCTTGGGGACGCCGAGGCCGGCGAAGAAGGGGGCGAGAATCTCCGACATGTCGAACAAGCCTCGGTTGGCCTCGTAGGTTTCGGCGAAGGAGTCGTAGATGTCGCGGAGGGGGGGGGGCATGGGATGGGCTTTCCTGACGTGAAGGTACGGGGCGAACCCGAGGATGGAAAGTGCTTTTTGAGGCCCTAGGCCGAAAAATAGACGCGCAAGGGTCTTGGAGGCTTGAATATTCGTTTATTTTTATTAAAACTTACGCAATATCTGTTTCCATCCATCTTAAATCGAAATTATTTCGCATAAGATTGAATATTTTTCTTGATCATCTGCTTGTTCGTGATATTTTCAGCTCGAAACTTGATTGATTTCAATTTTGGAGGCGAAAAATGAGCGAAAATCAGATGAACGGAGCCGAGGCGCTGATCCAGAGCCTGGAAAAAATCGGGATCGAGATCATGTTCGGGCTGCCGGGCGGGTCGGCGATTCCGCTGTTCGACGCGCTGTACAAGGTGCGGAAGAAGATGAAGTTCGTGCTGGTGCGGCACGAGCAGGGGGCGGCGCACGAGGCGGACGGCTATGCGCGGGCGACGGGCAAGCCGGCGGCGGTGCTGGTGACAAGCGGGCCGGGCGCGACGAACACCGTGACGGGCATCATGACGGCGCACATGGACTCGGTGCCGATGATCGTGATCACCGGCCAGAGCGTGCGGGGCATGCTGGGCAAGGACGCCTTCCAAGAGGCGGACGTGTTCAACCTGACGATGCCGATCGTGAAGCACAGCTATCTGCTGAAGAGCGCCAACGACATCCCCCGCGTGGTGAAGGAGGCGGTTCACATCGCGACGACGGGCCGGCCGGGCCCGGTGCTGATCGACGTGCCCAAGGACGTGGGCACGGAAGCCTGCACGGTGGGGCTCGAGGCGGAGATGAACCTGCCCGGCTACAAGCCGGAGAAGAGAGGCTACGCGCCGGAGACCCTCCGGCAAATCGCCGACGCGCTGGCGAAGAGCCAGCGGCCGGTGATCATCGCCGGCCATGGCGCGGCGTTGTCGCATGCGGAAGACGAGTTGCTGGCGCTGGCGGAAAAACTGCAGATCCCGGTGGCGTCGACGCTGCTGGGCAAGGGCGTGTTCCCGGATTCGCATCCGCTGAGCCTCGAGGGGCTGGGCATGCACGGGACCGCCTATGCGAACCGCGCGCTCGTGGAATGCGACCTGATGCTGTCCGTGGGCGCGCGCCTCGACGACCGCATCCTGGGCGTGCCGAGCCAGTTCTGCCGGAATGCGGTGAAGATCCACATCGACATCGACGCGGCGGAGTTCGGCAAGCTGATCAAGCCGGACATCCGCTGCCGCGGCGACGCGAAGACGGCGCTGCAGGACCTGCTGCCGCTGGTGAAGCGCGGCGACACGGCCGAATGGCGGAAGCGGCTCGATGGCTACAAGAAGAAATGGCCGCTGGCCTATTCGAAGAAGGGCGGGTTGCATCCGCCGCAGATCATCGACGCGCTGAACGGCCTGACCGGCGGCAAGGCGATCATGGCGACCGACGTGGGCCAGCACCAGATGTGGGCCTGGCAGTTCTACAAGTGCGACAAGCCGTGGCAGTTCATCACTTCCGGCGGGGCCGGCACGATGGGCTTCGGCCTGCCGGCGGCCATCGGCGCGCAGTTCGGGCGCCCCGGCGAGACGGTGATCTGCATCGCGGGCGACGGCGGCTTCCAGATGACGATGTCGGAGCTGGCGACGGCGGGGATCCACAAGCTGCCGATCAAGATCATCATCATGAACAACCACTATCTGGGCATGGTGCGGCAGTGGCAGGACATGTTCTACGACGAGCGCTACAGCGGCGTGGATCTGGAGGGGAATCCGGACTTCGTGGAGTTGGCGAAGGCCTATGGCTTCCTGGGCATGAACCTGAAGCGCGCGGCCGACATCCAGAAGGTGCTGAAGAAGGCGCTGGCGCATCCCGGGCCGGTGATCGTGAACGTGGAGGTGGTGAAGCACGAGGAGGTGTTCCCGATGGTGCCGCCCGGCAAGCCGCTGGAGGACACGGTGATGGAGCATCCCCGGCGCAAGCCGGGCCGGCCGGCCGGCCGCAAGAACAATCCGGCGAAGTCCGGCAAGCAGAGCGCATGAGCGGAATGGAGAAGAACATGAGCAAGGAACCCTTGGCCCACAACCTGAGCATCTACGTGGCGAACCGCCCCGGGGCGCTCGCGCGCATCGCGCAGACCTTTTCGCGCCGCGGATTCAACATCGAAAGCCTCGTGGTGTCGGCCGGCGCGACGGGCGATTTTTCGCGCATGACCATCACGGCCAAGGGCGACGAGGCCGGGTTGGAGCAGGTCATCATGCAATGCTCCAAGCTGGTTGACGTGCTGGCCTGCCGGGAGCACACGGACGAAGAAGTGGTCGCGCGCGAGATGGCGCTCGTCAAGGTGGCCGCGGAGCCGTCCCAGCGCGGCGAGGTGCTGCAGATCGCCGACCATTTCCGCGCCAAGACGGTGGATTTGGCCGACAAATCCATCGTGCTGGAGGCGACGGGCAGTTCCGAGAAGCTGGATGCGTTGGTGAACCTGCTGCGCAAGTACAAGATCATCGAGCTGGTCCGCACGGGCAAGGTCATCATGGCCCGCGGCGAGCGCGAGACCTGAGCGGCTCCCGTCCTGCGGTCCGCGCCGGCGCGAAAAACGCTGGCGCGGGCCTTTTTTTTGGCGCATCATCTCCGGCGGAATTTGCCGAAAGGAGCGAACCCATGGCGGAGCAGCGGAAAGACATCGCGGCGCGGCTGAAGGAGCTGCGGGAAATCGAAGGGAAATCGGCGGAAGAAATGGCGGCGGCGCTGCGGGTGCCGTTGGCGGAGTACCAGGCCTACGAGGCGGGGACGGCGGACATCCCCGCGAGCGCGCTGCACGACGCGGCGCATCTGCTGAAGATCGATCTGACCGACCTGCTGACGGGCCAGGCCCCGCGCATGAAGCTGTTCTCCGTCACGCGCAAGGGCGGGGGCGTGACGGTCGCGCGGCGCATGGACTACCAGTACCGCAATCTCGCGGCGAATTTCGCGGGCCGCAAGGCGGACGTGTTCGAGGTGACCGTCCCGGCCGACGCGGGCGAATCCGGCGCGCACGCGAATTCGCATCCGGGGCAGGAGTTCGACTACATGCTGGAGGGGCGCATGCTCGTGCGCATCCATGGCAACGAGCTGACGCTCGAAACGGGCGACTGCGTCTATTTCGATTCCAACCACGGCCATTCGATGCAGGCGCTCGACGGGAAGCCCGCGCGCTTTCTGGCCATGATCTTCTAAAGTCCGGGAGAACGCGCCATGTCGATGCTCGCTCAATTCGTGAACCGGACGGAATTCGCGTCCTACGAGGATTTCCGGGACCAGCTGGAGATCCGGGTGCCGGAGAACTTCAATTTCGCCTACGACGTGGTGGACGCGGCCGCGGCGGCGGAGCCGTCGCGCCGGGCGATGGTCTGGTGCAACGACGCGGGCGCGGGGCGGGACGTCACCTTCGCCGATCTGCGGGCGGGCAGCGACCGCGCGGCGCAACTGTTCCACAAGCACGGCATCCGCAAAGGCGACGCCGTCCTGTTGATCCTGAAAGGGCGGCTCGAATTCTGGCATGCGCTGCTGGGCCTGCACAAGCTGGGGGCGATCGGCGTGCCGGCGACGCACATGCTGACGGAGCACGATCTGGCCTACCGGTTCGCGCGGGCGGACATCCGCATGGTGGTCACGGTGCCCGACGCGGCGCTGGAAGAGGCCATCGACCGCGCCGCGGCGAAAAGGTCCGGGACGCCCGTCGCGAAGGTGAAATTGTCGGGCGCGCGGGAAGGCTGGCTGGATTTCGCGGCGGAGATGCAGGCCGTCGACGGCCGCTGGACGCGCCCGGCGGGCGCGGCGGCGACGCAGAACGGCGACCCGATGCTGATCTATTTCTCGTCGGGCACGACGGGGCAGCCCAAGATGGTCGCGCACGATTTCACGTACCCGCTGGGGCACATCGTCACGGCGAAGTTCTGGCAGAACGTGCGCGACGGCGGGTTGCACTACACGGTGGCCGACACGGGCTGGGCGAAGTCCGCCTGGGGCAAGCTCTACGGCCAATGGATCTGCGGCAGCGCCGTGTTCGTGCACGACTACGAGAAGTTTTCCGCCACCCAGACGCTCGCGCTGTGCGCGAAATTCGGCGTGAACACGTTCTGCGCGCCGCCGACGGTCTACCGGTTCCTCATCAAGGAGGATCTGAGCAAGTACGATTTCTCCCGGCTGGAATACGCCGTGGTGGCGGGCGAGCCGCTGAATCCGGAAGTCTACGAGCGCTTCCTCCAGGCCACGGGCCTCCGGCTGATGGAGGCCTATGGCCAGACCGAGATGACGGTGGGCGTGGGCAATTTCACGGGCATGGCGCCCAAGCCCGGATCGATGGGCCGGCCTTCGCCGCTCTACCGCATGTTCCTGGCGCGGCCCGACGGGACGCCCTGCGACGTGGGCGAGCAGGGCGAGATCGTGATCCCCGCGGACCGGTGCCGCGCGCTGGGCATGTTCCTGGGCTACCACCGCGATCCGGAGCTGAACGAGCGCTGCATGCGTGGCGGGGTCTACCACACCGGCGACGTGGCCTATGAGGACGAGGACGGCTATTTCTGGTATGTGGGGCGCGACGACGACCTGATCAAGAGCAGCGGCTACCGGATCGGGCCCTTCGAGGTCGAAAGCGCGCTGATGGAGCATCCCGCCGTGATGGAATGCGCGGTGACGGGCGTGCCCGACGAGGAGCGCGGGCAGATCGTGAAGGCGACCGTCGTGCTGGCCAAGGGCTACGAGCCCTCCGAAGAGTTGAAGCACGAATTGCAGACCCACGTGAAGACCGTCACGGCGCCTTACAAGTATCCCCGCGTGGTGGAGTTCGCGAAAGAACTGCCCAAGACCATCAGCGGCAAGATCCGGCGCGTGGAGATCCGGCAGAAAGACAGGAGCTGAAAGATCCAATATTCAATGATCAAAATTCAATCATCAATCCAAGAAAGCTCGCAGGCCGTTCACTTGATCGGTTGGATATTGGACATTGGTTATTGGATATTCGGCTCCTCGGTTTCGGACACGACGGCGTAGGCCGCGAGGACCTCGGGCGGGATGGCCATCGGGCGGCTTTTCCGGAAATCGAGGAAGACCCAGTCCGTCTGCGCGTTGGCCAGGACCGCGCCGTCGGAAACGCGGACGAAGCGGTATTTGCGCAGCGAGCGGATTTTCTGGAAGTTCGCGACCCAGGTGTGGATCACGATTTCCTCGCCCGCCTGGCAGGGCTGGAGGTATTCGATGAAGTGCGAGCGCACGACCCAGGTCCAGCCGCGTTCGTGCAGTTCCTCGGGCGCCCAGCCGTTTTGGCGGGTGTGCGCGATGGCCGATTCCTGCAGCATGCGGACGTATTCGATGTTGTTCACGTGGCGGTTCTCGTCCTCCGCCTCGGGCGGGAACGAAAAGCGGTGGCCATAGACGCGGACAGGCTCTTTCTTCATGGAGCCAAGGATTCCACAGTCTTGGGGAAGGGGCAGGCGGCGCAGAGGGAGCGGTCGCCGAGGCAGTAGTCGTGGTGGATCTGGATGAGGCCTTGCCGGCGCAGTCCGGAGCGATAGAGCCGCGGGGTATGGTCTGGTCCGAAGAGGCGCAGGGCGGTTTGCTGGATCAGTTCGTTGGACTCTTCGGCGGGGAGATCGTCGAGCATGGCTTTCCACGCCTCGGCCGGCGCGCCCATGGCGGCGAACGCGGGCAGCAGCAGATTCACGAGAATGGCCTGCGCGCGGGACTGGCCGACGAGCGCGACGGGCTCCGGTGCGGGGGCCGAGGAAAAGGAAAGGCGGTTGGACCAGTAGGGGGCGTCGGGCAGATCGAACAGGGCGAGCAGCCGGTCCGTCGAAACGCCGCGGGGATGCTGGGCGATGGCGGCGATGCGCTCGGGCAGGCTCGGCGAAGGCGCGAAGAGCAGGGCGGCGGCCATGAGGCGCCGCTCGGGGCGGTTGGCGGGGCGGATGCCCGTCCTGGCCCAGTCGGCGCGCGGGAGGCGGCGCGCGAGGAATTCGTCGGACAGCGGCCACCACGCGTCCCAGCAGCGGCGGAGGAAGGACTTGGTTGCGTCGTCCCATGCGCGTTTGGAGGTGGGATCGGGCAAAAGCGAGCCGCAACCCATCAGGAGGGCGTAGGCGCGGATCGGGTCGCCGGCGGATTTTTCGCGCAGGCGGTCGAGGGGAAGCAGGCGCGCGAGGCGGCGGAACGGGGCCTTGTTGGGGCGATAGCCGAGGGCGGCCAAGACCTCTTCGTAGATCACCTGCGCGGGGCCGCGGTCAAGCATGGCGGATTGCAGGAGTTCCGCGCGGCGGCGCAGGCGGGTTTCGCCGGCGGCGTCGAGCGCCGCGCCGCGCTGGGGCGGGGTCAAGCGCGACATCGCGGCGCGGCAGGGCGGGGGCGTGGCGCGGGCGGCGACGGGATAGGCCATCAGATCGATGTTGTCGAACGAGAAATCGGGCAGGGCATCCAGCGCGGGGCGAAGGGCGATCTGCAGCGCGCCGGCGGGGAGTTCGGCGGCGGGCAGCGTGCCGGGATAGAAGGCCACGTGCGCGCAGACGCGGCGATAGCGCGGGTCCTCCGCGTGCCGATGCCGCTGCCAGTCGGCGGGGCGGATGTGGATTTCAACATCGCCGGTGAGGCGCCGCAACTCGGGGCCGACGCGCAGCGCGGCGTTCAGGAAGTCGGGGCCGGGGCCCGTGTTCCATTCGCCGGGGTGCTCCACCTGCACGCGCTCGCCGGCGGCGGTGGCGAGGATTTGGGGACGCAACCGGTCATCGGCCCAGACGCATTGCAGGTGGCGCTCGGTGAAAGCGGCGGGGGGGGCGGAAGGCGCTTCGCACACGCCGCAGGGAAACGGCTGGTCGCGGAGTTCGGAACCCGCTGCGCGCGGAAACCAGCCGGAAGCGATGCCGGAAGCGACATTCATGGGCTTTTGAATAGCCCAACGGACGCGGGAAGTAAACTTTGAAAAGCGCGGCGGGGTTTTGTATGGTCCCTGCAGAAACGCGCCTGTAGCTCAGTTGGATAGAGCATCGGATTTCTAATCCGATAAAGACCATTTTCCGCCGCCGCCGATTTTATCCAGCAATAAAGCGGAAACCGTTGAAAACATTGATTAATATGGTGATATTGCGGGTTTGCATGGCGGAGCCAAAAGGACAAAGAAAACGCTCCTAGTGCCCCGAAAATGGTACGCTTTTGGTACGCTTTTGGCGGGAGGTGGTACGCTTGGAGGCCAGGGCAGGGCTCTCCGCTGTTCGGTTTTCCACCAGTCCGCCAGCCCGTTTTTGCCCGTAGGCCCCGCTTTGACACGCCGGACGGGTGCGGCCTCTCGAAAAGTGCCGTTTTATTGGGCTTTTCTTACAACGTCGCATAATAGCTCTTATGTTGCGCTAGATAAAGTGTTTATCTGCTTGCGATACCCCCTCTTACGTAGTAAGAGGGGGAGCATGAACACAGAAACAGTTTCCAAGCCCTCGCCCGCTACGTGCCGCATTATCTCCGCCGCCCTAGACGGTGACAACGGAATCACGCCAGCGCACCGCCGCGCCATCATGCAAGCCCTCACGATGCCGCCAGAATCGCCCACCGCCGCACCTGAGCCCACCGCCAAGCTCTACACGCCCACGGAAGCCGCTGCCCTCTGTGGCGTGACGCTGGCGGGCCTGTTGGGTTGGGTGCGCTCCGGGCGCATGGAGGCGCAAAGGATAGGAAAGCGGAATTATCTCATCCCGGCCTCCGCCGTGGATGCCATGCTTGCCAACCGTCAGCCGCCGCCGATCTCCCCGGATGCTTTACCGGATCGGCTCGCCCACCTAGCCGCCCACACGAAAACCGCCAAGCCGCGCCGGAAGTAGCCGCCACCGCTCAGCCGATGCCCGGACGTTCTGGCCGGGCGGCATCCGTCGCCGCCTGGAGGCGAAGTATTTGGCCGATCCGGGTTATGGAATCCGTTGCGGCCTCGCGATGTGATATTTCGTGATACCCCGTGAGTGCCCGTGATATTCCGTGATACACCGTGAGGGCCTGTGATATTCCGTGATACACCGTGACAGCCCATGAAAACGCGGAACGCCCCACGGTATGATTTGCGCTTATCCCAACCCCCCGCCCGCCATGACGGGCGCATCGGCGCGAAAAATCCAACCCACCAGGCGCACGGCCTCGCCGGACCTTGCTTGCCAGGCTCCGCCGTGAATCTCTACCGCTGTTTTAGACCTGGCCGGACCGATCCTATCCGCCGCCCCAGGCGTGAAAAGGCGTGAAATGGTGAGCCCAAGCCTCATCCGTCAACCCTTGCGCTCAAACCCCTATGCGGAAAGCGCCGGAGTGCAGCAACCCCCCGGTACCTTCAACCGCCCGGAAGGACCCACGCCCCTCCCGGCCTGGTGACTATGGTGACTTTCAAGCGGTGTTATCAATAAAGTTTGCATAGAGATAAATTATAGGGAGTTTACCGGAAACAGCGTTTCAAAGTCACCATAGTCACCCAAACCGCCCCCAAGTGGCCATCCAGACTCCCGGCCATGCCTGGCGGCGGCCTCCCGGGCGGGTTCAAGTGAAGGGGGGAGTGGGGGGAATGGCGGGCCTAGTTCAATCGAATAGCTCGCCGGTTTCTTCATCTTCATCAGCCGGGACATGGGCTCCGCTCGGGCCGGGCGGATGGAAGGTGTAGCGCAACGCGCCACCATGCCCCACCTCTTGCCGGGCGCTCAATACGGTGGCCAGGTGCGGCCAGAGTTTTTGCAACCGCTTGGATAGGCGCTTGGCGGATAGGTGCGAATCCAAAGACGGGTCCGCCGCCTTCATCTTCTCCAGGAGTTCCGCCGCCGTGCCGTCAAACCGATCTCCGCCCCGCATGAAGTCCAGCACCGCCGCCGCTACCGTATCGTTTTCCAAGTTGAACAACGATTTATCCGCCTCCGCCGCCTTCATCGCGGCCACGGCCTCCGCCTCTCTCCCCATCGCCCGCCCCAGGCGCACCGCAAAAGCGGCAAAATCCGGGTGGCGTTGGTTCAACCCGCCGGGCACGGGCTCCACATCGGCAAGCGCCTTGTGGATCGTGTGACACACCCAGGACAAGCCCGCATCCCGGGCGGCGGCAATCTCCGCCGCCAGCGCCGCCTCTGCCGTGCCCCCCTCCCGGCGGGTGAGCCTACAAACCAACAGCCGATCCGATAGGCCAGCATCCGCAGCAAAAGACGGATTGGCGGAAGTCACGGCCACCCAGGACCGTGCCCAAAGCACGGCGCGTTCATTATCGCTGTAGAGTTTTCGGCGCTCGATACAGCCGCCCGTGGACGCGGCGGCCAGGGCATCCGGCAACCAATCAATCCGGGTATCGGCGTTATCAAAACAAGCCATCCCCCCCGCATTGACGGCAACCCAAAAATCGGCCTCCCCGGTTTTCGTGATAGCGGCCACACGGGGCAAGAGTCCATAGAGTTCAAATATGCCGGTTGCAACTCTGGTTTTCCCGCTCCCTACCGGCCCCGCCGTCACTATAGGCGGCTTGCATCGCGGGTTAGTTGGTAAACTCACCGCCCAAAGCGTGAAAAGCATTTTCCCATGCGCGGCGGCGGCGCTCATGTCCCGAAACAAGGCGCACCGTTCAAAGGGATTTACGGGCGCGGTCAATTCCCAGGGCGGCAAGACGGCCTCCGCCGGGAACAAGATTCCATCCGTGCCGTTATCCACCAGGGCCACACCCTCTGCCGTCATCCTGGCGATTCGCCCGGGTCCATTGGAGAGATAGACGGCCCCCGGGCGGCTCGCCCAATAGGTAGCGGGCTCAATCGCCGTTGCGCGTTCCGTGAGTGATTCCGTTTCAACGGCGCTTTGAATCAGCAGAAAAATCCGCTCCGCCTTGTTCATCGCCAGGGCATCGGCCAGCCATGCAACGAATGAATCGGCGCGGATTCGCAAGAGAAGTTTCCGGGCGCGGTCAAAGTATAATGCGCCGTCAAAATCGGGGCTATCCGCCAAGTGATAGAACGCGCCCCGCCCGTGCAACCAACTCAGGACGGCGGTGCAATACATTCGATAGCGCTCCGCCGCCTCTAGCTTCGGAATCTGTGAGATTTTCCAAAGTTCTTTTTGGATCCCCTCAGGCGTTGCGTTCATGGTGGCCGCCGCCTCGGATTCCATCGCGGCAAGTGTCTTGTTCATTGGCGGGCCTTTCCTTCGGGGTTCAAGTAAATCAATTTTTGAGGCGCATTCTTTTCGGCGCGGAAGTGTCCAGGGAGGCGGCTCAATCGTGCTTCATTCCGGCAAGCCGGGTCCGCTCCCAATGGCACCAGGACACGGCCAAACAAACCTTGTTCAATGTCGCGCTCCCAGGCTTCCCGGTCCGGCGCGTCAACTTTCAAAATCGCATGGATGCTTTTCCCGCCGCTACACACCAGGGCCACAATCGGCGCGGCTGTATATCCCGCCCAGAATCGCAATTGATCCCCCCGGGGCATCCCGTCAAACTCCGCCGTTGCGTATCGGAACGCGGCCACGGCGGAATCTCCCCGGCGGGATAATTTCCCATCCGGCAACGGGTGTTCCCGGCCGGTCAACGGGTTTGGAATCCAATGCGGCGGCAAGGGTACGCCACCCTTGAAACGATCAATCCACGCTGCCGCTGTTCGCACCTCGGCACCGTAGCGCTCTCCGCAAAAGATAAACTCTCCCGGGCTGTAGAGATGCTCCAGGATGGCCACCGCATCCCGGAAGCCGGGCGGCCCCCAATCCAGGCGGACGGGGCTTGCCTCCCACCATTCCGGCTCCCCCCAATCCCGGCCCTTCTCAATGAACGCTCGGGCTGTGTGCGGCAACGGGCGCGGCTTGGCGGGCCTGGAGATGGGCGCACCGCCGCCGATTGCGGTGGCCTCCCGGTACGCTTTGGACAGCGCCGCCGATATCTCAGACGCGGGGGAGGGCGGGCGCGTCATCGCCGCACGGATAGCGGCCTCCGCTTCCACCAGGACCACGCCCGCAAGCGCGGCCAGGTTTGCAACGGCCATCATCCAGGCATGGACCCCGGAGCCGCCGGGCGGACAACGCCCAAGCGCGGCGGCATATTTTTCCATGATAGGAGAAGCCATCATGCGCTCCCGTTTTGCGCCAAACAACGCCGGAGGCGCTCAGCCCGCGCCGTGCCCATGCCGCTCCCCAACTTTCTTTAGAAGGGCCTCGGCATAGGAAAAGGCAAAATCCGCCACTTCCTCCGCAGAGGTATATCCTTCCTTTTCCGGGTTCAATTGCGAGGCAAGTACCCCTGCCATAGCGCATCCGGCGAAAAAGGCGAAAAGTGAAAACCTGTCCGATGGTGATTGTGTGGCGTTCATCCGATGGACTCCACCCTGCGGCGGGCGAGAAAAGCATCCAGGTCCCGCACATCGAAGCAGATTTGCACATGGCCTAAACGATAGTAAGGAATCCGCCGTTCATGCCTCCACTTTTTCAGGGTGCGCGGTTTGATCCCCCCAAGATATTGCGCGGCTTCCTCCGGCCCCATGCGGAGGTTATGGGGCGGGGCTCCGGGTTTCGTGTGGACCGTCTGAGGACGGTTGATCTGTTTGCTTGCGTTCATTCTGTTTACTCCAAGGAGAGCGTGTCCGTTTATTGACTTCTCTTGCCTACCTATAGGAGTTTTGTTTCACGGTGTCCCATAGGGCCGGACGTTTTCAGGCCCCGCCAATGAGATACCGCCCCTTTTCTTGTTGTGCGGGTTGGAACGCAAAAGGCCGCTCTCATATGAGAGCGGCCCCATCAAGACGGCCACTTATGCGGGTTTCGATGGACTATTTATTCGCCTTTTTGGGTGTGGGCAGGATGGACCAAAACTCATTCACTTCCTCGGCGCTCTCCCTCGGCTCCAGGTAATGCGCTCTCGCCACGCTTGGCGTATTGCCCGCCTCTTCGCACAATTGGTTAATGTTTTGGATGAGGGCTTGGCGGTAGGTGCAAAACGTGTGCCGCATGATGTCCGCGCACCATGTCACCGGGCGGGGCTTGGATGCTTTTTTGTAAACGATTTTCCCGGCCTCCACGCCGAAGTCCACCGGGCGGCCCTTGCCATCCACACGGGAGGCATCCAACACGCGCCGGAATGCCCGGCGAGAGTAATATATAGCGCCCTCGCGCTCCGCCCTCGGCACGGCCCGGAGCCATGCCCGGAGGTTGTCCGATATGGGCGCGTAGCGGGTGCGGGCAGTTTTGGACGTAGAGCGGACAACTTTGATCTTTCCGCCCGGCTCTAGGTTGACGTTGCTCCAATCCAGCTGCCGGAGTTCATTCTGTGGCCGGAGCCCGGCGAAAATGCCAACGGCGAAAAACGCCACTAAGCGCGGCTCCAATTTCTGCGCCGCCCTCAGCACGGCCTCCGCCGCGCCTGGGGAGAACACGGCCACCTCATCGGGGGAACGGGAGGCGATTCTTTCCACCCTCGCCACCGGGTTCATGCCCATATAGCCGCGCCGCACCGCAAAAGAGAACAAGGCATTGACGGCCCGCCGCCGGGCGGCCTGGGAGGGTTGCGTGTCTGCGGATAGCACCCAATCTTCTACCTCCGCCGCCGTCATGGTGGCGGCTAAGGTTCCGCCGTGCCGGTCAACCAGCGTTGAAAGCCGCCACCGCCGATCCGACACCGTTGCGGGCCTTTTGGTTTTTTCAAGCCGCCCCAAGTGTTCATCTACAATTTCGGCAACCGTCATTTTCGCGCCCGTGAGGTGCGCCATGCTGTAGAGGCGCACGGCCTCGCCCAGGCCGTCCGCCCGTCCGCCCGCATCGCGCATCTGCTCAACGGCTTTCATGATGGCGGCGCGGTCTGTGGGGGAGAGGCGCACCCACCAGCCCACGGAATCGCCGCGCCGTTCCGATTGGCGGGCAAAGGTGGCGTTGCGGTTGCGGCGCGTTTTTTCCTCTGTTTGCCATGCATCCAGTTCGGCCCGATCTGCGAATTGTTTGCGCTTCAACGTGCGCCCGCCGCCCGGCTTGGGTTCGTGCCAATTCAGTACCCATGCCACGCCGCCGGAGGCGAGAGGCCGCTCTGTCACCCACGGCAACCAGCCGGACGGATTCCGCTCCGGCTTGCTCTCTTGCTCTTTTTCGGATAGCGTTTCCATCGGTTCTTTGCCCTTCTGTGTTCTGCTAGGTACGATTGGAATATGGTACGCTTATGGTACGCTTGCAAGGGCGAAAAGTCGAAAAAGTGCATATTTCCTAAGAAGCGCCTGTAGCTCAGTTGGATAGAGCATCGGATTTCTAATCCGGCGGTCGCAGGTTCGAGTCCTGCCAGGCGCGCCATGACTTAGGGGACAGGGGTCAGAGGTCAGGGTTCAGGTCCGAGCCTGCCCAACCTGAACCCCGAACCTTGGATCCTTCATCCGGGATTTCCCTTGAACGGCTTGTCCTGCTCGAAATCCGGCAAGAAATCGTCAGTGGCGGCGAGGGGCTGGACGAGGAGATTTTCGAAGCCGAGTTGCTGGGCGTGGTCGAGGGCGGTTTGGTATTCCTCGGAGGAGAGATGGCGGTCGAAGGGGGGGCGGGTTTGGGC
>SABN01000177.1 GCA_009928955.1 Opitutia bacterium | reverse complement strand
GGCGAGGCCGTTGGCGCAGATGGCTTCGAACTCCGCGGCGTCGCGCGCGATGCCGCCGCCCGCCCCGCCGAGCGTGAAGCCGGGGCGGATGATGACCGGCCATGCGCCGATTTCCGCTTGGACCTGCCGCGCCTCTTCGATCGTGTGGGCCGAGCCCGACCGCGGCACGGCCAAACCGATTTCGGCCATGGCCTTCTTGAACAGCCCGCGGTCTTCCGCGCGGCGGATGACGTCGGCCGTGGCGCCGATGAGTTCGACCTGGTAGCGCTTGAGGACGCCGCTTTCCTCGAGCTTCACGGCCAGGTTCAGCGCCGTCTGGCCGCCCATGGTGGGCAGGAGCGCGTCGGGGCGCTCGCGGCGGATGATGGCGGTCAGGGCTTCTTCGGTGAGGGGTTCGACGTAGGTCCGGTCGGCGAACCCGGGATCGGTCATGATGGTGGCGGGGTTGCTGTTGACCAGCACCACCTCGTAGCCTTCCTCACGCAGGGCCTTGCAGGCCTGGGCGCCGGAATAATCGAACTCGCAGGCCTGTCCGATGACGATGGGGCCCGCCCCGATCAGCAGAATCTTCGAAATGTCGTCGCGCCGCGGCATGAGGAATCCTTGCTAAAGCGTTTTACCCACTTAACCACGTGAGGCCGGACTTGGCCAGAAGATTTTGATCCCCCCGCCCCGGAACGGTCAGAAGTCGTTGACCAGCCGCACGATGAACTCGGTGGCCTCGACCAGCAAGGCTCGGTCCACGAGGTCCACGGTGTCGCGCGGGGTATGGGTCAAGGCCATGACTTCCTCGCGCAAGGTCGAGGAGGTCAGCGCCAGGCACGGCACGCCGCGGAACACGAAAATGGAATGGTCGCTTTCCACCCATTCCGGTCCCCGTTCCATCTGCGGGAACCGGGCGATTTCCTCGTCCAGCCACGCCAGGCGGTCGTCGTCGAGATTGTAGGCGGACACGGCGGTCTTGGAGCCCTTGGCGCCGGCGGCATCGATATTGATACCCAGTTTGATCCGGCCCGTTTCCTTGCCGTACTCCGCCAGATAGGCCAGCTGGCCTTTGACCATCGGCGAGTCTTCGCCGTTGAACGGAATGAATTCCAGATCGTAGGGCCCGGCGTAGTCCTTCAGCCGGGCCATCGCCGCCAGCAGCACCGCCGTGCCGGCGGCGTTGTCCAGCGCCCCGGGCGTGCCGTAGGCGGAGTCCATGTGCGCGAAGATCAGGATTTTCCCCTTCGACGAGCCGGCGGCTTTTTTGCGAATCACGACCTGTTCGCCCGTTTCCGGAAAGGTCTTCGAATCGATCCGCAGCCGGATCTTGCCCTTCGCGGCCAGGATCTGCGCCATGGCCGCTTCGTCCACGTAGGCGTTGGGCGTCTTGAGCCCCGCGTCGTTGAACAGCGGGAACGGCGCCTGGCCGCTGATGGGATTCTTGCCGGTGACGGCCACGATGGCCGCCGGCTCCCGCTCGTCCAACAGCGCATAGATTTCGCGGTGGGCATCCGGGAAGTAGAACGGGTACTCCAGCGGCATCAGCGGCTCCTTCGCGATCTGGCCGCGCAGGAACACGATCTTGTCCTTGCACTTGGTCCGCTTGAGCTGTTGGGTCGAGACGACCGCCACGGCGTCGCACCAGCGGTCGAAGGCGGGCGAAAACGGGCCGGAGAACGCTTTCACCTGGGCCTCGCCCCGGAAAACCGCCGCCGGTCCCTCTTCCCAGCGGGTGCACTTGAACGGCAGCCGTTCCACCGCGTAGCCCAGGCGTTCCCCCTCCGCCGCCAGAAAGGCGGACGCCTGCCGGTTGGCCTCCGTCCCCAGCGGCCGCTCGCCGAACTCGAAGATGCCGGCCAAGGCCATCCCGCTCATAGTGAATGAAATGGCCAAGAGCAGCGCCGCTTTCGAATGTTTGGGATCGTAGCCCATGATCGGTTGATGTCGGTTTTTAAACAAAAAGCCGGAACTTTCGTTCCGGCTTTAAAATGGTAGCGGGGCTTGGATTTGAACCAAGGACCTTCAGGTTATGAGCCTGCGCTATTTTCACTGGATTCCTTAGCAAAAAGCCGGTTTTTGCTAAAAAACCGTGCACAAACCGTGCACAACGGGTATCTTTATCGCACAGTATTCCTTTAGATATCAAACGAATTCACGGGGGCCATATGGGACTGGAAATGAAGCGCGGTTCGCAGTGGTGGTACGGACGGTACCGCCAGAACGACAAGATCGTCCAGGTACGGTTGGACGTCAAGATCGCAGGCCGGCGCCCCGCCAAGATCTCGGAGACGGGCGACCGCGCCTTCGAAAACTCCCGCGGCGAGGCCGCCCGCGAGCTGCAGCGCGTCATGGAGGACCTGCGCGGAGATCCCCTGGCCGAACGGTCGCTCCAACGTCTCGTGGAGCTCAAGACCGGACGCAAGGCGAGTTTTCCCAGGTTGGCCGACCTGCCAGCTCTCTGGGGCGACCTGCCCCGGAGCCGCGCCCCCTCGCGGCGCTATCTGCGCCAGGGCACCGCCACGCTCAAGCAGTTCGTCGCGTTCGTAGCCGCCCGCCAACCCCAGGCCGCGGAATTCGTCTCCGTATCGCCGGAGACGGCCAAAGCCTTCTTCAAGGAACTCACGGGGCTGGCCCCAAAAAGCTACAACGACAAGCTCAAGCTCCTGCGCACCGCCTTCCGGCAGCTGCATCCGCAGTTGAACGAAGGCAGCAACCCCTTCCACGGACTGGTCACGCGCGAAGCCCGCACCGTCTCCCGCACGTCGTACAGCCCCGAGGAACTCCGTTTCATCCTCGAAGCCAGCCAGGAAGATCCGCTCGTGCACCCCGTGGTGGTCGCCGGCATGTCCACCGCAATGCGCCGCGGCGACTGTTGCCTGCTCAAGTGGAAGGACATCGATCTGAAGGACAACTTCATCACCGTCAAGACCGCCAAAACCGGCGAGACGGTGGACATCCCGATTTTCCCGCCGCTGCGGACGGTCCTGGACGCCGCCCGCCGATCGGCCGCCCCGGATGAACCATATTGTTTCCCGGAGGCCGCCCGGATGTACCAGCGCAACCCCGACGGCATCACCTGGCGCGTAAAACAGATCGTAGCCGCCGCGCTCGTCGCTAAAGACCGCGCCGCCGGCAAACTTCCGCCCGCGCCCGCCCCGGCTGAAGTCCAGGCCAAGGCAGGCCTGTATTTGGCATCCCTCCCCCCGGGCAAGCGCACCACGCGGCTGCGTGAGGTGTTCCGACGGTACATGGATGGCCAATCCGGTCCGGCGATCGCCGCGGGAATGGGCATCAGCAAGGGCCTCGTTTCCGCTTACCTCAACGAGATCGAGAACCAGACGGGTCTGGACTTCATCCGCGGAAAAGTCCGCCGGACCAAGTCGGAGATCCTCCAGACTCCGCGCTCGGACGGCCAGCGGCGGGCCTCCGTCCGGGATTTCCATTCCTTTCGGGTCACCTGGGTCACGCTGGCGCTCGCGTCTGGACTTCCCATGGAACTGGTGCAACGGGTCACCGGCCATCGCACGGTGGACGTGGTGCTCAAGCACTACTTCCGCCCCGGGCGCGAAGAGTTCCGGCAGGCCGTGGCCAAGGCCATGCCGCAATTCCTGACAACAAGTTCCGGCGACAAGGCCGGGGGCCATCTGCCGACCCGACCGCTTTTGGCAGATCCGAAAAACTCCTCCAAGCAAGCCGCTGAGATCGCCCGCTTGCTCAAACGAGTCAAGGGCGCCGCGAACCGCGAACTCGTTGCCCAGGCGATGGCGATGCTGGATCGTGGTCCGTCCGCCCATTCCCCCTCCGCCACCGAGTCCGAAC
>SABN01000176.1 GCA_009928955.1 Opitutia bacterium | reverse complement strand
GCCGGTGCGGGGCGAAGCGTTCGACGGTCTGCCCGCCGGCCTGGGCCACTGCCTGATCCCGGACGGCGATCCGGCGGTCAAGGCGTACCGGCTCAAGCGTTCCCGTCCGGTCTGGCTGGAGGAGCAGTGAATAACGAATAACGAATAGTGAAGAACCGGCGGCGGGCGCAGGCGGGAGGGACGAGCGTCCGCTCGTTCAGCCGCCGAACATGCAATGGGAAGCGGGTTTCGGGTTTCTGGTTCCTGGTTTCTGGTTTCGGGTTTCTGGTTCCAGGTTGAGAGTTGGGTAATGAGCGTTTTTTCCTTTCTCCTTCCTCTCTCCTCCTCCCGACTCTTGCGGTCTTTCAGACGGTAGGGCGGTCTCGCCGAGACCGCTGCCGGGACGAACGCCTGCGCGTTTCTAGCCAACCCCCGACTCCGAAGGATGATCCTGTTCCCTGCCTTTCTCGCGGACGGGGGCGTCCGCGCCCTCGGTCTTGCGTGTCTCTTGGCAGGGTGGGATCGCCGATGCCGCCGCCACGACGAAATCCCCAGTCCTGCTAATCCTGGATTTCTCCCCGCCGAAGCGAAGCTGTCGGAAATCCTGGCAAGAAACCCAAAACCTAAAACCCGGGAATTGCGTCTCTGCATCTCCGCGTCTCTGCGTCAAAAAAACCAGAAACCAGAAACCAGAAACCAGGAACCAGAAACCAGGAACCAGCAACCAGATCCCGCTCTACCGCGCCGGGAAGAGAGTTGGGAGCAGGCGGCCGGTGAGTTCATCGTCGACAGCGAAAAAAGCGAAGCCGGGGAGAAGGCGGCGGCGGGTTTCGGCGATCTGTGCGGCGGCGGCCGCGGCATCGAGCTGGCACTCGTCCGCGCCGGTGCCGAGTCCGGGCACGAGTTTGTCTGCGGGCGCGGCGGCGAGGCAGAGGGCCAGCCAGGCCTTGAAGTCGGCCGGGCTTTCGGTATAGATCATCGGGCAGGCGAAATCGATCAGGCCGTCGCGCAGCCAGTCGGGCCAGGCTTGGCCGCGTTCGGCGGCGGCTGCGGGCGTGGGGAAGACGGCGGCCGAGAGCGGGATCCCGGGGGCGGCGGCGCGCAGGGCGGCGCGGGCCTCGCGGATGAAGGCGGTCATGGTGGCGCGGCGGAAATCGGCGAAGGGTGCGGCGAGCGGTCCGCCGGGCAGGACGTCGGCGGGCCAGGCGGCGACAGGCTGGCCGTGCATGGCCTCGAAGTCCTTGCGGGTGGCCGGCGCATAGCAGCCGGCGGTTTCAGGGTAGCGCACGTAGTCGAGGTGGATGCCGGCCACGCCGCGGCGGGCGAGGGCGCACAGGCCGTCGATCAGCAGGGCGCGGTTTTCGGGCAGCGAGGGGCAGAGCCAGGACAGGGTGTTTCCGGCGGCGTCGCGCATCAGGCGGCCTTCGCGGGTGAGGCGGGTGACCAGGGCGGGGTCGGCGCCTTCGAGGGTCCAGCAGGTGGCCCAGGCGTGTAGGGCGATCTTATGGCGTGCCGCGGCGGCGAGGGCCTCGTCGAGGGTGTCAGAGGAGGCGCGGCTGCCGGCGCGCGTATGGAGCGGTGTGGCGGCGCTTTGCCAGTGGACGAAGAGGGTGTTGAGGCGGTGTGCGGCCAGTTGGGCGAGCAGGCCGTTCCAGCCGCGCGGGTGGCGGGCGGTCGGCAGCGGATTCCAGGCGGCGCGCATTTCGTTGGCGGAGGGTGCTTCGGGCAGGGGTGCCGGGGGGGGCGGCGGCGGCAGGGGCGGCAGGCCGAGTGAGGGGCAGAGGTCGCGGGCCAGGGCGTTCATCAAGGCGGCGGCGGAGGGGTAGGCCAAGGGCGGCACATGGGCGAACCAGGCGCCGCGCGGGGCGAGCAGGCAGGCGGGGAGGTCGGTGACGCGGCCGGTGTCGTCGGCCCATGTGGCGATGATGCGGGCATCGGTGCCGGGGCGTGCGAAGGGGGGGATGATGCTGGTGGTGACGTGGGGGATGCGGGAAGGGGCGCCGGGCAGGAGCGGTGGGGCACAGACCAGTGCGGACCAGGCTTGTGCGGGTTCGGTGCCCTGCCAGGTGCCGGGGCGGATGCCGAGGTTGGCGGCGAGCTGGGGCGAGGCGTTATAGAAGACGATGAGGCGACCGTTGCGGTCGAGGAAGCGTGAGAGGCGGTCGATCTGGCGCGCGGGGAGGGTGGGGGCGTAGGGCAGGAGCAGGAGCGAGTAGGGGTCGAGGGCGTCGAGCGTGTCGTCGATGACGGCGGAGGGGATGGCGGCTTTGGCGAGCAGGCGGGCGCAGCGGTCGGCGAGTGCGGCGGCGAAGGCGGTTTCGCCCGGGGCGGTGGTTTCGGTGGCGCGGACGATGGCGACGGAGTCGGTGCGGGCTGAGACAGCGTGGAGGGTAAGGAGGGTGGCGCCGGTGGCCTGTTTCCAGGCGGAGAGGCGGAGGGTGCGGGATTTCTCCCAGGGGCCGGGGGTGCCTTCGGGCTGGAAGAGTCCGCGCGGCAGATCGATGCGTTGGCGCGGGCCGGGGGTGAAGGCGGGGGAGGCGTTGTACCAGCCGTCGCCGGACCGGATATGGATGGAGAGGCCGCGCAGCGGTGCGGCGTCGGAGCAGGAGAGGATGAGCTGGAGGGCTGTGGCCGCTTTCGGGATGCGGGCGGGGAGGGGGATATCCCAGTAGACGCGGTCATGCGTGCCGTCGAAGCGGACAGGCAGGCGCACGCCGTCGGTGGCGGTTTCGGCAGGGGCCGCAGCCTCGCCGGCGCGGATCTCAACGGCGGCGGGGAAAGGCGGAAGAAGCGGGGTATCGGCGGCGTCGCAACGGGAGGCGGAGCAGAGCAGGGCCATGCCGAGCAGGGCGGAGAGCAGGGCATCCGCCGTGAAGAATCGAGGGGTAACTTTCAACTTTCAACGCTCGCGTTAAGGACGGGTAGAGGGGCGGTCCGCGCTACTCCCATTCGTAGGCGGAGTCTGATTTTTGGGGGGCGGCGGGTTCGAACTCCTTGTTGGGATTGAACTGGCGGAAAGCGGAGACGGTTTGGAAGCCTTCGGCGGGGTAGGCGGGGTAGAAGGGTGCGGCCCCTTTCTGGGGCTGTCGGAGCGGGATGCTGTCGACGGGCACCTGCTGGAAGGGGTCGGCGAGTTTGACCGGCTGGTTTTCCGGGACAGCGGGGGTTTGGGTCGGCAGGGCAGCGTGTGTTTTGGGTTTGCGTTTGTGGAAAATGCTTTTGTAGAAAGCGACGACCAAGAAAAAGATGCCCAGCGCGGAAGCGATGAGGGTGACATCGGAAAGGGGGATGTTGGCCATACGGGGATCCTGGATAAGCGGTTTAGGAGGGGGTAGGAGCGGCGCTTTGCGCGGCTAAGTCACTGAGCAAGACATCGAGTCCGGTATCGCGGGCGGCCTGCATGATGATGTCCCGTGTCACGCTGGGGGACTGGGCTGCAAAGCCGAGCATCAGGGCGGTGTCGCAGAGGTTGTTGATGCTGCGGGGGATGCCCTGCGAGTAGGTGTATACGGTATCGAGAGCGTCTTTTGAGAACGCCCAGATGTCACCGCCCACGGCGCGCATGTGGTGTTGGATATACTCAGTGGTTTGGGCAGCGGAGAGGGGTTTGAGTTGCCAGTCGAGTTGGATACGGCGGCGGAGGGACTCATGGTTGGCCAGCGCGGGGCGGATCTCATCGGTGCCGGCCAGGATAATGGTGAAAAGCGGGCGTTCGTCTTTTTGCGCGGTTGCAGGGATGCGGAGGTTGCAGAGGTAGTGGGCCAGATAGAAGCCGTCGCCGGCGGCAAGGTGGTGGGCTTCGTCGAGAAGCAAGAGCGAGCGGGTAAGGGCGTGGGAGCTGCTTTGACAGTAAGCCTGGAGCGACATCAGCGCCTCAGGCAGGGTT
>SABN01000055.1 GCA_009928955.1 Opitutia bacterium | reverse complement strand
TCTGAGGATTTGGGGGGTTAGCTCAGTTTGGTAGAGCGCCTGAATGGCATTCAGGAGGTCGGGAGTTCGAACCTCCTACCCTCCACCAAATCCCGGACGCCCCGCCTCGCAAAGGCGGTTTTTTATTGCGCCGCCGCCGCGCCGCTTATATGGTCGGGGCGAAACATGAAGGAAATCCATATGATTCTCGCCTACATCGATCCCGGCAGCGGCAGCATCCTCATCCAGGTCATCCTGGCCTCCTGCATCGGCGGCATCGCCGTGTTCTGGCAGAGGATCAAATCCTTCTTCGTCCGCAAGAAGCCCGAAGATCCCAAGAAGCCGGAATAGCCATGGCCCGCGTTTCCGGCTCGTTTCGCGACCCCAGCGGGTACGTCTTCCAGCACGGAGGACGCGTTTTCCGCGCCTTGGACGGCGCGGCCGCCGACCTGCTCCGGGGGTTGGACGCCCAAGGACATCTCGCCCGGTGGGCCCAGGAGGGCCTCGTGGTCGGCACCCGCTTCGTGACCGATTCCGGCCTCCTCCTGGAACTGGCCGCCGCCCATCCCGGATTCGAATCCTTTCTGGAGCATGACCGGATCGCGCCCATCACCTATCCCTACGAATGGTCCACCTCCATGCTGGCCGACGCGGGCCGGCTCACCCTCCGCCTCCAGGGGGAACTGATCCAGCTCGGCCTCGCCCTGAAGGATGCCACCGCCTACAACATCCAATTCGTGAAGGGCCGCCCCGTCTTCATCGACCTGACGTCCATCGAGAAGCCCGCGCGGCTCGACCTCTGGTTCGCGCTCGGCCAGTTCAACCGCATGTTCCTCTATCCTCTCCTGCTCGTGAAGCATGCCGGATGGGATTTGCGCTCCTACTTCCTCTCCAACCTCGACGGCCGCTCCACCCTGCAGGTCGGCCAAGCCTTCCCGTTCCACCGGCGCTGGAGCCCCGCGCTGATCCTCGACATCGGCCTGCCGTTCGCCTTGGAAAAGAAGGTCAAGGCCGGCAAGGCCGCCGCGCCCAAGCCGCCGGCCGCGGCGAACGCCGGCGCGCCGGCGGGAAATCCCGTCGCGCAGGAAATGACGCTGCGGCGCCTCGACAAGAAGATCGCCGCGCTGGCGGCATCCATCGCCCCCGCCACCGTCTGGGGCGACTACACGCAGATCTGCTCCTACGACGAGGCCGCCGAGGCCTCCAAGAAAGCCTTGGTCCGCGACTTCCTCCGGCAGGCCCAGCCCGCCGAAGTCCTCGACATCGGCTGCAACACCGGCGACTACTCGCGCATCGCCGCCGAGGGCGGCGCGGCCGTCTTCGCCACGGATTTCGACATCGGCGCGGTGGAGCAGATGTACCGGCGGCTCAAGCAGGAGCCGAAATCCATCACCCCGATGGTCGTGGACATCGCGAACCCCAGCCCCGGCATCGGCTACATGAACGCCGAGCGCCCCGCCTTCCTCGACCGGGCCAAGCCCGATTGCGTGCTGGCCCTCGCCGTCATCCACCACCTCCTGGTCGGCGCCAACCTCCCCATGGCCGCCATCCGCGACCTCTTCGCCACGCTGGCCCAGAAACACCTCGTCCTGGAATTCGTGCCCACCGACGATGTCATGTTCCGCAAGCTGATCGAGTTCCGCGTCAACCTGTTCGATTCCATCACCCTCGACCATTGCCTCGCCGTGTTCAGCGAGAAATTCGCCCTCGTCCGCCAGGAACCCATCCAACATTCCCCCCGCACCCTCCTGCTCTTCGAAAAGCGCGGGTAAGCCCTCCTCAGCCCTCGGCGGCGGCTCCCGCCTTCCGGACCGCCCCTGCGAACGCCGCCATCATCCCGCGGGCGCACTTTTCCCATGAGAACTGCGGAAGCCGGTCGCGGCCCCGTTCGACCAACTGCGTTCGAAGCGCGGGGTCGGCAGCCAACCGGCGCAGATTCGCCGCCAACGCCCCGGCATCGCCCGACGGAAACAGCAACGCCGCCTCTCCCGCCACTTCGGGCAGCGACCCGGCATCGGAACACAGCACCGGCACCCCATAGCCCATGGCCTCCAGCACGGGGAACCCAAAACCCTCGAACCGCGACGGCAACACCGTGGCCAAGCACTCCTGATACAGCGCACCGAGGATTTCGTCCTCCACGCGCCCGAGATACATCAACTGGCGCCCCTCCGGATCCGATGCGCGCAACCGGTCCATGAAGCGCGGGTGGCCGTCCCCTTCCGGGCCCACGAACACCAGCTGGATGCCCTCCGGCCAATCGGCGCCGAGCCGGTCGTGCGCCTCCAGGATCAAATCCAGCCCCTTGCCGATGAAATCAGTCCGGCCCGGCACGAAAAAATATCGCCGGGGCTCGAGGCCATGTCGATCCTTCAACAGCCGTCCCGCATCCGCCCCCCCGCCCTGCCGATGCGTGGCCGGTCCGCAATGCACCACGGCCACGCCTTCCCGGACGTCCAGGAACCGAGCCATGTCCTCCGCCGTGAACCGGGAGATGGCGGTGAACGCCGCCGAGCGCCGCACCGAGCGCGGGATGCAAATCCGTTTCCGGAAGACCGTCCGCTTGAAATCGTATTTCCCCTTCACCCGGTATTCGCCCAGGTCCAGGAAGGTCGTCACCGTCGGCGGCGGCCAGCCGCGCCCGGGAAAAGAATTGCAGCCGCTCGGATTCCAGAACACGTCCGGCGCCAGCGCCTTCACCCTTTTCCGCGCCAGAAATTCCAGCCAGAACGCCTTTTTGAACTGGTTGTCCAGCAGCGGCACATGGATCGCCTCGACCCCCGGGCAGACCTGGCGGAGGACGGCCTCGGCCTCGCGGTTGCAAAATACCGTCCACTTCACGTCGGGAAAAAGGCGGGAGATGGTTTCCACGGTCTTTTCGAAGAACATCTCCGCGCCGGCCCGCCGGCCATACAACGCGTAGAGCGCCGCCACGTGCATCTTCATGACCACGTCCTCCGCCCGTTTCCCGCCGCCGCCCCGGGAACCGCGGCCGGTTTTTCCGCATCTGCGGCAGCGGCCGGCCGATAGTATTGAGCGAAGATCTCCTTGGGGGTCCGCCGCGAAAACGCGGTGGCCATCGCCAGCCACCAGATGCGGGCGCGGACGGCGCGGTCGGGCGCGCGGCTCAGCGACCAATAGAGAAACTTGCCCGCCGCCAGCGCGAACATCGCCGACGAATAGGCGAGCCAGCGCGCCGCGGAGCCTTGGCTGTGGAACAGCGTCTGCCCGCGCTGCATGGCCAGCACCGTCGGCAACGCGTTCCGCCCCAGCGTCCCGCTGTGCTTGTGGTAGATCCGGGCGTCGGCATTGACGAAGCAGCCGTAGCCGCGCGCGTTGGCCAACATGGAAAGCGCCGAATCCTCGGGACAGAAGAAATACCGCTCGTCGAAATAGCCCAGCTCCCGCAGGACCGCCGTGCGCACCATGAACGCCGCCCCCATGACCGTGCAGGTCCGGAATATGCCGGTCCCGTTGATCAACGGCGATTTCATGCGCGCCGGCTTGCGCAGCTTGAATTCGACCAACAGCCAATGGCCCATCGTGTGGGGCAGCCCGCCGCAAAACTGGACGGACCCGTCGAGGTTCAGGATCTTCGGGCTGAAAAGGGCCGCGCGAGGCTCCTTCCGGAAGGATTCGTGCAGAACATCCACCACCGGCATGTCCATGAACGTGTCGTCGTTGACGATGAAGCAATACTCCCCGTTGACCTGCCGCAGGGCCAAGTTGTTGTTCTCGGCGAACCCGCGCAGCTCGCGGCTCTCCACGACGCGCACCCCGGGATGCCGCTCCCGAAGCCGCCCGAGGTTCGCTTCCGAGAACAAATAGGCCACCACCCAGATCTCATAGGTCGCGCGATGCGTATGCCGCGCAAGGCTGTCGAGGCACCGGAACAGATCGTCCGGCTGGCTCATGCAGACGATCACGATCGACACGTCCACGCGCGGCTGTCCCGGCCCGGTCATGCCGCCCCTCCCGGGTCGGCCCCGCGCCGCAGTCCGGCATAGATCCGGTTCATGGCTTCGGCGTATTTCGCGGGAGAAAACAACTGCTCCGCCCGCGCGCGCCCCGCCGCCCCCAGTTGCCCCCGCAGGCCCTTGTTTTCCAAGAGCCGTTCCACGGCCTGCGCAAATCCCTCCACGTCTCCGGACTCGACCAGAAAACCCGTCACCCCGTCTTCCACCATCTCGGGAATGCCGTCCACCCGCGTGGCCACCACCGGAATGCCGTGGCACATCGCCTCCATGATGACCCGCGGCAGCGGATCTCGACGCGAGGTCAGCAGCAGGATGTCCATCTGCTCATAGAGCGGCCCGATTTCGGGAAGCAGATCTAAATCTTTCACGAAGGAGTCGAGGCCGTGGGCCTTCAGATACTTTTTTGCCTCCAGTTGCTGCTGCCCCAAGTGCCATCCGCCACCCCCCATCCACGCTTCGAATGCCGCTCCGTCCTCGTGCAAGCGGCGGCACACTTGGAGGAATATGTCGTATCCCTTGCGGCGGCTCATCAGCGCCGGCATCACAACCAGCGGAACCTTCCGGGCAAGGTTGCGGTCGCGCAGGGGCGCGACTTCCGCCGCATAAGGCATCGTCGAGCCGTTGCGCCGCAAGAACCAGGGATGGGAATCCGCCAGGGCCTGCGCCGGAAACACAACATGATCCGACAAGCAACTGACCAGCCAGGATTGAAACCAAGCGGTCCACCCGCCGGTCCACGGCTCATGAATCGAGATCACCACGGGCACCCGCGCCAGCCATCCCGCGAGCAAGGTATAGGGAGTATGCTCGGCCAGACTGTGGAGGTGCAGGATCCCCGGTTCTTTCATCAGTTTCCGGTACAAACGCCACACATAACGACAACGCAAGGGGATAATCCGCCAAGCCAGAAGCATGGCGGCGAGGCGGGATTTACCGCGCAAGCCGGCGAACAGGGGTTCGCACCAAATCGGAATGCCGACAGCGGCGGCCCGTTGCGCCAAGCCCCCCGGCTGGCACAACACCAAGCACACCTCGTCGAAGGAATTCCGAAGCACCCGCAGATGCTCCAGCGCGCAGATGGGCGCGCCGGTCAGATTGCCCCATGGCGAAACGGAATACAGACGGGTAACCATGCCTCACTCGCCTTTCCGGGCCGGACCCAGCGGGAATCCGGGAATTCGCTCGAAGTCCGCCAGCCGAATCGGCTCCCGCAGATTCCGGCGCGTCGTCTGCCCCGGCACCTTGGCCATGAAGGGAATATGGCGCCGGCCCACCACCAGAACCGGCGCGATCCCGCAAAGAAGTCCTTGCCGTCCGAAGGAGATCGGTTTCCCCGCGCTATTCATCCGCGCCGGTCCGCATCCGCTCCGCCCTCATGTCAAGGCGGCTTTCAAGGGCGCGAGTCCTTCCTCCGGCTTTTCCATGTCCCACAGGCGCCCGATGAACATCCAAATGAACACATAAAGCAGCGGAACTCCCAGCGAAATGGAAAGCGAAGAAATGAGGAAAATGAAAAGCAAAGAGGCGGAAAGCCCCAGGGCGATGCCGCCCACCAGGCTCTGCCTTGGGAACAAGGTGGATTTCCGCCACAGCTTGTAGGCCACCCAAAAAAGAAAATAGAAATATGCGGCGCCGCCCAGCCATCCGAATTCGCTCACGATCATGGTGAGCCACGAGAAAGGCGACCGCAGCGTGGACCCTTGCACCGTTTGATTGACATCCCCTTTGATCAGCTTGACGCGGCGGAACTCATCGTTGTAGGGGATGTAATATCGACGGGCCAGTGGAGTCCTTTTATCAATCGATTGAAACGAACCGAACCGTCCAGGCCCCGCCCCGAGCAACGGATAGGGCACCAGATAGTGGAATTCGGTGGTGACCGCCGTGTACATGTCCCCCTTGGGTGAATGGAGCGCCATTTGCTTGTAATAATGCAGCCCTTCGCTGCCGCCAAATCGCCCCGAGGCAAACAGAAGGGCGGAGGCCAGCCCCAACAGCACGATGAAGCCCACGGAAAGCAGGCGCGCCTTCACGGAATAGGACGGATGCAAAAGAAAGGGGATGAAGGCCAGCGGCATCATCAGCAACGCATGCTTGGTGTCCGTCATGAAAATCAAGTTGTAGGCGATGATCAAAAGGCAGATCCAAGCTAGATGCCGGACTTTCCGCCGCTGGGCCTGGCCAAAGGTGATCCACCATCCCCAGCCGACATACAAGGCGATGATGCTGAAATAGCCGACGAAATGCGCTTTGTTGCCAACCGGGCCGAACACCCCGCCGCTCCAATCCGGGGTCATCCACACCCACGGTCTTCCCTGCCACAGGACATTGTAGAAAAACTGGACCGTCGCATAACCGATGAAAATCCAAAACCAACGGTTCAGCTCCTTCTCGTCCTTGAACGTGCACGTCAGACGGCAGTAATACCACAGGATGTAGGGGCGCAGCACCGTCTGGATGACGCGCACCGTCGTGATGGGCGAGGCCTTGCCGTTGACATACCAGCTGACCATGGCGATCAAAATGAAGATCAACGGGAAAAGGGTGGCCTCCTTGAGCTGCCGCCGCTGGATCCAGTTCATGACGATCACCGCGATCACCGGGATGAAGAACAACTCGTCGATGAACTCCGGCAGCGGAACCCAAAAGATGCCAAAGATCCGGTTTTCCGGCATCAGCAGGTAATAGAACAACATGCTGTTCAACAGCAGCTTGGGCCGATCCAGCAATAGGGCCCCGAAGGTGAACAGGATCACGAGAAACGCCCAGGCCAAGGGCGCCGGAACGCCAAACATGCCGGAGATGAAGAACATCAGGGTCAGGCCGATGGCGAATCCGGCCACGGCCAACCACCCGATCCATCGATAGACCGGGAACTGGTAGTTCGTGCGCTGGCTGGCTGGAAAATGGGTGGGAGGCGTGTTCATTTCACATTGGAGGGGTCAGTATGCAATCGGCGGCCCGGCAAAATCAACCTTCGAATCTCATGGGCGCCGCCCATCGGCGGCGGCGCGGACCTGAACATAGGCCGCCTCCAACTGCGCCGCCACCTTTTCGATGGCGAAAACCTCCTGGACGCGCGCCCGGGCCGCGCCCCCCATTTGGACGCGCAACGCCGGAGATTGGTAGAGTTGGACGATGGCTTGCGCCAGCGCATCCGCATCCCCCGTCGGCACCACCCGCCCGTTCACGCCGTTTTCCACGACCTCGCGATTCCCCCCGATGTCCGACACCACGGCCGGCAGCCCCGCCGCCTGGGCTTCCAAGAGGGCGCACGACAGCCCCTCCCATCTGGACGGCAAGACAAAGATCCCGGAGGCCAGCAGCTTTTCCGTCACGCGATCCGTTTGCCCTTCAAACGAAACCGAATCCCCGCACCCAGCCTCCTGCGCGAATTGCTTCCAGGATGAGGCGTTCCCGCTTCCATAGATCCGCAGCCGGGCCGCCGGCTCCCGCCGATGGACCTTTCCCCATGCCTGGAACAGCACATCGAAGGCCTTGGCCTCCCCCTGCGTGAAATTCCCGACGTAAATGACTTCGTTTTGATCCGCCACCGTTGCCGTCTGGGCCGGAATCTCGACTCCATTGTGCACGTCAATGATCTGCGCCGGGGGGATTCCCTTCGCCTCAAGGCTCCGCCGCGTCGAAACGGCAATGGACAGGAAGACGCATCGATCCCGGCGACGCCGCCAGCGCGGCAGCCCCGGCACATCCGGCATGCCCGGCCACTCCAAGGCCCCCCGCCCGTTGTGTTCGGTGCAGGCGATGGGCGCATGGAGTTTTTCCGCCACCCAATGCGCGAAACCCGCCATCCAGTGGGATTCATGCACATGGACGACATCAACCGCCCACCTCCGGGTGCTCACCGCCCACGCCACGGCCAGAATGAAGCTCAATTGCCCCATCCATTCCACGGGCGCCATGAACCGGAAGCGCTTGCGCGGCGGTTCCGCCGAACGGCTTGCGGCCGGGTTCGAAGCGTTCGCCCCGGGATCCCACCGCGTCTTCTTTCGGGACCTCCACCAAACGACCAAACCGTCATGCGTGCGCCTCGCAAGAGACACGATTGGCAATCCACAACCTAGGCGCAAGATCCGCACGTTTTCTTTCACCTCGTTTTTCCGGCTTCGCCATGCCCACCATTCCGTCAGGACCGTGACGTCATGGCCTCGCGCCGCCAGGGCCCGGGCCTGCTCCCAGCATTGCTTTTCCGCGCCACCGGTGTGCGCAGGTGGAAAATACAGGATCATCATCAAAATCTTCATCTGTTCATGTCCCTGCCGTTCCCCATTCCCCCATCAGGCCGATGGCAGTCTTCGATAGGCCGCTTCCAGTTGTTCGGCGACCGCGGAAATCGAGAATCGCGCCTCGATGGTTTCTCGCGCCGCTTTCCCCATCCTTGCGCGCAACTCCGGCGAGCGATGCAGCCTCACCATGGCCTCGGCCAAAGCCGGCGCGTCGCCGACGGGCACCACGAGCCCGTTCACGCCATCCGCCACCACGCTGCGATTGCCGGGGATGTCCGAAACGATGGCCGGCAACCCAGCGGACTGCGCCTCCAACAACACGTTGGAAAGCCCCTCCACCCGGGAGGGCAGCACCAAGAAACCCGCTGTGGCAAACACGGGGATCAAATCCGGGACCGACCCGGGAAACGCAACGCTCTCCGCCGCGCCTTCTTCCTTGGCCATCGCTTGCCAGACGCGGGAATCGCCCTCTCCGTAGAGTTGCAATTTCATGGCCGGCTCCTCCCGGTGCGCCAGACCCCAAGCCTTGAGCAAAACGTCGAATCCTTTGAAGCCGGCTCCCTGGTGGAAATTCCCGCCATACACGGCCAAGGCGTTCTCCGCCGGCCGGGCCACCGCTTCCGGCAACGCCACGCCGTTGGGCACATCGAAGATCCGATGGCCCGGAATGCCGGCCTTCTCCAGCTCGTGGCGGATATGCGGCGTGATGGCGATGTAGGCACATTGGATCCGCCGTTTTTCCCAGCGCGACAACCACGGGACGTCTTTCCGGTCCGGCCATCGCAACACCTCGCCGCACGCTTCCTTGCACACCGCAGGCGCATGTAGTTTTTCGGCCACCCAATGCGCGAACCCGGCGATCCATTCCGACGAGTTCACATGCACCACGTCCGCCTGCAAGCGCCGGGTCCGCACCGCCCACGCCACCTCCGCGATGAACCCCCATTCCTGCCACCATTGCACCCACCGGATCCAGCGGGGCACCGGCTGTTCGCAGGAAGGTCGCCATGGACTGCTTTCCGGTTTTTTTCCCGGGATGCGCCCCCGCCTCCGCTCCAAGATCTGGTCGAACTTCAAGGCCGCGGAAAACAGGGGCAACAGAAAGCCGAAGCGCAGAATCCGAACGCCCCCTTGCATTTCTTCCCGCAAATGCCGGCGGTTCAACCATTCCGTCACTACCGTCACCTTATGCCCCCGCGCCGCCAAGGCCAAGGACTGCGCCAGGCATTGCTTTTCCGCTCCGCCGCACGGAGCCGGCGGAAAGGCGCCCGCCATCATCAATACTTTCATTGTCGCGTCCCCGCCATTTCGGCCATGGTCTCGCCGCAGGCCATCCGATGCCCGCCGCACATGTCGGAGCCCCATTCTTGAATGCGGGTCTTCAGCGCCCGGGTTTTTGGACTCCGCTGATTACAGGGCGACATGGGATGCTTTCACTCCTTGAATGAATGTTTCGCTCGTGACTAAATCGGCATTGGAAATAGACCTGAATCTCCTTGCCAGTTGATTTTTGCCGACCTTCGATTCAGACGTTTTCGCTTGATCGCAGACGATCTTGAACCCCGCCGCTTCCATAAGCGCAAGGTGCGTCGAATGCGGCTCCCGGTTGAGCAGGTATGGGCGCCGCCCCTTGATCAATTTCCACATGAAGTCCGAAAACATCCAGTGCCCATTCCATTCATCCGCCGTCTCATGGCACTTGAAATCAATCGTGTGGGACATGTAGCCGGCCGGCTTTAACCACAAGTACATGGACCGGTACGCGCTTTTCAAATCGTCGACATGCTCAAGGACCGCTTGGGAATAGATCATATCCACGGACTCCCCCTTGACAACTCCTTCCTCGTACCAAGGGGCTTTGTATTGAATCGCCGAATGCCCCCCCCCCATATTCAGGATGGATAATCGGATTTCCCGCAGGCGACCGTCATCCAGCACCTGCCGCAATCTGCGGTCGTCAAAGAGATCCGCTGGAAATTCATAGTTGTCCAATTTGGGTTCGACCTGCGGCCACTCTTCATCTCCCGGGACCGGCGTTCGATCTCTGAAGAGCGCCACGATCTCGTCGAATATCTTCAGATTGCTTTCCGGTCTCGCATGCTCAACCACGTCAACCGCGTAATACTTCTCACAACCAGAAATCAACCCGGCCAATCCTATGCCCAACGAATCGCCCGGGCCGAATTCCGCAATCACGCGTGGATATGGATCCAACCTATTCCGCTTGGCCATGGCCAAATGGCGCAACCATACCGAATAACAATACCGCGCAGAACTCGTCCCGCCGGTTCCCACCGAATAGCGCCAGCCGGGGATGAAGGTTTTGATTCCTTGAAGCAATGGTTTTATTCTCATCGGTTTTCTTTCATGGAGCCCCGGAAGCCCATCCCGCACCGCGCGAGGAAAAGGCGTGCCCCTCTCATCCGGACTTTCATCCCTGCACCTCGACCCGCTTCAAGAAATCCTCAACGTGCGCCTCTTCGGGCCAGAGATGACCTTCATGCCACTGGAGTTGCGAATCCCAATGCCCCGGACAGCGTTCGACGGCCCAATCCGCATAGCAATAGCTCACTTCGACCACCACGGGCTCTTGCCCCGCTCCGCGGAACAGGAAATCGAACGCCATGGATTGGGATTTCAACCGTTGCGCGGCGGCGAACGCCGCGCTCACGCAGCGCAGATCGACCGCCGAAGGATCATGCTGGAGGTTGCCGCTCCCCGACGCGCGGAAATCATTCGGCCGGTTGAAGCGCCGGAAAGCGAAGGCCCGGTCGCCGATCACCGTCACGCGCGTGTCGAATTCGTTGCCGGGCAGGAATTCCTGGAAGAGCGCGCAGTTCTTCTGCGGCATCCAAAAGGTCGGGTGCGGCATGGCCGGAAACCGATTGGCCCACACATAGGCGGCGGCGGGCCCGATGCGCTTCACGGCGTTTTTCAGGCGACGGCGCAACCGGAGCCCCCACCGATTCGGCAGAGCGGGCCGCGCCACGATACCGGAACCGGAAAAACACCGCTCGACATAGGCGCCCGCTTCCGCCGCATCGCGGATCAACCGGACATTTTGGCTGCTGGCGCCCATCGACAGCTTGGCGACCACCGGATAGTTCGCCTGCCCGCACCACGCCAAGGCATCCGCCTCCCGCCAAAACACCCAGGTTCTCGGGATGGGGATGCCCAAGGCCCCCAGCAGATGGCTTTGCGCGATCTTGTCGTCGTAATGCCAACAGGTCGCCAGATCGGGAAACACCGGAAGGCGCAGCTGCTCCTCGATGACCCGGAGAACCGGCAGCGCGGCCATCCGCACTTCATGCGGATAATGGAACCAATGCCACATCACGCCGTCGCAGCCGGCCACCTGCCCCAGCGGGTCGGGTCCCAGCAAGTCGAGCCGCTTCACCGTCGCGCCCCGGGCCTGCAACGCCGTTTCCCAGCGCCCGGCGTACCCGTCCGGCTCGGCGGCATGGACGCCGATACACAATCCGCCTGGTTTCATGGGGTTTCCTCCGACATTCCAGCTGCCGATTTCATCGCGGCCACGCCCCGCTCTAGTTTTTTCTTCCGATATAGACCAGGTGAGGGGTCGATGTCGGATGCGGGGCGAGAAGCTTCAGGCGGGTCAACCCGCGCCGGATCCGCGTCTGGAGCCGCCGGTTCTGGCGCACCTCGGCGTCGGTCAGCGCCCCGAGATTCATCGGCTGGCAAAGCACCGTTGAAAAGCCATGCTCGGCCATCGTGGCGGCCAGCGTGGTCTCGTCGAACGCGGCCACGTGCTGCACGCGGTGGAAGACGGCGCCGCAGTCCGCGCACATCACCTTGGCCAGATCCAGGGGCTCCGCGTGCGGCACCGTGACGATTGCATGTCCACCGGGGTTCAGCACTCGCCCGATTTCCCGCAGCGTGCCGGTGCGCCATTCCGGCAGCAGATGTTCCAAGACCTCCACAAGGAAAACCGTGCCGAAGGAGGCATCCGGCAACCGGGAGGGCAACCGCTCCATCAGATAACAATCCCCAAACAGCGGATTCCCGGTCATGCGTTTTTTAACCGATTCGACGGAGGCCCTCGAAAAATCGCAACCCGAGCACCGAATCCCGGCTTGAACCAGCCGTTCCACCAAATATCCAACCCCCGCGCCGTAATCCAGCGCGGGCGCCTCCAAGGCATGGTGGTTTCGCGCGAGCCGCACCAGCGCATCCCCTACTTGGAAGGAAAATGAATGGGCTTCCGCCGTATGCTGACTGGCATAATCGAAGAAGCGGGCAATTTTTTCCGGTGTCCAGACAAGATCATGCGGCTCAAATCCGGGTTCTTTTATTGTTTGCGCATCATTCATGGGCAGAGCCTCCAGAAGCATGGGGATGGATTGTTGTCCGTTTGTCGGAGTGGCGGATTATGAAGTGGGCCCGCTTTACAACCTGAAGGGCATATTGACATGACATCCGGTCGGGCGGCAGGAGAAAAAGCACCCCCCCGTAGGCCAGGAAAAAAAGCGCCCCCGAGACCATGCCGTTCCCCCAGTGGGGCAGCCCGGAACCCCATCGCATCCGAAAAACCCAGGCGGGAACGGCGGCCGCCCCGGATGCCGCCATCGTCAACACATAAGCCCGCCAAATGGGCCAAAGGGATAGCGAAGGGGTCCGGCGCAGCATCGAGGCCGATAGCAACATCAAATAGATCAGCATATGCAGGAACAAACCGATGGGGAACCCGATGGGACCCCAGCGCGTAACGGCAAAGAACATGACCGCCATGTTCAGGAGAGAGGAAAAGAAGTTCCAGCCAACCGCATACCGTATGGCTTGCCGGGCGACAATGTACCGCGCAAAGATCGTGTTGATCCCGGTCAACGGGAGATTCAAAATCAGTAAAGAAAACAGTATGGCGGCGAATGAAACGGGAGCGCCCTGGAATTTCCCATAACCAAAGAGGATCTGGGTTAGGTCTGTGCCCACCAAGCTCATCAACACGGAAGCCGGCACCAAGATGAATAGCAGCAACCGGGCAATCCGTCCCAGTTCGGCATTCAACTCATCTTCTTGCCGAAGTGCCGCCAGTTCGTTGAACTTGATTGCGGTTACGGATGATAGCTGTTGCGTAAGCAACTCGACGGGCATGTTGCTCATGCGCCGGGCGTAGTTCATCGCCGTGAGAATTCCTACGCTGAACCCGGAATACAGGAACAAGGGCAGATACCCGGCCAGCAACGTGATGCCGTTCCCCAACTCCACCCACAAGATGTTGTGGATTGTGCGGCTTTCGATTTGCGTTCGCCAAGTGTTCACGCGCCATTTCACCATCCATCGCAAAAGACCCAGGCCCAATAGCACCTGAAAAGCGAAGCCAACCGTCATCCCCAAAGGAACCGATACCAGTCCCAGTCGGCTTTCACAACACCAAACAAAAATGATATTCAAAACCCGATTGACGCATGACAGCGTAGCCGGCAGCGCGAGGAATTTATAGGACACCAAGACATCCAACAGGAGCTGGGCCACCACCTGAAGCGGAAACGACACCACCAGCCAGAACACGAGCCGTGAATGACGGCCCAGCGCCTCGGCCGAAAAACGAGAAACCAAAACGAAAGCCTTGACGGGATTCCACATGAGCAACAGCGTCACAATTGCAATCGATATCCCAAAGAAAAGCATGAACCGATTGATGAAAGCCATGGCGTCCTCTTCACCGACCTGATGGCGCCGCCGCATGGCTTCTGGGATCAACACGCTGACGTTGCCGGATTGCACCAGCTGCGAAATCAAGGCGAAAATTCCAAGGGAATAGTACAGGATGTCGGTCCCCTCTCCGGCACCAAACACCGCCGCCATCAACATCCCGAAGAGAAGCGCCAGACCTTGGCTGAACGCACTGATGGCCGTGGACCAGAAAGCCGCCTGCTTGAAGGATTGGATGCGGAACATCATGGGAGCGGTTCGCGATCCTGCTCGATGTGCCCGGCCCAGCCCTTGGGCGCGCGGGCGGGCGGAAACGGCGGGTCGAAGGCGGGCAACGCCGGCGCCGCCGCGCAGATCCGCCAGCGCATGTCGTCGCAGGCGTGCCGCAGCAGCGGAATCTTCGCGGCGTCGAACCCCAGCAGGCGCGCGCCCAGGAAGTCGCCGACGGCCGGATTCCGCGCGGCGAACACCGCGCCGGTGGCGAGCGGATCAGGAGCCAACGGCCCCTCCCCCTGCCCCGCCACCACGGCATCCACGATGGAAATCTCCTCCCGCTGCGGGACGTCCCGCATCTGCCCGTCCGCCCCCGCATGCAGCAACGCGCGGTTCAAGTCCAGACATGTGCGCCAAATGGTGTCGTTGCCATGCCAACTGCCTCCGATCTGGACGGAAGGGTCTTGCTTCGCGGCCCAGGCCATCAGCCACCAGACCACGCGCTCGCAGAACCGATAGACGCGCGGGAATCCGCGGATCCGATTCGCCCCATCCAGCAGGGCCTCCCCCAGCGTCATCTGCCAGTGCCGACGTGCATAGTTGTCGCCCACTCCTACATCTGCGGCCCCCTTGCGGTGGTGCGGCAGGTATTCCTTGTTGCCGTTGATGCCGATCAGGTTCTTCAGGCAGCAGGTGATGCCCGCCTTCTTGTGCGCCTTGAGCTTGGGCACGTTCACCACCAGATCCGCCTCCAGAACCTCCCGCGCGATCAGGTACCGATGCCGCCCGGGCCGGTGGTGCGCCCACATCTTGCGGGGATCGTACACCGTCACGCGGAATTTCTTCCAGTCCCCGGAAATGGGCTCCAGCAGGCTGTCTTGGCCGAGATCGACGAGCCCGTACTCCACTTCCGGCCGCAGTTCTTCGTCCACGAGCTTCAGTTCGCCTGCCTGCTTCATCACGGTGCGGCGAAAATCCTTCACCTCCAGCGGCAGCCCCCGGGACCGGAAATCGGCGATCACCGCGCGCAAGCCGCCAAAATCCAGCAGCCGCTCGAAATCGCAGTCTTGGATGGGGGCATCGCCGAGCACCACTTGCGCGGGCCGGGCCAGGAACACGTATTCCAGCACGGCCCGCAACACGGCGGGATGCGTGATCATGCAGTCCATGCCGCCCGGACCGAGGTTCTGGTGCAAGACCCAGTTGGGTTTCACCACGATCCGGCCGCCGGGCTTCACGAGGGCGCCCAGCGGATTCCACCGCGGCGTGCCGAAGCGCGCCGCATCCAGCCCCAGGTCGCGCAACGCCCCGCGCACCAGCGCGAACACCGGATTGGGCGTGGCGCCAATTTTCACATCGGCGAATTCCGGATAGGCCTCATCCGGCGCATAAGGTGCGGCAGAAACCGACGGATATTGCGCCGGCCCCTTCAGCCGGCACAAAGCCCAGATCTCAGATTGAACAATGCTGTTCAAGGCGCCCCCTGATGCTTGGGCAAACTCATGGATGGACATTTCCGGCCTCGCCATGCCCGCAGGCGGCTTTAGGTCGAGCGACGATGTATGCGAAATCGCTCTCGAACTCGCCACATTGCAGAAGCGTATCTTCTACAACCGTCAGCATGCTCACAAGATCCTGAGATCGTGGATCGTTCGCGGAAAACCGCCCGGCAATTCCCTGCAACAAGAACTGAAGCACATTCCCCCCCCAGTCTTTCTTTTCAAGAATCTCAAAGCCAGATTGAAGCACCGGCTCGATTTCCTCAGACCGAACAGCTTCGGATGGGTCGACCCGGATGATGTCTCGCCGTGACGGAAAAACGATGGTCCGCATTTCCGGACTTCGCCCCGTTGCCAGAGCGCGGTAAGCCTGCAACCGACGGCAAACCACGTCGATCAGATCCCCATCCCTGATTTTGTCGAACAGCCTGGAAAACAGCCATCTCGGCCCCTTTCTGAGCGGAGTGCGCTCCATTTCCAACTCGACCTGCTCCGACATCACCGTCCGATATTGGGCGGGCAGAAGACCCAGGCAAAGATTGATGACTTCCTTCTGGCGAGCGGGGAACTGGAAACGGCTCGGCCCGACATATTCGTTCAAAATGAGCAGTCCGTCCGGCTTGAGAGACTGGCTAATCTGCCCGCAAATATGCTCCAAAGATTCGAAGTGATGCATGGCATGGTGGATCCATACCGCATCATACGCGCCCGCAGGCAACTTGATGGCGTTGATGTCCGCTGCATAATACATGATGCCGGCAAGTTGGTTTTCCTTGGCCAATCTCCGTGCTTCTTGGAGCGCCCCTTCCGCCACATCGTACGCATCGCATTGCTGGAATACTCGATGTCGTGCCAACGCTCGCTCCAAAACCCCGGTCCCGCATCCCAGGGAAAGGCATCGGGCAAGCGGCAACCGCCCCGAAAAATACTTGTCCGCAGTATATGCCAACCAGTCAATCTCCGGATCCCCGGATATTCGTCTGTTGATGTGCCGGTGGATCGCCGGACCCGCATCCCCCCAGGACAAACCCGCGGTTCTGCCGGCAAATCTTGCGGTTTGATCGTTCCAGTGTTGGGCCGTGATTTTCGTGTCAGTTGGCATTGGTCTTGATTCCACCGATATGTTGGCTTTCCGGCGACCACCCGGGCGTTGCATTGCGCATCAACCGGTCCCGGAAAGCAGACTGCATGAGATCAACCACAAACTACTCCAGCGCGGCGAGCGCGGCGGCATAGTCGGGCTCGTGGGTCAGCTCGGGCACGAGTTGGCGATGCAGGACCCGGTTGTCCGCATCCAGGACGATCACCGCGCGGGCCTGCAGGCCCATCAGGGCGTGCTCCACGATCAAGGTGCCGTAATCCATGCCGAACTCGGGCGAACGGAAGGTGGAGAGGAACCGGCCGTTCGGCGCCTGGCACGTCGCGCAAAACCGGGCCTGCGCGAAAGGCAGATCGGCCGAAATGGTCAGCACCACCACGTCGTCGCGCCGGGCCACTTCCTCATTGAAGCGCTGGGCGGACAGTTGGCAGACGGATGTGTCCAGCGACGGAACGACATTCAGGATTTTCTTCTTTCCGGGAAAGTCATCGAGCGTCCAATCCTTGAATTCCCGGTCGGCCAGCTGCAGGGCCGGCGCCACGCTCCCGACGGCGGGCAACCGGGTAAAGGTATGCGCAGGCTTCCCGTTGATCGTGAAAGCCTGGGGCTGGAGTTCGCTCATGGTCGGATCCTTTCCATCACAGCCAAGCATACTGCAAGGCGGATAAAATGAAAAGAGCGGCGGTCTCGACGCGCAGCACGACGGGCCCGAGCGAAACCGGCTGGACGCCGGCGGCCCGCAGCGCCTCCACTTCCCCCGCGCTGAAATCCCCTTCCGGCCCGATGAACATCGCCACCTGCGGGCGGTTCTCCCGCCGCAAGCGGCCGAAGAACGCGGGCAGCGGCGCCGCGTCCTCCTGCAGCGCGCCAAAGCAGGCGGCGGCCTCCGCCGGAAGCGCCGCCAGCGCGTCGGCCAGTCCGCGCACGGGCGCGATCCGCGGCATCCACGGGTTCCCGCTTTGCTTGCAGGCCCCCAGCGCGATGGCCTGCCAACGGGCGGCTTTCTTCGCCGCTTCTTCGGGGCGGATCCGCACCACGGCCTGTTCGGCCTGCAAGGGCCAGATCTCGTGCGCGCCCAGCTCGACCGCTTTCTGGATCAGCCAATCCATCTTCTGCTCGCGCACGAGCGCCTGGACCAGAATCCTTCGGGGCGCAACCGGAGCCGCCGCGGTCCGCGACAGGATGCGGATCGCGGTCCGCTTCTTGTGCGGCGCCACCACCTCCGCCTCGCCGCGTTGCCCCTCCCCGTCGAGAATCCCGATCCGATCCCCCGCCTGCGCGCGCAGCACGGAGACCAGATGCTTGGATTCAGATTCGTCCAGCTCGGCCGCGCCGGCCGCCCACTGTCCGGACGCCAGGAAACAGCGGATCATCGCCGCGCCCCTTCCCGGAAAAGCAAAGGCACGCTCGCGGGCATAAGCCCGGAACGTGCCGCGCGGAGGCCAATCCTCATCGGCCGCGATTAGAACAGGAACTTGGCGCCCAGGCTGGCGTACGCGCCGCGGAACGACGTGTCGCGCGTGGAGCGACCGCTGTATTCCGTGTCGGCCTTCAGAATGTCGACCTGATAGCCGATCCCGCCCATCACATAGACGTTTTCGGCGACCATGTACTCGTATTCGGCGCCGATGTTCCACAGCACCGCGTCATCGATCTTCACGTCTTGCCGCTTCTGGGCGGTCTCCTCGCTGTTGAACACGCTCACGCTGGAATCAACGAGCAGATACTGCACGCCGGTCTCGAGAACCAGGTTCCAGTTGTCCCAGTCGATCATGTTGAAAAAGACCGAGGCGCCGAAGGGGATCAGAAGCGCATCGCCGTCGTAGTCGCGGAGCGCCGCATACTTGTAGGCATCGGAGCTGTCGCTCACCTGCCACTGGGCCAGGCCGAGATTGACGCCCGCGCCCCACGGGAAGCTGAACCACTCGCGATAGGCCAGCGTGGCGCCATATCCGCCATCAAACAGGTCGAAATCGCCATCGCCGGGGAAAAAATACCGGCCCGCAACCGTCAATTCGCCGGGCTCTTCGCTGAGCATGCCGCCCAACGCCGCGCCGCCGCAAAGCAGCACCGTCAACGCAAACAAAATAGCCTTTTTCATCATTTCTCCGCCTCTGGGTTATGCTGTAAGGAACGCGAGGGAATCTACCCCAACCCGCCCGGGTTTGTAAAGCGTGGGCATCGCCCCCTCCCCCCCAATTTTTCAGCGCCGTTCCAGCCGATAGGTGATCGGCACGTCCACCTGAAAACCGCTGGCGAGCGCATTGGTCCCCAGCGGCGTGGCCGCCGCGCGCCGGAGAATGGACCGCGCGCCCTCGGCCAGCAGGGCCGAACCCGTGTTCTCCAGAATCTGCACCGAGCCGATTTCCGCCGTCGGGCCGATCTCCACCCGGAGCCGAACGGTCCCCATCTCCTTGGAATAGCGCGCCGCCCCTGGATAGAACTTGCTCTGCTCGATCCGCCGCCGCAATTCCCCCAGCCATTCGGCCCGGAGGGCTTCCCCCGCCCCCGCATCCCCTTCCGGCTTCACCTCCGGCTGCGCCGCTTCCGCCGGAGCGGCCTCGACCGGCGGGGGCGGCTCCGGTTCGGGCACCGGCTCCGGCGGCGGCGCCACCGGCTCGGGCTCGGGTTCCGGCGGCGGCTCCGGCACCGGCTCCGGCTCCGGAATCACGACCGGTTCGGGTTCCGGTGGCGGGGCCGGAATGGCCGGCATCGGCGCAGGCGCGATCCGCACCTGCATCTCCGGAAAGATCTCCACGGCGCCGGGTGGCGGCTCCTGCGCGCAC
>SABN01000175.1 GCA_009928955.1 Opitutia bacterium | reverse complement strand
CGCTTCGCCGATGTTGCCGGCGAGGAGTTCGGGCTTGCCCATGCCGCCGGTGCCGATCTTCTGGAAGGCGCCGATCATGCCGGAGACGGTGCCGAGCAGTCCGATCATGGGGGAGATGCTGGCGAAGAGGGAGAGGAAGTTGATCCAGAAGCTGACCTGGGCTTCTTCGCGGCCGACGGCTTCGGCGATGGCGCCTTCGATGTTCGGCTTGGAGGCGGCGGGGTCCTCGGGATCGATCTTGCGCAGGCCGGGGAGGAGGCCTTTGGCGAAGAGGCTGTCGCTGGCGCGGGCGAGGGCGTACATCTGGCCGACATCGCGCTGCTCGGCGGCGGCGCGCAGGGGGACGACCACGCCGACGGGCAGGAGGGCCTTGCGGCTGACCATGCGGACGTTGAGGACGATCATGGTGACGACGCCGACGGAGCACAGGCCCAGCGGCCACATGGCCCAGCCGCCGGTCTTGATCATGCCCCAGAGGGTGATCTTCGTGGGGGCGGGGGCGGGAGCTTCCGATCCGGCCGGCGGGGAAGGCGGCGGCGCTTCCTGGGCGAACGCGGCGGCGGCGGGGAGCAGCAGGGCGGCGAGGGCGAGGAGGGCGAGTCGTTTTTTCATGACGGGGTTCCTTTTCATTGTGGCGCGGGAGCCGGATCTTTAAATCTCAATATCCAATATCCAATATCCAATATCCAACCGATCAAGGTTCGATCCGCCGATCCAGCCGGGTCAACGCCCCCGCCTGCAATCGATCCGCGCCGGCAATTGTTCTGCAGCCCGGCGCGATGAGTCGCCCGGCTGTTCACTTGAACATTGGAAATTGGATGTTGGATGTTGGACATTGAGGATTTCACGGGTTTTGATCGGCGGAGGTGATCTTGGCGGCATCGACGAATTGTCCGGCGGCGACGAGGTCTTCCTTGTATTTCTCGAGGAATTCTTCGGCGGTCTGGGCGGCGGGGGTGGCGGGGTAGTTCTTCTGGATTTCCTGGATGGAGCGGTAGAGGGGTTCCCATTCCTTGAGCTGGGCGTAGCAGCCGAGGGCGGCGGCGAGGCCGCGCGGCTCGTTGTCGTAGACGTAGGGATAGAAGACGACGAGGGGGAGGTAGGACAGCAGGGCGTTGTCGTAGTTCTCGAGGGCGAAGTAGGAATCGCCGAGGGCGAAGAGGAGTTGGGAGAGGACTTCCTCGTCTTCTTCGGGGAGGGGCATGCCGCCGAGGTATTCGATGGCGAACTGGGGTTCGCCGCCCTTGGCGTAGGCGATGCCGGCGAGGATCTGGGCGTTGGTGGAGATGGCGGAGGGCTTGCCCTTGGCGAGGATGTCTTCGTAGAGGCGGACGGCCTCGCGCCAGAGGCCCTTCTTGTCGTAGAGGCGGCCCTTGAGGAGGAAGGCCTCGTTGGCGGGGATGCCGGGGAGGTCGCGGAGGGACTTGGTCTGGAGGATGAACTTGTCGAGGGCGGCGTGGGCGGCGGCGATCTGGGCATCGGTGGCGGCGGGGGTGGTGCGGACTTTCTCGACGGCGGCGAAGAGGGTCGGGGTGGGCATCTGGATCTGGACGATGTCGGCGACGGCGATGCCGACCTGGGGGGAGCGGGAGCCATCGGCGGACTTGCGCTCGACCCAGAGGATGTCCTTGTCGCGCTTGACGAGGGAGGCTTCGAATTTGGCCTGCTTGGTCTGGATGGGGTAGGGGCCGAGCTGGGCGGAGGCGGGGAGGGCGAGGGCGGCGAGGAGGCCCCACGCGGCGAGACGTTGCGCAACGAGAGATCTCAATATCCAATGTCCAATATCCAATATCCAATGTTCAAGTGAAGAGCCGACCGGTTGGATCGAACTTGATCGGTTGGATATTGGATATTGGATATTGATTGTTGAAGGTTTCATTGCGGGGCACCTCCGGAAAGGGCGGCGATGCGCTGGCGGGCGTAGGCGGCGGCGGCGGTGCCGGGGGCGAAGTCGCTCTCGAGGAATTCGCGGTAGGTCTTGAGGGCGGCGGGCTTGTCGCGGAGTTTTTCGAAGCAGTCGCCGCTGCGCAGATAGGCCTGGATGACGGCCTTCTTGTAGGCGCCGTAGAGGACGTAGACGCGCTGGTAGTAGGCGATGGCCTGGGCGTATTCCTGCTGGGCCTCCATGCAGGCGGCGATGCCCAGGAGGGCTTCGGGCTTGAGGCGGCGGGGGGCGGCGCGGTTGGCGAGGATGGCGTTGTAGTCGCTGATGGCCTCGCCATGGCGCTGCAAGCCCAAGAGGGCTTCGGCGCGGCAGAAGGTGGCCTCGAGGACGTACTGGATCTCGGCGGCGTTGGCGAGGACGGCGTCGGCCAGGCCGAGGGCGGTGGCGAATTCCTTGTTGTCGAGGGCCTGCTGGGCGAGGAGGGTCTGGGCCTCCGGCACCTGGCGGGAGTCGGGATATTTCTCGAGCAGGAGCTCGAGGTTGGGGATGCCGGAGGCGGGCATGCCGTTTTCGATCCAGGCGCGTCCGAGCCAGACGAGGGTTTCGGCGCCGAGATAGTCGGGCTTGAAGCGGCCGGTGAAGATGGCGAGCTGGCGGGCCTGCGCTTCGGGCGGGAGGATCTGGGCCTCGGCCCAGGCGAGGCGGGAAGCGAGGGTGAGGCGCTGGTCGGAGAGAGCCTTGTCGTAGCGGGCGCGCAGCTCCTTGGCGTATTCATCGGTGCCGCGCGGATACATGCCGGCGAGATCGGTGAGCATGAGATCGAAGCCTTCCCAGGCGGGGGTGTTGCCGTGGCGCTCGATCATCTGCCAATAGAGGGTGCGGGCTTGGTCGGGGCGCTGGATCTGGCGGAGGGCCCAGCCGGCGTGGTAGGCGGCGTCGATGATGTTGCCGTCGTTGGGCATGTCCTTGATGTACTGGACATAGTCGGCGGACATGGCGCGGTAGTCGTCCTCGGTGGCGAGGGCCTTGTGGATGCGGGAGATCTGGGTGAGGGCCATGTAGTAGAAGGGGCCGGCGGCGGGGTTCATGGAGAGGTGGTAGGCCTCCTTGGCGGCCTCGAACTCGCCGAGGACGGCGAGGGCGTCGCCACGCATGACGGCGGCTTCGCGGCGGAAATAGTGGTCGGGGTTCTGTTCGAGCCAGGTGGCGACGTCGGCGGCGACGCGCTCGTAGTCCTCGAGGGCGTAGCGGGCGCAGGCGGCGCGGTAGGTGGCCTCCGGCGCGTAGATGCTCATCGGGTTCTTTGCGGCATAGGCATCGAAGTAGGGGAGGGCTTCCTCGTACTTGCCGTCGTAGTAGAGGGAGATGGGCATCCAATATTGGACGTCGGGGGCGAGGATGTGGCTGGGATAGGCCTGCAGCCAGGCCTTGAAGAGCGCGACGGCCTCTTCAAAGCGCTCCTGCATGGCGATGGAGAGGGCGAGGTAGAATTCGATGCGGGCCTTTTGGCTGTGCTCGGGGAAGCGGCGGACGAGCTTGCGCATCTCGATCTCGGCGTCCTCGAAGAGTTCGCGGTTGACGAACGACTCGGCGCGCAGGAAAGCGACGGTGGGGACGTTCGGCCATTTGTCGGCATAGACGCCGATCTCCTCTTCGTCCTCGACCCAGGCGGGTTTCGCGCCGGGTTCGGCGGCGGCTTCCTCGTCGAGATCGAACATGCCGTCGGCGGCGGCGATCTCCACGCCGCCCTTCATCTTCTTTTTCTTGGCCCAGCCGCCGAGGCGCTTGGCCTTGGCGCGCCGCTCGAACTGGCGGAGGCGCTCGAACTGCGCATCGATGGAGGTGCCGTTGGGCAGGACGGTGGATCCGCCGTAGACGCGGGCGAGTCCGTTGGCCACGAGCATCTCGCCGAGATCCTCCTTGCCGACCTGGACGATGCCGTAAAAGCGCTGCTGTTGGCTGCTGCCGCGGGCGTCCTCCCAGCGGGTCCAGACGGTGAACTTCTTGCCGGACAGCTCTTTCTGGGTGAACTTCTTGCCTTTGACGCCG
>SABN01000054.1 GCA_009928955.1 Opitutia bacterium | reverse complement strand
TCGAACTCGCGACGTTCAGCTTGGGAAGCTGACATTCTACCACTGAATTACTCCCGCAATCAGCTGGTTCCCTTCTACCCTAGCGGCCCCGGCCTTGTCGATAGCGATTTTGTTGAAATGAGAAGTTCGCGCGACTATAGTGGCTCCATGTGTTGCTCCGCTTGGAACGCCGCCGGACTTCCCCGACAAGGGATTCTCGCGTGGCTGCTGCTCTTCCTTTCCGTTCCCGCCCTGTGTGCGCAGGGGGCTTCCACGAATCTCTCCTTTGCCGGGGGACAAATCGCTTGCGAGATCATCTCGCCGGGTCCGTCCATCCCGGACCGGGTTCTTTCCACGCTGCCGATCGCGATGACGGCCGCGCTGGAGCACGTGGGCGCCCCTGCCGAGCCGGTCCAGCTGACCCTCCGCCTGCAGGAGACCCCGTCGGTCTACAAGCGGGCCAAGGCCTTGTTCCGCGTCGAGGCGCTCGCCACCCAACAAGGCGATGAAATCCTGTTGCGGACGGGAGAAGATCCGCTGAAGCTCGCCTTCCGCATCGCCCACGAGCTCTCCCATTGGCTGGTTTCGAAGCGGCATCCGGTCCGCCCCCCGCTATGGCTCGACGAAGGCCTGGCCCAGCGGGTCGGAGCCGCCGCCGCCGACACCTGCGCGCGCACCCGGAAGCAAACCGCGGAGCGCCCCCGGCCGCCCAAGCTCGACCGGAATTTGTTCGCGATCGATGAGTTGACCGGATTGCAGGCCTATCCCAAGTCCGAGGCCCGCTCCGCCGCCTTCTATTGGCAGGCCGAAGCCCTCGTCGACGCCATCCGCCGCCGGCTGGGCTCCGTCGAGTTCACCGTCTATCTCGGCTGGCTCTCCACCCCCGGCGCCCCCGATTGGCGGACGCCCCTGCGGGAACGCTGGTATTTCTCCGATTGGGATTTCCAATGGCTCGCGCAGCAGATCCAGCCAAAGACGGAATCTCCATAATCAATATCCAATGTTCAATGATCCATTTCCAAGGAAAGACAATTGAAATCATTTCGGCACGGGAGCGTGCCGGCTCCCGTTTGGTTGTTTGCCCCCTTTTGAAAATTGGGTATGGGTTGCTGGATATTGGACATTGAATCTTCCCTCATGACTCCGATGCAAACGACTTCCAACGCCCTTGAAACCGCCTGGCTCATCGCCACCACCTCGGGCGACCAGCCCCGGGCGGAAGTGGAAGACTCGCTGCGCGAACTGCGCGCCTTGGCCGATACCGCGCGCGCCAAAGTCGCCGGCGAAACCCTCTGCCGGCTGCGCGCCCTCCAACCGGCCACCTACATCGGCCGCGGCAAGGCCGAGCAGATCGCCGTGGCGCTCCAGGCCGCCGGAGCGGGCGTGGTCATCTTCGACGACGACCTGACCCCCGCCCAAGGGCGCACCTTGGAGGAAATCCTCGGCGTGCGGGTCGTGGACCGCACGCAGCTCATCCTGGACATCTTCGCCCAGCGGGCGCTCACGCTGGAGGGCAGCCTCCAGATCGAGCTCGCCCAGCTCCACTATCTGATTCCCCGCCTGCGCGGCCTCTGGACGCATCTGGAGCGCCAGAAAGGCGGCATCGGGCTCAAAGGCCCCGGCGAGAAGCAACTCGAGCTGGACCGCCGCCGGATCGAGCAGCGCATCGCGCGCATCCGGGACCAGCTCCAGCTCGTCCGCCGGCGCCGGGCCGAACTCCGGCGCGGACGCCGACGCCATGGCTGGGCCCTGCTGACGCTCGTGGGCTACACCAACGCCGGCAAATCCACCCTCCTGAACCGCCTGACGGATGCGGGGGTCTTGGCCGACGACCAGCTCTTCGCCACGCTCGATCCCACCACCCGCCAGCTCCGCCTCCCCCACCACCAGCCCTGCCTGCTGACCGACACCGTCGGATTCATCCGCAAGCTGCCCCACCACCTCGTGGAGGCCTTCAAGGCCACGCTGGAGGAGGTGAACGAAGCCGATCTGCTGCTGCACGTCATCGACGCCTCGCAGCCGCGCGTGGACGAACAGATCGACGCCGTCGAGGCCGTCTTGAAGGAGCTGGGCGCGCAGGACAAGCCCGTGCTGGCGGTGTTCAACAAGACCGATCTGGAGCGCGGCCGGACCCAGGCCATCCGGCTGGCGGACCGGTTCCGTCACTCCGCGAGCATTTCCGCCGCCACGGGAGAAGGCACGCCAGAGCTCTGCCAGACCATCGCGGATCTCTTGCGCGACCGCGTGGCGCATCTGCGCCTGAAGATCCCCCTCGGGGAAGGCCGCGGGATCGCCGCCCTCCATGCGAACGGCAAGGTGCTGGAACAGAAAGCCAAGGGAAAGCACCTGCACGTCGAAACCATCGTTTCCTCCTCCTTCGCCGCCACGATCGATCCCACGTGGATCCAGCGCTGATTCGGGCGCGGGGAAAAGAGATCCGGGACGCCGCGCTCCGGAGGGAGCCGATCTGCGAACGACTGACCGCCTGGGCAGAATTCGCCATATTGCAGCCGGTCCCGCTGGGGCCGGATTTGGGGTCCAGACCCCCGCGCTCATCGCGCGCGGCCACAATAAATCCTGAAATGATCCAACCTTTTCAGCTGTTCCGCCGCCGCGCCCGCCGGACGCCGGAGCGGTCGGGTTGCAGACCCGCCTTCCGTGGCGGACGTGAACCCGCCGGACGCAGAGGTCCGGCCTACAACGAGCGGTCACGGAAAAAGCCAAATCGCTCTAACGGGACCGTCCGGCGGTCTCGGCGAGACCGCCCTGCCCTGCCCCGAAACCCATCCGGTTCATTCCGGAGCCAGAGGCCGCGAGACCGGACAGAGACCGGCACGAGGTCGGGCCGGCGCCACCGGAGAGGGGCACCTAACCCCTCCGCGCGCGGCTCGCCCCGCCACGGTCCGCGCCGTTAGTATCCCCGCGTCCGGTTGGGCAGGGTGTAGAACTGGCTGGGATAGTAGGTCCACGTCCAGCCGGTGTTGAGCCCGCCGTTGCGGGACACGATGACGATCACATCGTTGGGCTTGAAGTAGCCCGGCGGCACGGGCGAATCATCGATGAACTTCCAGCGCAGATGATCCTGGCCGGCCCCCACGCTCATGGTCGTGTCGTAATAGATCGTCTTGCCGCCCAGGATGCCCTTGGTCCGGGTGTCCATCGTATAGATTTCGTCGCTCAGCCCCTTCGGTCCGCCCGTGAACCCGGAGAGGTTCATCTCGCTGGGGTGGACGGAGACCGGCAGGCGCAGGGCCGCCACGTTGTACATCCGCACTTCGGGCGTGATGATGATGTTGGTGCGTCCGCCCTCGGCGGTGCCGCTGTAGACCGCCGCCTGGCCGTTGGAGATCGACTGGCTGAAGCTGGTGTTGGTCGGCACCTGCATGACGGGCGTCCAGATCATCGCCGGCAAGAGGACGTTCGTCCGCAAGTTGTCCGTCGCGTTGGTCGTGACGTAGCTCGCCGGCACGGGGTCGGGCAGGTTGATCGAGAAGCCCCGGTTGAAGAAGTTGGCCGCCATCTGGTTGGTGGTCACATCCCAGTTGTCGGGAACCCTCCGCCACCGGTCGTCGGAACCCAGATAGTACGTATCGCTGACCGGCGCGTTGACACCCGGCCTGAAGAACTCGATGATCGTCGCGCCGGTCCCCGGATTGAGGGTGCCGCCGCCGGGGAAGGTCTCCAGCCCGCCGAAGACGCCGCGGAAGGTGTTGGTGTAGGGCAAGCCATGGAGACCGACGAAGTTCTGGCCGCCCGAAAGCACCACGTTGTGCAGGGCATAGACTTCTTCGCTCACCAGCGGCCGTTGGACCACGCTCTCGCCTTCGACCATCACCGTCCGTTTCCAGCGGTCCTTGTAGGACGCGCGGTAGAACCGGATGTCGCCGCGCTTGCGGGCGTGGCCGCCATCGTCCGCGGACCAGTTGGTCTTGATGGTGCCGACCAGGTTCCAGGTGTTGTTGCTGGTCTCCTGGAAGCGGCCGTTGTTCAGCGAATCCCAGAAGATCAGGTCGTAATCCTTGGTCACCTGCGTATAGATGCCGTTGCTCACGGGGCCCGAGGCGGTCCAGGCCAGCGCGGCCACGTTGCTGGCGCGCGGATTGCTCAGCGGGGGGGCCAGCGCTCCCAGCTGTTCCAAGGCGTTGGGTTTCGACATCGTCCATCCGCGGGTCATCGAGAACTTGATGGTGTTGTTGGTCGCCCAGCTGTTGTTGAGCGCGGGGCCTTCGTTGCCGGCCTTGTCCACGCCCACCATCACGACCACGTAGTCCTGGTCGAACTCCAGGCCATACAGGCGGATCTTGTTCGTGATCGCATTCGTCAGCGCCAGATAGTTGGGCTGATACCCCCCCGCCGACGGATCGAAGATGGGGTTGGTCGACACCACGCTCGGCCAGTTGGTATACGGCTTGCTCCCATTGGCACGGGCAACGAAGTTCGTGTAGATGTAATCCGCGGGCGGGGATTCGAGCGGCGTGTAGCTGCCGTAGTAGATCTTGTAGGTCCGCCACGGCGAGAGCAGGTCGCGTTCGGCCAGGGTCCCCGCCGGATAGCTCGGGTGGTTGGTGTGCGTCCACAGATCCGGCCCGACCTGCGCCGGGTTCCATTGCAGGTCGAACTGCGTGGTGGGATCGTCCACGTTGAGGGTGCTGGCGCTCACGGTGGGCACGCCCGTCGGCGGCGTGATGTCGTAGGGCGTGACGAATGTCGCGTGCGAGCCCGCGAGCCGGTCGCCGGCGCGGTTGTTGTCCGCATCCACCGCGAACAGATAGTTCGTGGTGGTGATCCCCTGGTTGGCGCGGGTCGCCTCGAACCGCATCGACGGCAGATTCGTTCCGATGTTCACGGACAGGCGGATGTCGTCCCAGTAGGTCGTGTTGCCGTCGCCATCGATCAGCGAGATCTTGAGCACCTCGACCGAGCCATTGCCGATCGCGGCCGGCGCGCGGGTGAACGCCTTCCAGTGGTTGGTTTGCGGCAGGGCGAGGTCGCTGGAGGCCACGGCGTTCGTCAAGTCGTTGGTGGTGAACGCCTCGATCCGGAAGGTGGCCCCGGCGGCGCTTTCGGCCCGGTACCAGCCGTCCACGCCCACGACTGGGGCTTCCCCGGCCAGATTGCGGAACTGGATCACCTGGTAGGCCTTGCCTTCATTGACCTGCCTGAGGCTGTTGGTGCCCTCCCGCACCAGATTGGTGCCGCCGGTCGCCAAGGATTGGTAGCTGCAGTTGGCGTCCAACGTCCAGCCCACGCCCGTCATTTCGAATCCATAGTTCGCGAGCGCGCCGTTGGTTGTCGCCACGGGGTATGGCGTTCCATACCCCGCCCGGTTGCTGGGCGCCAGCGACGTCACGTCGTTCGTCGTCACGCGATACTCGCCGATGCCGCTGATGCCCTGCTGCTTGACCGAGTTGGTGGGATCCGCCGCCTGATCCACGGCCACGGTGTCGAAGCTGACGATGAACTCAGGCTGGTTGGTCCAAGGGGCGGTGGCGCGGTCTGCGGATCCGGCGGGCATGCCGTTCACCCGCACGACGCCCACGGTTCCCGGCTCCCGGATGTCGTTGTCCACCACATACATGGAAATGTCGGCGCGGATCGTCAGGTCGTCGCTCGTCCGGTCGTTGTCGAAATCGACGACCCGGACGGATCCGGTGTACTCGCCCATCATCACGTTGGTGTAGGTCGGCTGCGGCAGACTGTTCTCAAACGCGCCGTCGGCTTCGAGCATCGCCCCGCCATCGGCCACCGTGCCGGTGAAGGCCAGGATCTGGTCCGTGACGAACGGCGCGCCGGAAGGCGTGTGCAACGAGAACGCCGGCCGCTTCGCGGCCGTGGCATTCGTCGTGCTGGCGATACCGCTGTCCGGATCCCAGACGTTGCCGGTCAGACGGAAGGACCCTTCGGAGAATTCCTTGTCCGTCACTTCGGTGATGCCATTGGTCGAGAGCGCCTGCTGCCACAGGGTCAGGTTCCACATCTTCCAGCGGACGCCGATGCCGTTGGTCTTGCTGGCGCCAAGGCCGTAGAGGCGGATCTGGTTGGTCTGGCCCGCCTGCAGCACCAATTGGTTGGTGGCCCAGCCATGGCTCTGGGCGTACCAGTTGCTCGTGAGCAGCGTGGAGTTGGTCGGGCTGGCGAAGTAGTACGGCCCGAACACGCTGTTTGGCGTTCCGTTCACCCAATGCTCGATGCGGTAGTGCGTCACGCCGTAGGTCTGCTTGAAGTAGGAGCTGAACGAGAGGTTGGTGACGGCCGTGTTGACCTCCGGCACCAGCTCGATCAGCCAGAACTTGTTGCTGGCCTGCCAGGCATAGGCTTCCATGTAATAATAGCCGTTGGTGGGCGCGTTGGAGAAGGTCGGGTATTTCGGCACGGCCGTCCCCGACTGGGTCCTCAGTTCGTTGGCCACGACGCTTCCGTCCAGCTTCGTGGGCATGTAGTCCTTGTTGGTGCAGGCCCACTGGACGATGACGCTCGATTGCGGACGCATCGTCTCCAGCGACATGCGCGGACGGTCCACATCGTCGTCGATGACCCGCAGGGATCCGAGGGTCGCGGTGAGCCAGGACGCATCGCCCGTCCGGTCGGCGTCGGCATCCGGCACGCTCACGCCGATCTTCAAGCCATTGCCGCTCAGCGATTCGTTCACATAGTCGGTGATCTTGGCCGCGTCCGCCGTCAACTCCCACCACAGGCTCGAGCTGTTGGTCTTGGTGTCGCCCACGTCCTTGGCGGACACCCGCGTGGCGCTGCTGCTCGACAGCATCATGGTCGCCTGCGCCTTGTCGAGGCCGCTGTTCGTGTCGTACAGGTTGCCCTGGAACTGCAGCTTGTTGCCCGAGGCGGCGATCTGGCCGTCCGTCACGTAGAATTCCAGCGGGTAGCCCGTCAGTTGGACGTTGTCCATGCGGTAGAATCCGGCGGCGGTGCCATAGCCCGGCCCCAGGAGGATGCGGATGTAGACCTTGGCGAGCCCGGGCGTCACCACGCCATCGAAGCCCACGGTGCGGGTGGCATAAGCGGTGGTGCCCTCCGTCGGATTCCACGGCGGCCAGGCGGCGTTGGTGCTGAAGGCGACGCCGTCGCTCGACCACTGGACCACGGCGTTGCTCCAGCCGCTGGATCCGCCCGAATCCGCAAACGACAGGTTGATGTCGCTGGCGCTCGGCAGATTGAACTCGAACTGGATCCACGCCGTGCTCGTCTCCTTGTTCGTGAAGTACGTCCCGATGCTGGCCATGTTGAGCACGCCGCCGTTGGGCGAATCAAAGCTGCCGAACATGTCGTTCTCGCTGGTGCCGGCGTTGCCGGAATCGACCAGCGCGTTCGTGAAGTCCGCGATCCACGTGACATAGGCGTTCGTCATCAAGCTGCCGGACCACGGGACCGAGCCGTCCAGGATCGCGTTGTTCGTGTAGAAGTTCCACGCCGTCAGGACCACCTCGACGGAGCCGTCGGTCTTCGTCAACGGGGTGTAGGGCGCTTCCGTCCCGACCATCAGCGCGCTGTTGGTGCCCATCAGCGGCGCTTCCGTGTCGTCGTCGTACACCGTGAAAGTGATGAATCCGCCCAACCCCACGTTGCGGTCGTATTCGCCGGCGGTCCACAGGAAATTGCTGAACACCGGGGAGGAGCTTCGGTCTCCGTCCCAGTCGCGATAGTCCCACTGGTTGGTATCGACGATCAACGGATGCTCCCGCGGCACCACGGCATCTTCGAGCCGGCGCATGATGTAGCGCTCGCCCGTGCCGCCGGCCGGCGCGATGCCGCAGGTGTCGATCCACAGGTTCGTCTCCTCGCCCTTGAACAGGGCGACGGGATCGTTGCCGCCGACTTGCAGCGCCAGGTTGGTGGTGACCAGATAGGCGCGCGGGGGCGTCGCGTTCCGCAGGGCATTGGTCATGATGGCCAGATTGCCGCTGCTGACGTTCTGGGGCTCGCCATTGACGATCACGATCGTCGATCCGCTCGCCAGATTGGTGGGCGTGGCGGAGAGCTTGCAGAAGTTGCCCCAGCCCTTGGTCAAATAATCGTTGGTCGTCGGGATATAGCCGTCACCATAGGCAGCGCCATACATCTGGTTGGCGATCTTGTATTCGCTCAGGTCGATGGACCCGCCCGTGCCGTTGTAGATTTCAACGTACTTGTCCCAGTTGTTGCCTTCGCCGAATTCGCCGAAGAACAGGTCGTGGGCGCCGGCCATGCCCTCCATGTACACGGTGTTGGTGGCCTTGCCGCTGACGGCCGTCATCCACACGCGGGAGGTGTAGACGCCCAAGGTGACCACGCCCGGATCGAGGCGGTTGGTGACGTAATTGGTGAACGCCCGGACCTGCAAGGCCGCATCGCCCGGATCGAGCGCCAAGTCGACGGGCTCCGGATAGAGCCCGGCCATGCTGGCGAGGTTGGTGACGATCGTGAACTCCGCGTTGGTGACGCCGGTGCGGTGGTAGAGCTGGTAGCTGATGGGATAGGCCTTGCCGGCCTCCGCGAGTTCCCCGTCGGACACGTAGTTCGTGCCGTCGGCGCGCCGGACGCCGGCCACGAAGTCGTAGGCCTTCGGATAGTTGAAGTTCAGCACTTCGTCCCAGGTGCTGCCCACGCGGACCTCGTCGAAGTACACATGGCCCAGTTCCTTGCCGGAAGTCGCGCTGCTGCCGGCGGACAACCGGATGCCGGTGATTTCCGCGACCGACAGCGAACTGTTGCTGTACGCCAGCGTCGGCGTCGCGTTGGTGTATTCCTGCGGGATGGGGTCTCCGCCCTGATAGTACGCCCACAACCGCGCCGTTTTCTGCCCCGGATCCCACTCGGCCACGATCATATAGTCGTTGCCATGCCCTTGGTTCAGGCTGAAGCTCGACGTTTGTTCCGCGAAGTCGGGGCCCGAAATGCCCGCGTAGTTGACTTGGTCGTACACCTTGCCGAAGAAGAGTTCCTCGGTGTCGGCGGCGGCGCCGCTCATCAGCGACAGGCCGGCGTACTTCTCCGTGCCGTCGTAGAGGTAGTTCACCATGAACGCCGCGAAGATCCGGCCGCTTTTGCCTCCGGCCAGCTTGCGGACGATCGTGGCCGAATCGGCAGACTCGGTGCTGGCGTCGATCCATTTCAGCTTGTTGGCGTAGGGATCCGGGAACCCGGTCGCCCCGCTCAGCAGGTTGGTGTCGTCGACCACCCACTTGTCCGTGTCGCCCGTCCACGGTCCGCTCCAGCCCTGGCCGGTTTCCAGTCCGTTCTGGGCCAGCGTATAGAAGTTGGTGTAGGCGAACTGGTCGGCGATCTCGCCGTCTTCATAGGAGAGGGTGTCGGCCGAGTTCGTCGGATCGGCGTAGCCGGAGGAATAGGTCGTGCCGGCGGCGCCGAACACGCGGAAGTAGTTCGAGACGCCTTCGGGCACCACCAGTTCCGCGCCGAATTCGTAGGTGCCGTGGTAGGCCACCTTCGTCCCGTTCGGACCGTCGTCCCCTTGGCCGTAGGCCGTCCCGGGCATCAGCGTCGTCGCGCCGCTGATGGCGGCGGCGTTGGTGCTCCACAGCACCACCACGCCGGCCGCGCCGTGCTTGTTCCACCCCACCAGCGCCATCTCCATGCCGTCCGCCGACGCCGTCACGTCGGTCGGATCGTCCACGAAGTCAATGATGTAGAACTTGTACTCGTTCGTCGCGCTCGTGGTGTCGCCGGGCCGGTCCTGGTCATAGTCGGTGCTGACGACCCGGAACACGAAGCCGGTGAAGCCCGGGGCGTTCAGATGGCTGAAGGCGATGTGGTTGGTCAGGGCCGCCGGCGAGCCGGTCGTGCCCGCGCCGTCGGTGTTCGGGGCCATGACCATCTCGCCGGTGGCGAGCAGGGTGCCGTTGCTGAACAGCGTCCAGACGTTGCTCGTGCCGGCGTAGACGCCGTTGGCGTCGGCCACCAGGCCCGTCACCGCCAAGCCGTTCGGATTGATCGACGTGATGAGGAACGAGTTGCTGTTGACGTTGAAGCCGCTGTGCGCCGGCCCGACCGTGTCTTCGTCGTAGACCGTGAAGGCCGACGGCAGGGAATCGTCCATGATGTAGGGCGCATGCACGTCGTCGAAGACCGCGCGGTAGGCGTTGGCGGGCACCGCGGTGGCGTGGTTCCAGTAGCACCCCACGTACTTCAGGTTGTTCGTCCCCAGGAAGTTCGTGTTCACCGTCTCGGTGATCAGATAGGCGTCCATGTCCGCCAAGGGATCGCCGAACGAGTCGGGGCTGTTCCCGCCCCATTCCTTCACATGGAGCTTCCAGGTTCCAGAGGCGGGGTCGAGATCCACGCGGACCGCCATCGAGGTGGTCGCCGCGATGCTGGCCACCGTGCCGATGTTCGTCGCGTCGGCGTTCGCGTTCAAGCCGCTCGCGAACCGGACCAGGGCGACCTGGTTGCTGGAGATGCGCACCGCGTAGCCGTTGCCGAAGCCGTTCACCCAGTTGGTCGAATCGCATCCCAGCACGAACGCGGCCCCGTATTGGGCGGAGGCGAAGCCCAGCATGCTGTCTTGGCCGGACTGGAAGTTGAAGCCCCAGGTCAGCGTGCCCGCGTTGTTCGTCAGCACGCCGTCATAGCGGGTGGAGAGGTCGCGCGAGAGCGACAGGCGCCCCGCCGTGCCGCCCGTGCCGCCCGCGCCGTAGAATTGCAGGTAGTTGTTCGTGACCTGGATGTTGCCGTTCGTGGGCCCGGTGATGGTCGCCGTCCAGCCGCTGATCGTGTCCACCTCGTAGGCCCGGTCGAAGTCGTCCAGCCCCCGTTCGACGCCCTCGCCCGCCGTCACGGGTGTGAAGAACTCTTCGTCCGTCACGGTGATGTCGTTCACGCTGACGGCCGTCACGCGCGCCGTGTAGACGCCCAGGATGGCCGGATAGAAGCCCGGCACCGTCGCGGTGAATTCGTGGCAATCCTTGCCGTCCAGCGTCACCGGGGTCATCGCGTCGAAGGCCCCGTTGGTCCGCACCTGCGTGCCGTCGGGCGCGAACAGGTCGTAGCTGGAGCCCGCCAGCTTCATGCCTTCCGAGTGGTAGAGGGTGAAGCCCAGCAGCACGTCGCCGTGGCCCAGGGCGTGGTCGGTCACCTCGTTGGTGAGGGCCAAGTCATCTTCCGCCCGGAAGGCGTACACCGCCGGTTCCGCCGTCGTCGGATCGTCGCACACGGCATTGATGATCACGGTCGGCGTCGGGTTGTTCGGCGTGTTGTTGGTCAAGGTCATCGTCACGCTGAACGTGCCGCCTGCCGTCGGGGCGAAGGTCACGGTCAGGTTCGAGGCGGTGCCCGGCGAGACGGTCAGCGGATTGGGCGCGGCGGAGAAGTAGCTGTTGCCGGTTCCGGTGAAGCCGATGCCGCTGACGACCAGGTTGGCATTGCCGCTGTTGGTCACGACGACCGTCAGGTTGGACGATCCGGTGCCGGCCATGGTGCCGTAATTCAGCGCCGTGGGCGCCAGGCCGATGCTCGGCGCGGCGATCACGAAGTAATAGGCGTTCGAGGCGCTCGAGATGTCGCCGACCCACTCCGGATCGTAGTCGTGCCCGGCCACGCCCAGGACGTAGTTGCCCCAGACCATGTTGGTCCGGGAGATGCTGTTGCTCACCACCAGCGGCGAGGCCTTGCCATCGCCGTTCGCGCCCACGGTGACGGCGGTGGCCGACACCACCGCGCCGCTGCGGGTCAAGGTGTAGTGGTTGCTGGCCGCGTAGACGCCGCTGCCCGCGTCCTGGACCTGCCAGCCGATGGAGAACCCGCCCGCCGGCACGTCGCCGATGGCGATGGTCGGCCCGTTCGCCGAGCCGTCCGGCGTCGTCGCCCCATTCACCAGCGGGACCGTGATGACCGGCGCCGCCGCGTCGTCGTCGACCACCTGGAACACCATGGGCGAGCCCGAGCCATAGGTGGTGATCTGGATGTTGTCGATCGCCATGCGGTCGTCGCCCGTTCCCTTGTTGGTGATGGAGAGGACCGCATCGCCCGAAAACTCCAGATTCGCCGCCGTGAAGGTGTAGACGGTCGAGCCCGACGGGGTGGTGGTGATGGTCCCCACCACCGTGCCGTTGACCTTCACGTCCACGTTCATCGCCCCGCTCTCTTTGTACGGGAACTTGTAGTTGAACTGCACCGCCGAAATGCCGTCCGAAATCGTCGGCGACGTCAGATGGCCGCCAAAGCGGGTGCAAGGCGCCTTGTTGGTGAGCGTCTGGTCCCACCGCGTCTGGGCGTAGGTCCAGTTGCCCAGGACGCAGTTGGTCGCCGTGCCCGCCAGGTAGGAGCTGATGGTCCCCTCCTGGACGGCGTTGTCGAAGGTTTCCAGCAGTTCCTGGGCCTCGACCGCCGCGCCATAGGTCTTGTTGGTGGAGCCGATGCCGTTGGAGGCCGTCAAATAGGTCCACACCTTGTAGGCGTCCGACGGGGTGCCCGGCCAATAGCCGGCGTGCGTGGCGTTGGAGAGCGTGAAGCCCTTGCCGTTGGCGCTGGTCCACGACTCGAAGGTCTTGTTCGTCAGGATCTTCGTGCCGCTGCCGTTGAACAGGTCGTAGGTGGCGGCGGAGATGCCGAGGGTGTGGTAGGCCTGCACCACCACCGAGAACACGCCCGAGGTCACCGCTCCATCGGTGACCTGGTTGGTCGTTCCCGCCACAAAGGCATCCACGGCCGGCGCATTCGTCCCCGAGCTGGCGATGCCGGCGCCGATCAGCGGAACCGTCACGGGGCTCTGGTCGGAGGAGTTGGTGATGAAGAGCGTCCCGGAGAAGGACTGGATGGCGTTCGGCAGGAACGTCGCGGTGAACGAGTTGCTCTGGCCGTAGTAGATGGTGCTCAGGCTGCTGGCCGAGAGCGAGAAGTTGGTCGGGTTGGTCCCGCCCAGCTTCAGGGAAGACACGGTCAGCGGCACGTTGTCCCCGCCCGTGTTCTGCACCCAGAACGTCACCGTTTCCGTCCGGTCCGTCTCCGTATTGCCGAAATCCACGGACAACGGGCTCACCTTGATGCCCGGCTGGCCGATCAGCGCCGGCCAGATGCTGGTCACGCGCACCTCGTCGAACAGGCCGCCGCCCAGCGATTCAGTACCGCCGCTGCCGGCCTTGAGGCGGATGCCGTTCACCTGCGGGATGGAGATGTCGTTCCACACCAGATCCCAGTCCGCCGGTTCGGTGACCGGAATGCCCTCGCTCTTGGGGAACGCCTTCAGCTTGACGGTGTCAGCTTCGAAGTCGTATTTCAGCACCACCCAATACCAGTTGTCCGTGCTCGAGTGATAGGGATTGAGGTTGTAGGTGCAACCGCCGTAGCTGCCGCCCCGATATGCGTCGAGCGTGCGCCAGCGGCCGCCGACCTTGCCGAATTCCACTTCCTCGTTGGTCCCGTCCATCAGCGCGATGGTCAGCCAGCGGCCCATTCCCTCCATATCCCCTTCATAGCGGTAGGCCATGATGGCCGAGACGAAGATCGTGCCGGTGCTGACGTTCGAAATGGCGCGCGTGGCCGTGCCCGTGCGGCTGGTCCCATCCAAGCTGATGAACGCCCGGTTGCCGCTGATCGTCGCCTGGTTCGAGGCCGGCGTGAAGAACATGCCGCGATCGGTCGCGGTGTCGTTGGTGAGGATCAGCCAGCTCGCGTCGCCGCTCGTGGAGAGCACCCAGTTGGAGCCCGAGGACCAGGCCGCGCCGCCGCCCTTGTTGGTGAAGCTGTCCGCGCTCAGCGCCACGTTGGTGTACGAGAAGGTTTCGGCCACGACGCCGGCCTGGTACACCTTCGTCGTCACCGGGGAGCCCGAGGCCACCAGACCCGGGGAGTAGTAGGTGCTGCCCCCGTCCACATCCACGCTGAAGAGCTTGTAGTGGTTCGTCGCGCCCGGCGGGACCACGTGCTCGCGGAAGTCGGCGGCGGCGCCCTTGTAGACGACCCTCGCGTTGCCGATCGTGTCGCCCGGATTGTAGGTCGTGTTCTTGACCGGCGTGCCGATGACCGCCGCGTTCGTCCACAGCACCAGGACGGGCATGGCGCCCGCGTTCGCCGCGACCTGCGCCCGCACCATTTCCCGGCCGTCCGACGCCACCGCCGCCGACGCCGGATTTTCCACCAGCCGGCGCGTGCCGACGTTGGAGGCGCTCCAATCGCCCTGGCTGCCGCTCGTGCTGTTCGTGCCCCGCACCCAGTAGTAGTACGAGACGCCGGCCTCCGCGTCCGAGTCGTCGTAGCTCGTCGCGTCCGCCGCCGCGCTGGACAGGAAAACGGCATCGTCCGTGTCGTCGATCTCGCTTCGCCAGATGCCATAGCCCGTCTCGCCGGCGATGTTGGTCCACTGCACCACGACCTTTTCCGTGTCCGTGTTGTCGGATGCCGAGACCGTCGTCTCCGCCAGCTTCCGATAGCCCGGCTCGCCGGTGACCGGCAATTCGCTTTGCGCGACCAGGGCGCTGTTCGTGGCCCGCACCCAATAGTAGTACTGCTGCCCCGGCGTGCCCGCGTGGTTGTAGGTGGCCGTGTTCGCCGCCGTGGCGGCCAGGAAGGTCGCCGAATTCGAGGCGTTCGACGTGTGGAACCAGATCGAATAGCCCGTCTCGCCCGCGTTCGAATCCGTCCAGCTGATCGTCGAATAGTTCACGCTCGTGCCGTCCGTGGCCTGCACGTTCTGGACCATCGGCAGCTTGCGGAAGCCGGAATTGGAGACGGAGAGGGCGCTGACCCCCATCGCGTTCGACGCCGAGACCCAGTACCAGTACTGCGTCCCCATGCCGGCCCCCGTGTCGTTGTAGGACACCGTGTTCGCCGCCACCGTGGCGATCACCGCCGCGGTGTTGGTGGCGCTCGACGCGCTCCGCCAGACCCGGAAGTTCTGCTCCTTGTCGTTCGCGTCCGTCCACGTCACCTGCACATGCTCCAGGATCGTCCCGTCCGTGGCGTCCACGCCTGTCGGGATCGGCGGCGGCCCCGCCACCGTCGTCACGTTCGTCACCACCGAATACTCGCCCGTGCATTCCGCCCCCGTCGCCGCCACCCGCCAGGAATACGTCACCGAGTCCTCCAGCCCCGTCACCGACACGCTCGTGCCAGAAACCGGCAGGTGCTCATAGCCGGGGACGTAGGAACCGACAAGTCCGCCCGTCACCTTCACGTCGTCGAGATACCAGGTGGTTACGCCTACGAACTTGAACTGGACATTGGTGGCGTTCGCCAGGTTCGGGGAGGTCGTCAAGTCGTTGACCAAGGTTGCGCCGGCGTCGGTGACGGTGAACGTGCTGATCGGCAACCACGTCGTGCCGTCCAGGCTGTAGTAGTTCGTGGTCTTTTTGCCATTTCCGGTGCCGCTGGCATCCACATAGAAGACCAGTTGCGTGGGATAGTCCACCGCCGGGGAAATCAGCGTGCTTCCGTCGGCCAAGGCGCGGCAGGGACTGCCCGCGCCATAATGGGTAGCCGTGGTATCGGAGGATGTGCCGTTGTCCGTCCAATCGGGGAAGCTGACGAAGTCCTCGTCGATCAGCGTGAGCCCGCCCGTCCCCCCGAAGGTATTGGTCGTACTGACATCGATGATATAGCCGGCCGCGCCGGAAGAGGCGGCCCAGTTGGCGGTGAAGGTGTAGGTGTTCGTCGGGTTGGCGAAAAGCCCCGTCGGCGCGGCCGGGCAGGCCGTCATCCGGCTGCCCGCCAGCGGGGTGCCGCCGATGTAGTAGTTCGCATACGCGCCGGTGCCGTTGTATTCGAAGACCGTCACGGCATAGGTCGTGCCCGCCGCCAGGCCCGACAGCGCGAACGAGCTGCCTGTCCCGTCGTAGCAGATCTTGTTGCCGCTGCCCTTGTCCGTCGCGGCCGAGTACGACGCATCCACGCCCGAGGGGCCCGTTCCGTCCGTCGGCGTCCAGCTCGTGGCCGTCCCCGCGCGCACCACCACGATGCGCCGCCCGCCGTTGCCGCTCGTCCAGGTCACCGTCATCTGGTTGGTCGCGACCGACGAGAAGGACAGGTCCGTCGCGTCCGAGGTGGGCTCCGACGCCACGATCGTCTGCGTCCCGCCCGCGCTCGCCGATCCGGTCTTGTTGCCGGCCGCGAAGAGCACGTTGCTGGTCGCCAGCGCGTTCACGGAGAGGGTGTTTCCCGGCGTCGCCCCGGCCGCGACGTCCGCCGTCAGGAAGAAAAATCCCGTGTCGCCGACGAGGATCGGCTGCGAGAACGCCGCCGCCGCGAACGTCTGCGGGCCCGCCGCTCCCGGGCTGGCGTTCGTGGCCAGCGTGGCGTCGCCCGCGTCCAAGGCGCCGTCGGCGGAATAGCGCAGCTTCAGGTTCGTCAGGTCGTCCGCGTCGCAGGTGCCCGCCGTCGTGAAGGTCAGGTTCGTCAGCGTCGCGTTCGCCACCGTCACCCCGATCTGGAACTTCAGCAGCACGTTCGCCGCCGACCCCTGCTCGAGGGTCCCCGAACCCACCGTCCCGTTGTTCGCCAGCGCGATCTCGGCCGTCCCCGCCCGCGTCGTCACCGTCCCGTTCGTCGAGCTCTCGCTCACGCAGTACGTCCCCTCCGACCGCACCCGGAAGTAGTATACCGTGTCCGACACCAGCCCCGTCACCGCCGCGCTCGTCACCGCCCCCACCGCCAGATTCGAATAGCCGGGCACGTAGGTGGATGCCGATGAGGTCAAACTGGTGACAAGAATGCTGTCGAGTCGAGGGAACTGGGTGCCGCTGGCCCCGGGGGATGTAAACCGAACCTTGACTTGGGCGGCATTGTAACTGCCCAAGTCATAATCATATAGCGTGTAGCTGGATGAGGTTGGCCGGTTCGATCCCAGCAGAATCCAATCGGACCCATTGTTGGTGGACACATGGACCGTGATGTCCTGCCTCGGCGCAGACACGGCGCCGTAGGTCGCGCCCGAGAAAGTCAATCCCGCGCCGGGCACTCCGGTTAAATCCATGGTCGGGGTAATGACCTCAGCTGAAGATGAACTCATTTGGATGTAGGCCGAAGCCCCGGAACCGCCTTGGGCCACATTGCTTTCCGTCCATGTTCCACCGGTTCCATCCCCCAGCGTCCCTTGGTGTTCGGCATTGGTTGCAGGTCCGCTCGCGCCCCCGCTGAAGCTCGCGTTCGTGCTGACGTCGATATAGTAGTTGGTGGCGCCGGAGACGGCCGTCCAGGCGGAGGTGAAGGCGGTGAAGTTGGTCCAGCTCGCGTACAGTCCCGTCGGCACGCCCGGGCAGGTCGTCGCGGACCCGGCCAGCTCGTCGCTGGTCCGGTAGTTCTCGGTGGCGCCGCCGCCGCCGTTGAAGTTGTAGACCCGCACGTAATACAGCGTGCCGGTGGTCAGCCCGGAAATCGCCACCGAACTGCCGGTGCCGGAATAGACGACGTACCCGCCGCCCAGCGCCGTGCCGCCGCCATAGGTCGCGCTGGCGGAGTAGGTCGTGCCGTCCGTCGGATCGGCGCTCAGCGCATTCGTGCCCCGCACCACCACCAGCACCTGCGTGCTCACCCCGGCCCAGCCGATGGTCATCCCCGTCTGCGACACCCCGGAGAACGTCAGCGTGTTCGGGCTCGCCCCCGGCTCCGCCGCCATCGTCGCGGTCGGCGCGCTGGTCACCCCCGCCGAATAGTAGTGGTTGTTCACCGAATAGAACTTGAAGTCGTAGGTGCTGTCCGCCGCCAGCCCGGTCGCGCTGGCCGTGGTCAGCGCGCCCTTGTACACCACCGTGCCCGCGCCGAGGGTGTTGCCGTTGGTATAGACCGACCCCTGCGTCGGCTCCGTCCAGGCCGCGCCCGCCAGCTTGCGCAGCACCATCACGTCGTGGCTTTGCGCGTTCTTCGACCAGCTCAGGTCGATCTCGCTCGTGGTGTTCACCGCGTCGCGCGTCGCCGTCTGCCCGCTCGGATTGTTGAGCGCGCTGACCGTGAGGGACAGGCTCGCGCCCGTGCCGTTCGCCGCCAGGTTCGCCCACGCCGCGCTGCTGGCCTTGTACCAGAAGTTGGTCGAATACGGGCTGCCGTAGTCCATCTGGATGCCCCAGTACCATGTCCCCGTCGCCGTGAACACGCCCGAGGTGACCGACTTGGCGTCCGTGTTGATGTACGCGCCCAGCGCGCCGGGCGTGCCGCCCGACAGATCCGAGTTGCCGGCCCGCAGCCACAGCCGCGCCGCCCCGTAGTTGGCTTCGACCACCCCCCACGTCTCGACCGTGAACACCTTCGCCGAGTCGCCCAGATAGATCGTCCCCGCCGGCAATCCCGGCGAGGCGCTGCCGCCCGTGTTGCGCGCCCGCGGCATGCTCAGCGTCACCGCCGACGCCGTCGTCCCGGTCGAATAGTACGAATTGTTTTCCGAGTAGAGCGTGAAGTAATAGACCTGCCCCGGCGTCAGCCCCGTCACCGTCAGGCTCGTGCCGCTCTGGCTGCCCGCCACCACCGTCTGGTTGCCGAACGTCTGGCTCGCGCTGTAGGCCGTCCCTTGCGTCGGGCTCCCCGAGGGCGACGCCGTCGCGACCGTGATCAGCACGTTCTTGTCCCCCCCCCGCGTCCACCCCAGGTCCACCCGCGTGGCCGAATTCGCCGCGTTCGTCACCGCCGTCACCGACGACGGCGCCGTCAGCGCGCTGCACGTGAAATAGCTCTCCGCCGCCAGCGCCTTGGCCGAAGTGGATTGCCAATTCTTGTCGGCGTAATAGGTGCAGCCGCCATTGACAAATCGGCCGGCATAATACCAGTTCCCGACCGACGTGAACCGGTGCGCGCTGGCATTGTTCTTCCACTTCCAGTTGCTCCCGTTGTTGGAGTCGTACGTCGCCGAGCGCCATGTCCAGCCCGAGCCATCCGTCGTCGTGCCGAGGCCATAGTCGCTCGACCAGCCCGAGGTGTCTGTGTTGAGTTCGTAATAATAAATATAGGCCAGATCATCCCCGAGAGAATACGTGTAGACGGGCGCGCCCAAGTTGTCCAGGCACGTCCAGCGCTCCGCACACCCCGACGCCGACGTCGTGCCGCTGCCCGTCGACCCGAACGCCGTCTCCACGTTCACGCTGTTCCGCGCCTTGACCTGGAAGAAATACTCGGTCGAGGACGACAGCCCCGTCGCCGTCTTCGTTCCCCACGTGGCCGCGGTCGCCCAAATCGCCGAGGCCCCCCAGCTGCCGTCCGCCTGCAGGTACTGGCTGTCGCTCGTCCGCTGGATCGCGAATTCCGTCAAGGCCGGATTCCCGTTCACATTGACCGTGATGTCCAGCGACAACGTCGTGGGATTGGCCACCGTCGGGGCGCTCGGCGTGTTCGCCCGCGTGGTGAAGTTCATCTCGGACCCCAGCGTCGTGCCGACGACGTTCTGCGCGTAGGCCTTGTAGTAGTAGATCTGGTTCACCGCCAGCGAGGAGAGGTCGACCGAGAACGCGCCCGTGGTGCCGCTCGTGGAGGTCTTGTTGTCCGCGATCGTCACGCTGGCGCTCGTCTTGTAGCACGCGCCCCGGTTCGTGATGGTCGCGCTCCCGTCCGACGTCACGTTGCCGTTCACCGTCGCCGTCGTCGTGTTCGTCGCGCTCGCCGCCACCGTCGTCACCGCCGGCGCCGTGATGATCGTCTGCGCCCCGCCCGCCGCCGTCCCGCCCGTCACCGTCCCCTCCGTGAACTGCGTGTCCGTCGTCGCCACCCCCGGATTGATGGAGATCGTGTTCCCGCCCGTCGCTCCCGGCGCGATGTCCGCCGTGATGAAGAGGTAGCCCGTGGTGGCGTTGGTGACCACCTGGCTCAGCGCCGCCGTCGTCTTCAGCCCCGCCCCCAGGCTG
>SABN01000053.1 GCA_009928955.1 Opitutia bacterium | reverse complement strand
CCCCCCCCCCCCCCCCGCATCGGGGCCAGATTCCTCCGGGAGTTTCCATTCCCGCCCCCCTCCGTGCCTCCGCGTCTCCGCGAGAACCGGCTGTTCCGCCCCGCCCCATTTGCGTTTCGTCGCGGTTCGCGGGTTGTCCGCCGTTTTCCAGACTTGCAAATCCCGCCACCGGCCTTCAGACTTTGCGCTCAGGTGGATGGCGTTGGAACCGACCTTGCATGCGCGTGATAATCCGATGGCCCTGCGGATCGTCGCGGGCCTTTTCCTGCTGGCAGGACTGCTGACGGTGGTCGATATCATCCTGAAACTGATTCGCGGCCATCTCGACCTGAATCTGATGTTGCTGTGCCTCTGGATCGGTCCCGGATTGCTGCGCCACGATCCCACCTGGCGGAAATGGGCCCTCGCCATCCTCTGGTTCATTTTTTTCATCCTGGCCCTGCTGTTCCCGTTGGCCCTGCTTCGGCCCCCGTTGGATTTCCAGTTCTTCGGCTTCCCCGCCACCCCCGCGCCCTTCGTCGCCACCTTGATCTTCCTCCTCGCCATGTTCCTGCTGACCTTGTGGCAGTATCGCGTCTTGATCCGGCCGGACATCAAGCGCTTGTTCAAAAACGGCCCCGCCCCCGGGGTCTTGCCGCGGACTTGATATGGCCTCCGCTCGCCGCATTCGCCATTCTTACGGCCTATGGACCGTGGCCCGAACCATGCCGCGAGAAGGAAACCATGAAGCCCTATGATATCCTCATCGCCTCGATCGTTCTGCAGTGGCTGTTCCTCGCCGCCTCCGCATTTGCGGGATGGCGGGAACGCAGCCAACTCACGGGCGTCCTTGCGGAATGCCGTCGCGCCCTTGACGCCCAGCCTTTCACGTCATTCCAAATCGCGCTGGTGCTTATGGGCGCTGCCTTGGTGATCGCCAACTTCATCGCCAGCGCTGGTCTCTGCAAGTTGAAGCGCTGGTCGCGAACGCTCTACTTGGGGTCCACCATCGCCGGCACGGCTGCCGTCCTGTTGTTCTTCGAGCCAGCGCTCACCACCCCGGTTTCATGTTTTTTCAGCGAATGGGGGACCCTCTTCATTGGAATCACCCTGTCCCTTGTCTACGTGTCTCCGCTGAGCCATGAACTCAATAAATGAATCTTTTCCTGCCGGGTGGCGCGGATCCAGAACGCTGACGCCGGGCGCAATCAGGGAACACCCCGGGAAATGAAAAGCGCCAATCCATACCAATCGCTTGTTGCGCATGGCGCGGCGGGGCTCCTGGCCGCCAGCACCTGGCTCATGACGCTGCCGTTGAAGGAGACTCCGCTGCACGGTTTATGGAGCGTTGTGAACGATCGCGGCCCCTTCCCCTGCGCCGCCCTGTTTTTCTTCTATCTCAATGCCCTCGCCATCATCCGGCTGCGGAAGTCTGCTGCCCCGGCGCGGGCCCTCACGCAGGCCGCCGCGCTGTTTTGCGCGGGGCCGCTGCTGCTGGGCCTGGGGGGGACGCTGCTTGGCTACCACCTGCTGGCGACCGACGTGTGCGAACTCATCGACCAAGCAACGTCGGGGGGCGGCGGCCTGATTGCATGGCATTCCACCGCTGATTCCATTCGCGCCGGCATCCGCGCCGCCTGGGATCCGGCCATGTTCGGCGCTCTTCTTTCCGCCGCGAACTATCTGGGCTTGTGGATGCAGAAGAGGATCGGAAAAAACGACCACCCATCGGCTGCCGCGCCCCGCGCGTTGTCGCGCGGCGATGGCTTTTCCGCGCTGCGAGCGCTGTTCGGCGTCCGCCGGTCGCGCCGGAACCGGGACGGCGGGCGGATGGAATGAAACGGATTTTGAAAAAAGCATTTGCCGCGGCGTTCATCCTGATCGCCTTGATCGCCTGGCAGGTCTTGGGGTTCTGCCTTCCCGTTTATCGCTACGAGAGTTCCGACCGCGGCATGGTGGCGCTGGAAATCCCCTGGAAAGGGATTGGGCTTTCCGATGTCCATTCGCAATTTGAACGATACAAGAAATGGAAGCGCGCGCCCGCCCTGACGCTCCTTCGCACCGATCGCCGCAACTGGTGGCATCTGAATCTCTGGCCCGACAACTTCACCAACGAACGCTGGCGCATTCCCCATGCCGCCCCATCGACCAATGTCCCTTATGGATATCAGCGGGAAATGATCGAGTGGGAAATGAACCATGAATGACCTCCGCCCACCAGGCGGTGCGGGGCGCCCGCCCCCCGGTGCCGGGATCCCCGAACCGCGACGACCGACGCAAGAAAGGAACCTCCGCAGATGACCGCACAGCAAAAGCAAAGAGTCGGCGCCGCCTTGGCGAGCCTGGTCCTGGGAATTCTCGGATTGGTCTTGATCGGCCCCTTGGGATCCATTCCCGCCGTGATCTGCGGGCATATGGCCCTGTCGCGCATCAAGAAAAGCCCCGACGCGTTGGGCGGCGGCGGGCTGGCGCTCGCCGGCCTGATCCTGGGCTATGTCCAAATCGGGCTGATGGCCATCATGCTGCCGCTTTTGGCCGCTATTCTCATTCCCGCCATAACCAGAGCCACCTCAAGCGCGGGGATGGTGGCCACCGTCGCCAATGGCGCGAACATCTACCAGTCCGCCTTTGCCGCGCAGATGGACGCCGAAGTCCGCGACGACGGAACCACGGCTTGGCCCCGGAAGGGCGAGTATCGCACCTCCACGGAGTACTTCATCCATCTGGTCGAATCCAAGGCCATGGCCGTGTCCTATGCATTTTTCGCGGCGCCCGGCATCCCGCCCGCAAAATCAACGGATGCCCGCGACTTCAAAGCGGAAAACAACGCTTGGCGCTTGGTCTTGGGCCTGGACGAGGCGCCCGAAGGTACGCCGTTCCTGTTCACGCGCAACTATGACCCGGACACCTTGCCCAGCGGCGATGGACCGATGGTCTTGAACGACGCCCCCCCATTTGGGACAAAGGGCGTGGTCGTGGTGCTGAAAGGCGGGTCGGCATACTTCCTAAAAGGGAACCAGTTGAAAAACATATTTTTCAATCCCGCGGAAACGCCTGCCAGCGACAACATCGCCATCGTCGGCCCGTGAAGGGAACCGTCCCGCTGTTGAATGTTCGTCCACCCTCGCCTCCTCCCCGCCAAGCCGGGAGTTCGCCTCGGCATGCACGCCGACCTGCCGACGTTGTAGCCGGTCCCGCTGGGGCCGGCCGACCGAACAACGCCACGCCCAGCGGGCGCGGCTACAACGAATCCGAAGATGCTCCGGAAACCACAAACCGGTTCCGCCCCTCGAACCGCTTGGTCCCGTTGACATAGCTGTAGTATTTGCGGCACTCGCAACAGAGGTATTCGACATCGATCGGCGTGAAGGCGCGGCGCGCTTCCGGCCAGTGCGTTGGCTGCAATTCGATCATCCGCCGCATCGCGGCCTCGTGGCTCGATAGCCCGAGATGCTGTTGAAGCAGATCCATGTACGGCGCCGAACCGATGCCCGTCGGCACCGGGCTGTCCGGCCGGATGAGCGCGGGCTCGAACCAGGCGACATCGGCGACGGCCATGAAGATCGGAAAATCGTTGCTCATGCCCAAGCGCGCGTTGATCAGCTGGGTGGCGGTCGCCACGTTGCCCGCCGCCCCCCGCACGCACGCCTCCAAGAAATCCAAGCAGCGCGAGAACAGTTCGATGCACCCTTCGAATCGGTCGTAGGTCTTCCCTTCCCAGCGCGCGTCCACGACGGGATACGCTTCCGACCACCACGGCTGTTCCACTTCGTGGAGCAGGAAATGCCGCAGCCGCTCCGGCTGGCGCAACAAGCCGGGATCCATCCGGTCGAGCGTGGCATGCCAATTGCACCAGCGGGCGAAGAACATGGCGTGCAGGAGTTCCGGCACGGTTTTCCCCGCCCGGCCGACGAACCGGAGGATGGCCTTGGAGCCCTTGTCATCCTCGCGGAAGACGTTCAGGAACCGCCCCTGTTGAAAAATGGGATCGGCGGACCACGGCGGGGGCCGCCCCCGCTCCCGCTTGACGCGGATGCGCTCCCGCTCGCGGCACCAATCGAAGAAGGCCCGGACCGGATCGTCCAACTTCAGCCCGCGCAACGCATCCCGGTACGGATTGTTCGTCTTGTTCATGCCCGGCTATGTTGGCACGCCTCCGTCACGCCCGCAAGGCCCAACCCCTTCGCCCAACTTGACCCCAACTTGGCGATTGGACATTGGATGTTGGTTATTGGATATTGATATCCGATGAGTTCCCCATTGCCATCCCCGGCCCATCTTGCATAAGCTTCCGCCCCTGGAAATCGAATCCGTTTGCGAGGTTCTTCATGTCCGATCCCGTCAGTCCAACCAAGTTCAGCCCGGCGCTTTCGAAGGCGTTCAACGCCAAGGTCTATCTCAAGCCCGAGATCCATTCTCCGACGGGGTCCTACAAGGATCGCATGGCCGCGGCGGCCGTCGCGGAAGCCTTGCAGGCCGGGGCTTCGAAGGTCGTCGTGACCTCCAGCGGCAACCAAGGGATCGCGATCGCCCTTGCGGCGCAGACCGCAGGCCTGCCCTGCCTCGTCATCGCCACGCAGCACATCTTGCCCTTCTATCGGAACGAACTCCGGCGCTTCGGCGCCGAATTGCAGATCGTGCCCGACATGCAGAGCCGCTCCGACCGTTTCCATGAGCGGATCGCGAAAGGCTATTTCCCCTTGTCGGTCGTCCCCGAAGACCGGGGCCGGAAACTCCAAGCGGGAAAAAACGGCTATGCCGCCATCGCCCGCGAAATCGTCGCGGCCCTCGGCGCCGCCCCCGACTACCTGATCCTGCCCGTCTGCTTCGGCGACGGTTGCTCGGGCATCCTCCGGGGCTTCAAGGAAATGGCCGGCGAGCGCGGCACCGGCATCCCGACATTCCTCATGGTCCGGGCCAAGAACACGGAGGAGGTCGCCTTCTCCATCACGGCGGACATCACCACGCCGGAAGTGGCGGCGACCCTCGCCGCCACCCAAGGGGCATCGTTGTTTTTCCGCAACGAGGAGTTTCTTGTGGCGCAGCGCCTGGGCCGGGCGGAAGGCTTGGACCTCGAACCCGCCGCCGCCGCGCCGTTCCTCGCGCTGCGGAAATTCGCCGCCGACCCGGGATTCCCCGCCGGCAGCACCCTCGTCCTCCTGCTCACGGCCGTCCACCGCCACGCGGAAGCGGCGCCCTAGCCCGGCCCGTCCGCCCGTCCCGCCGGGGACGCGAGCAACGTTTCCAGGCACTGCTCGCGGATGCCGTAGAAATCCTTGAGATCCCGGATTCGCGCCCAGGCGTCTTCCCGGTTGGCCGGACGGGCCTGCTTCACGGCCAAGATCATCTTGTTCTTGCCCGTATGCTCCAGGGAAATGAACTCGATCACCTGGGCCGCGTAGCCTTCCGCCTCCAGCAGCAGCGCGCGCAGGCTGTCCGTGACCATTTCCGCCTCCTGGTCCAGATGGATGCCGTGCCGGAGCACCGGCCGGAGCCGGCCGGGAATCTGCATCTGGGGCCGGAGCTGCTTGTGGCAGCACGGGGAACACAGGAGCAGGGACGCCCCGCCCCGGATGCCCCGGTGGAGGGCGTGATCCGTCGCGGTGTCGCACGCGTGCAAGGCGATCATGATTTCCATGGCCTGCGGCGCATGGCCGTGGATGTCGCCTTGCTCGAACGACAGGCCTTCGAGCCGCGCCTTCTGGACGGCTTGGTTGCACAGCCGGACCAGATCCTCGCGCAATTCAACGCCGGTCACGCGGGCCGCGACGCCCCGGTTGCTCCGCAGGTGGTCGTGCACGGCGAAGGTCAGATAGCCCTTTCCGCAGCCGAAGTCCACCACCCGGACCGGGGCGCCGGCCGGAAGCTCCGCCGCGGCGAAGGCGTGGTCGAACACTTCGATGAATTTGTTGATCTGCTTCCACTTCCGCGACATCGAGGCCAGCAGCTCGTGCCGTTCATTGGCGACGCCCAGGTCCACCCAGAACGGCTTGCCCAATTCCAGGAAGCGCGCCTTCTCGCGGTCATGCCCGGGCGAAGGCGCCTCCGCGTGCGTTGGTTTGCGCTGGCTCAAGAGGCCCTTTCCTTTTTTGCTGATGGACCATTGCGCGTCCCGGGTCGTCGTGAAGAGATGCGCATGCCGGAACGAACGGGCGAGCAGGTCGCGGATCTTCCCGATGCCCTCCGGGATCGATGCGTTCTCGGTGACGTCCTTGGTCTTGTAGCGCTGGAGGAACGACAGGCATTCCCGCCCGCGAATCGCGAGGGGCCGCACCGAAACCCGGATCAACTCCGGGTCCGGGCCGATGGATTTCCCCAAGACGACCTTGACGAGCGAACGGGCGTCCAAACTCTGCCGCAACAGATCGAGGAACGCCTCGATGGACTTCGGCTCGGATGGGTCGGGAATTCGGTTGAACGACATGGAAGCGCCTCTGGCCTGCGAACGGCAGGGATTGGATCGAAGCGTAGCGCGGGCGGCCGAGACTGTCGATTTGAAAGCAAGGGGCGGATCTGCCTCCCCGCCCCTCTTCGCCCCCAAGGGATCAAGGGGCGTAGCGGCGCACCTGCCAGGCGGCCGCGTCGTCGAGGGCGGCCCCGGGCCGGGCTGCCTCGAACCGCAACCGGTCATGCAGCCGCGAGGGCCGCCCCTGCCAGAATTCCACCGAGCCCGGCCGCACCAGATAGCCGCCCCAGAAGTCCGGCATCGGTATCTCCGCCCCTTCCGGCCAGCGCGCGGCCAACTCGGCCATCCGCCGGTCGAGCGCCGAACGGCCTTCGATCCGCGCGGACTGCCGGGACGCCCAGGCCGCCAACTGCGAATCGCGCGGACGCGACCGGAAGTAGGCCGCGCTTTCCGCGGGGGCCATCCGTTCCGCCGCCCCGAGCACGGTCACCTGCCGCTGCAGCGCGAGCCACGGAAAAACCAGCGCCACCTGCGGATGGGCCGCCATCGCCTGCGCCTTGCGGGATCCGGCGTGGGTGAAAAACCGGAAGCCGGCGGCATCGACGCCTTTCAGCAGCACCGTGCGGACGGTCACCTCCCCCGCGCCATCGACCGTGGACAGCCCCATCGCGTTCGGCTCGATCTGGCCCGACGCGGCGATCTCCCGCCACCAGGCGTCGAACTGCGCCAGCGGGGTGGCCTGCAACCCCGCCTCGCTCAGTTCTCCGCGCTCATAGGAGGTGCGGACATGCGACAATTCCGAGGGCTTCCACTGGCTTGGATCTTTTTCCATGCCGATAGAATCCCGCCGCGCATTCCCGCAGACAAGCAAAACTTGAAGGTTCCGGCGAGAATCCGCCCCCCGCCAGATGCATCTGGCTGGATCCTCGTTCTGACGCGCCCTCGCTTGCCTTCCCCGGCTCACCGCTTCTATGCTCGCCCGCAAACAAGGAGGCCCATGAAACACGTCTTTTGCCTTCTCTTCGCCGCGCAGATCCTCTTCGCCGCCCCCGAAACCCTCCCCTTGGCCGAGGCCATCGCCGCCGCGCGGGTGGATGCCGGCGCGCAAGTCGCCGCGCACGTCTCCGCCACCGGCGCCATGAAGAACTTCAATGCCTTCTGCGAACGCTCCGGCCAGCCCAAGATCTATTTTTACAACGAGGAAGGCGCCTACACCCTCGCCGACGGCGCCGCCATCGGCGGCGTCCGCTCCGTCGCCATCCTCAAGTCCCACGGCTTCGCCAAGGCGGCCAACCGCGTCAGCGATTCCATCGGCGCGGGCCAGACCGCCGGATTCGTCGTCCTTGTCTTCGATGACAAGACCGGCGGCCAGTTAATCCAGCCCGACGTCTTCGAATGCGTCCTTGCGGCTATCGACAATATGTCCGGCACCTTCGCCGCCCCGCCCGCCAAGCTCGAAATCGTCCTCGCCCAAGCCAAAGCGAGCGGCCGCCTTGAAATCGTCGTGGTCGAAGTGCCCTGAGCGGAAAGAGGCGGAGCACGCCATCGCGCCCCGCCTCCCGGAGGGAAACGGCAAGGGCCCAGGGCGCGGGACGCCTTATTGGAACTGGACCGAAATCTTGAAGTACCCCTGGTCGGGGAGATCGGTCATATCCACGTCCAGAATCCCCGCGGTCGAATCCGTCACGATCGGCTGCCATGCCGGATCGAGCAGATTGGTCGCCCAGAAAACCGTGTAGCTCCGATTTTCCCGGACCTCCCAGTTGAACGAAACGATCTCGCCCGGACACGCCATGGCCAGACTCAGCTTGCTGGCGGGATCGGCGCCGTCGGTGCCCGCGATGAATTCCTCGAAGTTCGACGTCCCGTCGCCATCCCGATCCGTCGCCGCATCGTTCGTCAGCGAACCGAAACACTGGATTTCCCAGTCGTCGCCCAGCCCGTCCTGGTCCGCATCCGCGGCCAGCGAACCCCGGATGCAGATTTCGTTGAGCGTCGCGCCTGCGGCGGAGCCGGCGTCTTCCACGACGAGTTTGACGTAGCGGCACACCACGGTGTTCTCTTCGAAGCTCCGGAGTTCGTCGGAACCGGCCAAGACCCCGGAGACATACGGCGAGTAATGGACGCCATCCCGCGACAGGTCGAGCCGGAACGTCCGGAGCGGCTCGTTGGACGCGCCGCCGGCGTTCAGGATGGAAACGCCCTCGACCAGGGCGATGCGGTTGGTGAACACCCAGACGATCTCCGCCGGCAGTTGGTCCGCCTCCGCCCGCCAATAGCTCAGGTTGTTGCCGTCGACGGCCTGCTGGGGGGCGTTCCCGCCGCCCGCCACGAGGGCGCACCCGTGTTGCGGCTGCAACAGGCTGGGATTGCCCGCCAACCGGACGACGCACGAGGCCGCCACCCGCGTGCGCACCCGGTTGAGCACGGGATCGACGTCGCTCCCGATCATGGCTTGCCAGGTCGCGCGCGCCTCGTCGTAGCCATAGGCATTCAGGGTCGCTTCGGGAATGGTCGTGCCGTCGACGAGCCCGTCGTCGTCCGCGTCGGCGTAGGGCAGCAGAAGCTGGATGGATTGGCTGAACGCCGCGGGTCCGAAGTCGAGGCGATAGGTTTCCGGGAGGAATTCCTTTCCGTCCGCCGCAGCCGGCCCGCGCGCGGAGCGAACCTCGTCTTTCTGGATGGAAAGGACCCGGTTGGCCGGCACCGTGAACGGCGCAATGGAAAACTCGAAGCCATCCGCGAAGCGGTACCCGCAGCGCGTCGTCGTGTCGACATGGTATTCGAGCCGGCTGCCGACGGCTTGCACCGCGTTGAGGTTGGTCTCGACCAGTCCGGCGATCTGCACCCGCACCGCGTCGGAGCACACCAGGCCGGCCCCGACGTCGCGGGCCACCGCCCGCAAGAAGATGACGGCGCCGGCGGGAAACGCCGAGACATCCCATTCCGCGACGAACGAATACGGCGGCGGATCGATCCACCCGCCGATCCCGGTCCATTCGGAGGCCTCGGCCGGCCGATACTGGAACTGGACGCTGCGCGTCAGGCGTCCGGGCGCCGTGTTGGCATGCAGGGCGATGGCATCGCCCTGCAGAATCTGGCCGTCCCGCGGCTGGGTGATCCACACCCGCAAATCGGAGCTTTCCGAAACTTGCAGCAGGTTCGAGCGCGCGATCCGGGAGCCATCGGCGAACAAGATGCCGGCGGCGGGCCAATATTTTCCGGGCGCGCCATAGACATGGGAGATCATCGAATTCGTGGAAACGACGTCCACGAGCCCGTCGCCGTCGCAATCCCATTCGATCGCCGTGTAATCGCAGGCGCCTGCGTTCAGGACGCGCAATTCCACCGCCAAGGGCGAGAAACCCGCGGGGGGGAAGAACTCAAGGGCGGGCTGGCAGGCGGGCGGCGCCACGGGCGGCGAAACCGTCACCGGCCGCGCGCCATGCCCCATGACGCCGGCCGCGTCGATGACAGACACTCCGGCGACATACTCGCCGGCCGCGCCGTAGACATGCCGGATCCGCGGAACCGCGGAGATTTCGTCCGTCGCGCCGTCGCCATCGTAATCCCATTCGTAGCAGGCGACGGGGGAATTGGAGGACATCAGCGTCACCTGCGCCTCGAAGGCCACCTCGAGCGGCGCCGGTCCGCTCGCCGGCTCCGCCCGCAACACCACTTCCGGAGCCGCGCCGCCCACCGCGATGTGAACCGATGCGGTGGCCATGGCCCCGAAGTTGTCCACCACCCGCAGGCCGGTCGGATAGCTCCCCGGCCGCGGATAGACGACGGAAAGCCGCCCCGCCCCTTCCACCGACCGTTCGAAGCTGCCGTCGCCATCCTGATCCACTTCGCTCCGGACAATCACGCCGTCGGGATCATAGGACCCGGCGAAATCGAAGGTGATCTTGCACGGCGCCACGCCGCCGGGCGGGTCCGGCACGACCCGGATGACGGGCGCGCGGTTGATCTTGTCGCCGGCCAGCTCGGCATAGATGTCCCACACGGCGTTGGAAGAAAGGGCGCAGCGGAAGATCTTCACCTCGTCGATCTTGCCGTTGAAGCCCCGGTCGAAAAAGAGATTCCGCATGCCCAGCAGCAGATTGGTGGCGTCGTTGTAGGGCGGCAACCCCGCATGCGCGTGCTCCCGGTACCGCTCGACCCCGTCGAAATAAAAAACGTTGTCGCCCGGCGCGTAGGTGGCGGCCAGATGATGCCATTCGCCGACCGTGGGAGTGTGGACGGACGTGTCCGCCCAGCTGTCGTCGAACCAGAGCAGGAAATGGCTGTTGGTCAGCGTGATCGAAATGCCGCGCCCCCAGGTGTTGTGGTCGGAACTCAACAGCATCGAATAATAGGGGCCGGGCTGGGTCCCCATGATTTTGAACCACAGCGAATAGGACATTTCCCCGTGCGAATTGAGGTCGACGGGCAGCGCCACGGTGTTGCGGCCGTTGAAGCTGAAGCACGCGCCCGCCACGGCATCGGTGGACACCACCGCCCCGAACACCGTCCCGTCCAGGGCGTTGCCGCTCGCGTCGAACGCATTGCCGTCCAAGGGATAGTAGGCCAGCAGGCAATCGCCGTCGTCCGCCTTGACGAGGAGGTCGTGCGGCGCCGACGTGGCGATGCCGGAGACGTGTTCATAGACCGCATACACCTGGCAGGGGGTGTCGAACGCCGGCGCGCCGGAATGCAGCACGTTCCCCGCAAACCAGGCCACGTTGGTCGCGCCCGCCGGATCGAGGCGGAACGTGGAGCCGGCGGTGACATCTATGCGCTGGCCGTCGGCGGAATAGGCGAAGCCGGAGAACGCCGCCGTCTTGTTGGGGCCGATCACCGACGAGCCCGCCACCACCAGCCCCGTGACCCCCAGCCCCCGGCCGAAAATGGCCTGCATCTCGTTGGAGGCGAGCGCGCGGCCGTAGATCCGCAATTCGTCGATGGAGAAATTCGCGCCCCGGTCCAGGAACAAATTCCGGATGCCGAGCGTGACGGTGGTCGCGTCGTTGTAGGGCGGGGCGTTTTTGTGCTGCGTGTTGGTGTGGACGCATTGGCCGTCGATGTAGAAACAGGCCCGGCCCGGCTCGTAGGTCATGCCCACGTGCTTCCACGCGCCGACGGGCGGAAGGGGGTTGGCCAAGTATTCGAAGTTGTCATCGTGCCAAATCATGAAGCGATTGTCGCGGGCATTGACCCCCAACCCCCGTCCGAAGGTGTTGTTGTCCGTGCTGAAAAACATGCCGTATTCGGGATTGCTCAGCGCCCCGTTCACCTTCATCCAGAACGAGAAGCTCATGGACCCGTATTTGTTCAAATTGATGGGCAGGCGGACGTAGGGGGCGGGCGGCAACACCAAGCCCTGGCCGTGGAGGCTGGCCTCGTAGCGCAGGGTGGTCGAGGGCGTGCCATGGCAGGCGTTCGACGTGCAATCCTTGAGGTTGCCTTCAAACATGTAATGCGCCAGGAGTCCCGGTTCTTCATCGGCCAGATGCACCACTTCCTCGGCGCTCAAGGTCCGGTCGTAGATGTGCAGTTCGTCCACGGAGGCGTTCAATCCCCGGTCGAAAAACGAATTTCTCAAGCCCACGAGGATGTTCGTGCTGTCTTGATACGGAAGCGCGTGGGTGTCGCCCGCATATGCATAGGCTTCCCGGCCGTCCAAATAGAGTTTCACGGCGCCCGGAGCATAGGTCAGGCACACATGCTGCCATTGGCCGACGTCCGCCACGGGCAAGCCGGTGTTCACAAATCCATCGTCCAGCCAGATCTGGTAATCGTTGCCCTCGAGGTTGAGGGCGAATCCGCGGCCAAACGTGTTGGCATCGCTGCTGATCACCATGGCGGAATAGGGTCCCGGCTGGCGCCCCTCCACTTTCAACCAGAAACCAAAGCTCAATTCCGCTGTTTCACTGAAATTGAGCGGCAAGGCGATATGATCCGCCCCCGAAAATCTCGCGCATTGCCCTTTATGCCCGGCCGGAAACTCAACGCCTTCCGAACCAACCCCGTTTCCTCCGTTTGGTCCCGCGTCCCTGCAGGTTCCGTCAAACGGATAGTACCAATGGTTGCTTGCGTGCGAGCCGGTTGCGCACATCAACGCCAAAACCCAGAGGCTCGCAGCTAGGATGGTTTTCATGGCCTCGCCCCTTTACCTTTTTACGCGTGAAATCCAGAATCTCGCACGGCCAACTGGAGATATACTAAATCCTCATTTCGCAAAAGGTCAAGTGGCGGAAAACGATGGGCTCGCTTGTCATAACTTAAACACAGCCGCTTGGATGAATTGTTTTTCCAATCGTGTTTTCGAGCTTGCCGAGGCGGAACCGATCTGCGCCGCCGCCACTGCTTGAATCTCCTTTCTAATTGGTTGTCTTGATATTACGCACGGCATAATTTGAATGAAAAGAGGCGGATCCTTTGAAACCCGGTCCCGGGCCGCGACTTGGAGCCTGGCGATCCCGGCGGCACCGCTTGCTGAGTTAGGTCGATGCCGTCAAGCAATTAACAAAAAGTATTTTTTTGATTTTCTCCCCATTTCGAAGAATCTCTCCCCGTTTTTGTTCATGGTTTCATCTCCGGACGCGATCCGGCGGCGGGCCGCGCTTCCGCGACCCGCCGCCCGTTCGACGCGGGCGCGCCGGCGTCAGCCGATGGCGGCCTTCCCCGTCTCGCCCGTCCGGATGCGGATGCATTCCGGCAGGTCCAGGACGAAGATCTTCCCGTCGCCGATGTTCCCCGTGCGCGCGCCCTGGATGATCGCGTCCACCGTCGGCTTCACGTAGTCGTCGTTCACCGCGATCTGGAGCTCCACCTTTTTCAGGAGGTTCACTTCCGTCTTCGCGCCCCGATAGCTCTCGTGGTAGCCCATCTGCTGCCCGCAGCCGATCACGTTCAACGCCGTCATCTTGCCGACCCCGGCGGCCGCCAAGGCATCTTTCACATCCGTCAGCTTGTCGGGCTGAATCACTGCAATGATCAGTTTCATGTCTGTTCTCCTTGGTTGATGGTTATTTGGTCAGGAAGCCCTGGAAGTCCGGATAGGCTTCCATCCCGTGCTCGCCCACGTCCAGCCCGCCGATCTCTTCGGCCCGGCTCACGCGCAGCCCGATCGTGAACTTCAGCGCGGCGAAGATCGCCAAGCACAGCGGGAAGCAGAACAACCCGTAGGCCAGCACCCCCAGCGCCTGCACGCCCAGCGAATGCGCCGCGCTGAACAGCCCGACCGCCAGCGTCCCCCAGATGCCGCACACCAGATGCACCGAGATCGCCCCCACCGGATCGTCGATCCGGATCTTGTCCAGCAGCATCACCGACAGCACCACCAGCACGCCGGCGATGCCGCCGATGATCACCGCCGCCGGCACCGACACCACATCTGCCCCGGCCGTGATCCCCACCAGGCCCGCCAGGCACCCGTTCAACACCATCGTCAAGTCCGGCTTCTTCTGGATGCTCCACGAGGTCAGCATCGACGTCACGATGCCCGCCGCCGCCGCCAGCGACGTCGTCACCAGCACGTACGATACCGCGCCCGCATCCGCCGACAGCACCGAGCCGCCGTTGAACCCGAACCAGCCCAGCCACAGCAGAAACACGCCCGTCACCACCATCGGCATGTTATGGCCCATGATCGGACGGATGCCGCCGTTCTTGTACTTGCCCAGCCGCGGCCCCAGCAGCAGCACGCCCGCCAAGGCGCCCCAGCCGCCCACCGAATGCACCAGCGTCGAACCGGCGAAATCCTTGAAGTTCAGGTCCGCCAGCCAGCCGCCGCCCCACACCCACGAGCCCGCGATCGGATAGCCGATCGCCACGTAGATCGTCGAGAACAACAGGAAACTGCTCAGCTTCACGCGCTCGGCCACCGCGCCCGACACGATCGTCGCCGCCGTCGCCGCGAACATCCCCTGGAACAGGAAGTCCGTCCAATACGTATAGCCCGCATTGTACGCGCTCGTCAGCCCCGCCGCATCCGTCCCGACGCCCAGCCCGCTGAATCCCAGCCAGCCCGGCATCAGCCAGTTCCCTTCGCCGGGATACATCAGGTTGAATCCGACAAACGCGTACGTCAGCAGCCCGATCGCCGGGATCAACGTGTTCTTGAACAGGATGTTCACCGTGTTCTTCGCCCGCGTCAGCCCCGATTCCACCGTCGCGAACCCCAAATGCATCACGAACACCAGGAATGTCGAAACCATCATCCACAGGTTGTTCGTCGTGAACATCTCCACGCTCACCGCCGGCGCCGCCTCCGGAACCGCTTCGGCTGCGGCTTCAACCGCGGCGTCCGCCACGGCTTCCTGGCCCCAGGCCGTTCCACCCGCCCCGACCATCCACAACAGGAGGGCCAACATCACCGTCCTCCACTTCCCGATCGCTTTCATGCTTCTTCTCCTTTGGGTTCCCGCCGCGCACCATCGCACGCCGGTTCTTTCGGTTTTGTCCCTCTTTGAGCAAGCCCCATGCCAAGCGATAGAACCGTTTCGCAAGAATCAGCGCATCCCCCTGCTGAACAACATATTGAAAATAATGTCCGGCGGATTGATCGGCCGCAATCTCGAAACCAAGACGCTACATTTATGTAGCTATGCGCATTTTTTGATACAATATTGGCAACACTGTTTGGTGCCGCCCACATTCTTGCGCGTCAGGATTCCGGCGGCTTGACCAGCCCGTCGAGCTGTCCGAACGGGTTGAACAACGTGCTGGCCCCGGGCGGGTCGCCCACCCCCCCGCCGCCCCCATGCCCCGCCATGCCGTTCTTCTCGTGCTCGTGGTCGTGGCAGTACAGGCACAGCAATTCCCAGTTGCTGCCGTCCGGCGGATTGTGGTCGTGGTTGTGGTCCTTGTGGTGGACCGTCAGCTCCTTCAGCCGCACCCCCGCAAATTCCCGCGCGCAGCTCGCGCACACGTGCGGAAACAACTTCAGCGCCCGCTCGCGGTACCCCGCCGCCCGCGCCGCCGTCTCGCGGTGCAACTGGTCCAGCACCCGCTTCCGCTCCGCCGCATCCATCGGCTTCTTGGGTTTCATGCTGCTTCCATCCGATCCATCCACGCAAAAGTCGCAAGTGCCGCAAGGGTTCGCAAGCGCCAAAACAAGACATGCCTACATCGGCGGTCGCGTTTGCGTTCCTTTTGCGTCCTTTGCGCCGCTTGCGGTGAAGGGCGGTGCGGACTGTTCCCGCCTGAATTCCGGCGCCGCCCGGCGGCGCCTACCCGTACGGCCGCGGATCGATCTGGTAGCCCTTGATCTTGTAGCCCAGGATCCGCGGCGTCGTCCCCAGCGCCCGCGCCGCCGACGCGATGTTGCCGCGCGTCGACTTCAGCGAATCGCGGATCAGATCCCGTTCGTAGGCGCCCACCAGCGCCTTCAGGTCGCCGGTCACCGGCGCGCCGCTGGCTTCCGCCGTCTGCAGCGTCGGCGGCAGATGGTACGGATGGATCACGTTGCCTTCCGCCACCAGCACCGCCCGCTCGATGCAGTTCTCCAGCTCGCGCACGTTCCCCGGCCAATGATAGCTCATCAGCATGTCGATCACCGCGCTCGAGAGCCGCCGCACGTCCTTGCCGTTCTCCTGCGCGTATTTCTGCAGGAAATAGTCCGCCAGCAGCACGATGTCGGCCTTGCGCTTCCGCAGCGGCGGCACGTAGATCGGAAACACGTGCAGCCGGTAGTACAGATCCTCGCGGAACTTCCCCTGCTGCACCAGCGCCAGCAAATCCTTGTTCGTGGCCGTGATCAGCCGCACGTCCACCTTGATGGTCTTCGTCCCGCCCACCCGCTCGAATTCCCGCTCCTGCAGGACCCGCAGCAGCTTGATCTGGATCGACGGCGGAATGTCGCCGATCTCGTCCAGCAGCAGCGAGCCGCCGTGCGCCAGCTCGAAGCGCCCCTTGCGCTCCGCCACCGCCCCCGTGAACGCCCCCTTCTCGTGCCCGAACAGCTCGCTCTCGATCACGCTCTCCGGCAGCGCCGCGCAATGGGCCTTGATGAACGGCTTGTCCGCCCGCGGGCTGTTGTAGTGGATCGCGTGCGCCACCAGCTCCTTGCCCGTCCCCGTCTCCCCCTCGATCAGCACCGACGCCGCGCTCTTCGACACCTGCGCGATCTGGTCGTACACGATCTGCATCTCGTGCGAGTTGCCCACGATGTTCGCCGGCCGGAACCGCTCCTTCAGTTCCGCCTTCAGCCGCGCGTTCTCCTCCGTCAGCCGCTCCTGCGACTCCTGCAGCGCCCGCCGCAGCTTCACCGCCTGCGCGATCATCGACGCGATGATCGTCAACAGCCGCACGTCCTGCTGCAGATCCGCCGCCGGATCGAACGCCCGGTCCGCGCTCAGCGTCCCCGCCACTTCCTTCTCCGCCTTGATCGGCACGCAGATGAACGACGTGTCCGCCCGCTTCCCCCGCTGCGTCTTGTCCAGGAACAACGGCGATTCGCTCGTCCGCGGGATCACGATCGGCTTCCCGCTCAGCGCCACCTGCCCCGTCGCCCCTTCGCCCAGCCGGTAGCGGCCGCGCTGCGCCTGCTGCGCCGACAGCCCGTGCGAGGCCTCGATCAAGATGTCCCCCGTGTTCCGGTTCAGCAACGTCAAGGTCGCATACTTCATTCCCATATGGACCGACAACGCCTCCAGCATCGGCGCCGCCACTTCCCGCAGATCCAGGCTGTGGTCCAGCAACCGGCTGATCTCCCCCAGCAGGTCGATCTCCCGCGTGTGGCGGTCCGCCACGCCGGCGCTCTTTCCCGATGATCTGTGTTTCGGTGGCATTTTCAACCCCGCCTTCGAGGCCATCCGCCGGGATCCCCGAAGCGGGCATCCCGGCCAACGGCGCTGAACGGACTACTTGATGAACAGCATTTCCTGATAGGTCGGCAGCGGCCACAGATCGTCCGCCACGATGCCTTCCAGCTGGTCGGCCACCGCGCGCACCGCGTCCATCGCGGGCACGATCTGGTTCCGGCAATGGCGCGCGTGGGCGGCGACGGCGCCGTCCCCCTCGTGCGCGATCGCCTGCCGCAGGCCTTCGATCTTGACCTGCAGATCCGCCACCAGCCCGCACAGCTCGTCGAGCACCGACGTGCAGTGCTTCTGGCCCATGTCCTTCAGCGCGAGCGAGGCTTCCGCCAGGCGGCTCTGGTATTCCACCGCCGCCGGGAAGATCATCGTCTTGGCGATCTCGAACGACAGCCGCGCCTCGATCATCACGTCCTTGACGTACTTCTCCAGATAGATCTCGTTCCGGCTGTGGAATTCGCGGTTGCTCAGCACGTGGAACCGCGCCAGCACCTCGTCGTTCTCCTTCGTCTGGCACGCGGGTATCGCCTCGGCCGTGTGGCGGGCGTTCGGCAATCCGCGCTTCTCCGCTTCCTTCTGCCAGGCGTCCGTGTAGCCGTCGCCGTTGAAGATGATCCGCCCGTGCTCCTTCATGATCTTCTGGATGACCTTCTGCACCGCCGCGCCCAGCGCCGCCGGCGTCTTGGCCTTCGCCGCTTCCAATTCGCCCGCGATGTAGTCGATCGAATCGGCGATGATGGTGTTCAGGATCACCAGCGGGCCGGCCACGGACTGGCTGGAGCCCACGGCGCGGAACTCGAACTTGTTGCCGGTGAACGCGAACGGGCTCGTGCGGTTGCGGTCGCCCGCGTCCTTCGGCAGCGGCGGCAGCGTGTCCACCCCCACCGTCAGGAAGCCGGGACTCTTCGACTTGCCGGCCGCGCCCTTCGCGATCTGCTCGAACACCTCCGTCAACTGGTCGCCCAGGAAGATCGACAGGATCGCCGGCGGCGCCTCGTTCGCGCCGAGCCGGTGGTCGTTGCCCGCGTGGGCGATCGACGCCCGCAGCAGCGTCGCGTGCTTGTCCACCGCGCGGATCACCGCCGCGCAGAACGCCAGAAACTGCATGTTGTCGTGCGGCGTGTCGCCGGGCTCCAGCAGGTTCGCCTTCTTCGTGCCCAGCGACCAGTTCAGGTGCTTGCCGGACCCGTTGATGCCCGCGAACGGCTTCTCGTGCAGCAGGCAGGTCATGCCGTACTTCTGGGCCACGCGCTGCAGGACCGTCATCGTCAGGTACTGGTGGTCCGCCGCCACGTTGGCGTTTTCATACACCGGCGCCAGCTCGTACTGGCCCGGCGCCACTTCGTTGTGGCGCGTCTTCACCGGCACCCCCAGCTTGTACAGCTCGCGCTCGACCTCCAGCATGAACGCCAGCACCCGCTCGGGAATCGCCCCGAAGTACTGGTCTTCCATCTCCTGCCCCTTCGGCGGCTTGGCGCCGAACAGCGTCCGGCCCGCGCTGATCAGGTCCGGCCGCGCGAAGAAGAAGTTGCGGTCCACCAGGAAGTATTCCTGCTCGCAGCCCGCCGTCGCGAACACCCGCTCCTCCGCGCCGCGGTTGAAGATCTTCAGCAGGCGCTGCGCCTGCGCGTTCAGCGCCTGCATCGACCGCAGCAGCGGCGTCTTCTTGTCCAGCGCCTCGCCCGTCCACGAGCAGAACGCCGTCGGAATGCACAGCGTCGTGCCGTTGGGATTCTCCAGGATGTACGCCGGGCTCGTCACGTCCCACGCCGTGTAGCCGCGCGCCTCGAACGTCGCCCGGATCCCCCCCGACGGGAAGCTCGACGCGTCCGGCTCGCCCTTGATCAGCTGTTTCGACGAAAATTCCGCCAGCGCCCCGCCCTTGCCGTCCGGCTCCAGGAAGCTGTCATGCTTCTCCGCCGTCAGCCCCGTCAGCGGATAGAACACGTGCGCGTAGTGCGTCGCCCCCTTCTCGATCGCCCAGTCCCGCATCGCCACCGCCACCTCGTCCGCGACCGACACGTCCAGCTTCTCCCCCTTGTCGATCGTCCGCCGCAACGCCTGGTACGTCGCCTTCGGCAGCCGCGCCTGCATCGCCCGGTCGTCGAACACGTTCGCCCCGAAAATCTCGCTCGCCGGCGTCTTCGAAAAATCCAGCGCCTGCGCCGTCGCCCGGTAGTTCGTCACCGCCGCGATCGCGTTCAATCTCGCATTGCTCATCTGCTTCCTCTTTCTCTTTCGCTCGTTTCCAAATCAGACTCTTTTGTTTGCGTTTTCCGGCCGCCGTCCACTTTTGTGGCGACACTTCCCATTAGCAACAACCATGCCAAAACGCTTCATGGATCGGCCTCGCCGTCCGCATTCGATTCCACTCCATGCAGATAAGAATTTAGAGCCCGGAACAACATTTTGCATATTATTACATATTTGTAGTTTTGTAAAACATAAAATAACATTTTTGTATTTCATTTGTCGCGTCCACCACAAATTCGAACAGGTCTCGAACCCTCCGTTCAACATCCCCCCGCCCCCCGCCGACCGCCTGCCCCCCCATTCTTAATTCTTCATTCTTCATTCTTAATTGTCTACGCTCCCCCCCATGAC
>SABN01000052.1 GCA_009928955.1 Opitutia bacterium | reverse complement strand
CGGTCCGGCTGCGTCACCACCGCCACCACGTCGTCGCGCCCCGCCGCGAGGATGCCCTCCAGCAGCGGACACGCCAGCGCGCCCGAACCCATCAAGATGGTTTTCAGCCTCTCCATGCCCCGTACGCTAGATTCCCCCGCCCCCGCCGTCAAAGCTAAATCCGCCCGGCTTCAGGCCTTGGTGCCATAATAGTGCGCCAGCACGCCGCCGGAATGTTCCGCGCGGTCGATCCGGAATCCCGCCCGCGCCAGCAGCCCTTCCAGGATCCACGTGAACGTCGAATATTCCTTGGCGACGTGCGCGCGGATGCTGTCCGCCACCTCGGCGCCGCCCGTGGCGGCCATCGCCGCGATCCACGCGTCGATGTTCGCTTCGCGGTTCTCCGCCTGGAAAACCACGTCCATCAGATGCAGCCGCCCGCCCGGCTTCAGCATCCCCGCCAGCCGCTCCAGCGCCTGCTGCTTCCAGAAGTCGGGCAGATGGTGCAGCGCCAAGCTCGTGTGGAGGACATCGAACGGCGGCCCCTCGTGCGCATAGGTCAGGAACCCGCCCGGACGGCACACGAGGTTCGCAAGCCCCTCCTCCTGCGCCTTCCAGCCCACGTAGTCCAGCATCGCCGCCGAAAGGTCGATCGCGTAGACCGTCCCGCACCGGCGCGCGGCCGCCCGCGCGAACGCGCCCGTCCCGCACCCGAAATCCGCCGCGACCTCCCCGGGCTTCAACTCCAGCCGCGCCAAGATCGCCGCGTTCTCCCCGTCGATGTCCCGGAACTTCCGGTGCCGCTCGTCGTACGCCGCCACCACCGCCCGGTCGCCGAAATCCCGGTTGATCGCCACCGTCTCGTCCCATCGCCATGCCGCGCTCGTTTTCATGCCGCGCAGAATACGTCCGCCCGGCCGGAAAAATCAATCCGCCCCTTTCGGCGCTGGAAACCCTCGCCAAGCCATGATAGGAAACACCCATGGAACCCGCTCCTTTCAGCCCCCTGAACTACGCCATCCTCGGCGCCTACCTCCTCGCCATGCTCGGCATCGGCCTGCTCTTCGCGCGCAAGCAGAAGACCACGGAGGACTTCTTCCTCGCCGGCCGCAAGATGCCCTGGCTGATCGTCGGCATGAGCATGTATGCCTCGCTCACGAGCGCCGTCACCTTCATGGCCCTCCCCGGCACGGCCTACCGCGAGAACATCGCCTTCCTCGTCGTCGGCCTCGCCAGCGTGGCCGTCGCGCCGGTGCTCGTGGCGCTCTTCTATCCCTTCTACCACCGCCTGCGCGTGACGACGTCCTACGAATACATCGCGCATCGGTTCGGCCCCCGCGCGCGCGCCGCCGCCGCCGGCCTCTTCATCCTCGCGCGCCTCGGCTGGCTCGGCCTCGTCATCTACGCGCCTTCCCTCGCCCTCTCCGTCGTCTCCGGCATCCCCCTCTCCGCCTGCCTCCTCGCCATGGGCGGCCTCGCCACGCTCTACACCGTCCTCGGCGGCCTCGCCGCCGACATCTGGACCGACGTCGTCCAGTTCGTCCTCATGCTCGGCGGCCTCGCCTGGCTCATCGTCGCCCTCGCCGACCGCGCCCCCGGCGGCGTGGCCGGCATCCTCGATTTCGCCCGCGCCCGGGGCCATCTGCGCCTCGCCGATGGACGCCTCTCCCTCACCGCCATGAGCGGCTGGATCGTCGGCCTCGGCTACTTCTTCCAGCTCATGCAGGACTACGGCACCGACCAGACCACCGTCCAGCGCATGATGGCCATCCCCTCCTCCCGCGGCGTCGCCCGCGCCCTCTTCTTCAATGCCGCCGTGGATGTCGTCGTCATCGGCGCCCTCCTCTTCATCGGCCTCGGCCTCTTCGCCTGCCAAGCCGCCGACCCCGCCCTCTTCCCCGAAGGCCTTCCCAGCGACCGCCTCCTGCCGACGTTCATCATCCGCGCCCTGCCGAACGGCGTCTCGGGGCTGCTCATCGCCGCCCTCTTCGCCGCCGCCATGTCCAGCATGGACTCCGGCATCAGCTGCGTCTCCACGGTGGTCCTCCACGATTTCATCCGCCCCGCGCGCAAAATCCCCGCCACCGAAGCGCACGACTTGCGCCTCGCCCGCATCCTCACCTTCGCCCTCGGCGCCTTCGCCACCGCCATGGCCTTCTACGTCTCGCGCTTCGAGCATCTCATCGAGGCCTACTCCGCCATCATCAGCCTCTTCAGCGCCCCCATCCTCGGCCTCTTCCTCCTCGGCATGCTCACCCGCCGCGCTGATTTCATCGGCTGGCTCGCCGGCGCCCTCGCCGCCATCGCCGCCACCCACGTGGCCGACGCCTACACCCCCCTCCACTTCTCCTACTTCTTCCCCCTCGCCCTCTTCCTGACCGTCGCCGTCGGCTACGCCGTCTCGCTCCGCCCCGGACGCCCATTCGCCGCCGCCCACTCCGGCCTCACCATCTGGGACCGGCGCACGCCGCCGCTCTGAGGGGAATCGAGGCGGGAACGGATCCCCGGCCCGTCGATCCGCAGGAGAAGCGGCCCGCCCAAAAATTTATCGCGCACACCGACCCCCGGACATGCTATAGATGGTGGAAACACGAAAAGGAGCCCCCATGGCCAGACCCAACTACTCGTTCGCCAAACATCAGCGGGAAATCGCCAAAAAGAAGAAGCAGGAGGAGAAGCGGCAGCGGAAAGCCGATGCCAAGCAGGCCCAGGCGTCCGCCGAGCCGGCCAACCCGGCAACGCTCCCGCCCCCGGCGGCGCCGACGCCTCTCTAGCTGGCCCGGCGCGACGCATCAGCCCCCCTCGGCCCGGTGCCGTTTCCTTTTTCCCGGATCCCGGCTTGCGAGGATCCCGTCCATGAAATTGAAATCCGCCCCAGAGGAACACCCATGAAAAAGATCGCCGGTCTGTTTGCCGCCCTGCTCTTCGCCGCGACGGGAGTTCAAGCCGAAGAGCCGGCCGCGCCCCTCTCCCGCTTCAGCCTCGGCGCCCACCTGTCCTATTGGAACGCCCGGGATCTCGACCATCTCGATCTCGACGGCGCGATCGGCGGCGGCGTCATCGGACAGATCCGCTTGTTCAAACACCTCGCCCTCGAACTGCGCATGGGCGGCTATGGCGCCGGCAGCTCCGAGGAGGTCTACCTCGCGGGCGAAGGCTGGTACGAAAACGAAACCGTCATCGTCTGCATGCCGCTGGAGGCCGGCCTCGTCGCCTTCCTCCCCCTCGGCGACACCTTCAGCCTCTTTGGCGGCCCCGGCGTCGGCCGCTACTTCTTCGACGGCGAATTCCGCCGCCGCCAGGGCCCCGTCGAAACCACCATCGACATGGACCTCGGCGAAGAAACCGGCTTCTATGCTCTCCTCGGCGCCCGCGCCCAGCTCGCCCGCAACGCCGCCCTCTTCTTCGAAGGCCAGTACACCTGGGTCGAAACCTCCCTCGCGCACGCGGTCGGCCCCTTCGAGGCCAGCCAAGACCTCGATTTCAGCGGCCTTTCCTTCTCCGCCGGCATGCTCTTCACCTTCTGAGCCGCCCCATGGTCACCCATGTCGTCGCTTGGCGGCTCAAGGAATCCGCCCTCGGCAACCCCAAGGCCGAAAACGCGCGCCTCCTCCGCGAAAAACTCGAGGCCCTCCGCGGCCAGATCCCCGGCCTCCTCCGCCTCGACGTCGGTTTGGATTTTTCCGCCACGGAAAACAGCTCCGATGTCGTCCTCGTCGCCCAGTTCGCTTCCCGCGCGGACCTCGCCGCCTACCAGATCCACCCCGCCCACCAGGCCGTCGGCGCCTTCGTCCGCGAAGTCGTCGCCGAACGCCGCCTCGTCGACTGCGAGATGGCCTGAGCCCCGGAATGCTTAATTGAATTGCCCGGTCAGCGGCACGAACCGCACCGGCAACACCGGCCGCGCCGCAACCTCCCCCCGCGCATTCTTCGCCACCACCACGAGCTGCTGCGTCGCCCCCGGCTCGCCCAGCGGAATCGCCATCCGGCCCCCCGGCTTGAGCTGCGCCACCAGCGCCCGCGGCGCCCGCCGCGCCGCCGCCGCCACCAGGATCGCATCGAACGGCGCTTCCACCGCCAGCCCCGCCGCGCCGTCGCCTTCGTGCACGGCCACGTCCGCGAAGCCCAGCCGCGCCAGCCGCGCCCGGCACGCGCGCGCCAGCTCCGGCACGATCTCCACCGTGTGCACCGCCCGCGCCAGCTTCGCGAGCACCGCGGCTTGGTAGCCCGAACCCGCCCCCACCTCCAGCACCTTGTCGCCCGGCGAAAGCTCCAGCAGGTCCGTCATCAGCGCCACGATGTAGGGCTGCGATATCGTCTGCCCGTGGCCGATGGACAGCGGCTCGTCGAGATACGCCGACGCCCGCTCCTCCTCCGGCACGAACGCATGGCGCGGCACCGCCCCCAGCGCCGCCATCACCCGCGGGGAAAACGCGGCGATCCCCGTGTGCGCGACCGTGGCTTGCGCCTCCGCCGCGACCTCCGTCAACAACCGCGCATGTCGTTCATCCACGGCCCGCCTTCATTCTGAATCCTGACTTCTGGAGTCTGAATTCTTTTGCTACTTCTTCGGCGCCAGCACGCTTCCCGCGCCCAGGTCGGACAAGCCCGCCTTCTCCAGGTCCGTCCACAGCGTGCCGGGCCCCGCGTGCAGGATGTTGATCTTCAGGTCGTCGCCCAAGGCCGACGCCAGCGTCCACAGGTTGTACGCCTCCGGGTCGCCAAACGCCTTGACCTTCAGCTGCAGGCCCTTGGCCTTCTCGCCTTCCACGAGGCTCACCACCTTCGCGTCGGCCGTGCCCAGCGTCGTGATCCGCTCCGCGTTCACCCCCGCCGTCTGCTTTTCGATCTCCGCCGCCTGCCGCATCGTGTCGCCCTGGATCTCCGCGACCTGCTTCTCCTCGTCGGCCTTCACGATGGCCTTGATCTTCTCCGTCTCCTGCGCGACCTGCTCGCGCCGCTGGCCGATCAAGCTCAGCTCCGTGTTCAGCTCGGCCTGCTTCTTGGCCGTGTTCTGCTTCTCCCGGTTCGTCAGGTCCTGCTCCTGCGCCAAGCTCGCCTGCTGGATCGGGTCCAGGATCTGCCCCGGCACGTTCACATGCCGGATCAGCGCGGCGTGGATCCGGATCCGCTTCTCCTCCAGCGTGCGCGCCAGCGCGTCCGTCAGCTCGTTCTGGAACTTCTCGCGGCCTTCGCCCACGATGAAATCCTTCGCCCCGTACGCCGACCCCTTCAGGCGCGACACCGACAAAATCTGCGGCATGATCACTTTGTCCACCGCCGCCGGCAGATCGCCATACGTCCGGAACAGCCACGCCACGTCCTTCGGCAACAGCTCGAACTCCACCGTCATGTCCAGGCTGATCTCGAACCCGTCCCGCGACGGAAACTCCACGAACTGGTTCAGCACGAACGACAGCGACGCCGGCGGCGGGGCGGCCGCGAAATCCATCATCTCGGCCGGCTTGTCCTTCTTGACCCCGCTCGCGCTCTTGACGGGCGCGCTCGCCGGCGCCAGCCGTCCGAGGCGCATGCCCGAGCTGGATTCCGACCGCATGTAGTCGGCGCGCTTCTCCTGCTGCTCCTGGATGACATTCAACTGCAGCCGGTCCATCGCCACGTTCTGGGAGGCCATCAGGTTCTTGGTGATCACCGCGCCCCCCCCCTTGCCCATCAGCGAGACCTGGTTCACCCCGATCTCCAGCACGTCCACCTTGTACTCGCGCGGATTCACGAAATAGAGGCCCGGCTGCAGCACGTCGCTGCGCACGCCCTTCTGCCCCCGCTTCGCGAATTCGCTCGGCGCCGTCTGCGTGCCGGACAGCGAGGTCACCACCCCGTCGTAGCCGACCGGAATGCCGATGGCGTCCACGATGTCGATCTGGTAGCCCACCGGATTCATCCGGTATTTTCCGGGACCCAGCACGTTCCGCCAGATGCCCTTTTGGCCGCGCTCCGCCAGGAACTCGCCCTCGGGCAGTTCTTCGCCCACCTTCGAGGTCACGATGCCCACCTTGCCGGGCGGAATCAACACCACCGGCCGGATCTCGCGCTCGTAGAGCCACGGATTCAGGAAATGCCGGCCTTCGCCCAGCACCTCCTCCTGGATGCCCTGCTGCCCCTTCTTCGCCAGGATCTGCCCGGGCGGCAGCGCCTCGCCCGTCATCTTGGCGGTGATGACCGCCATCTGGTCCGGGCCCACGTAGAACCGGCAGAAGCCCCACTGCCACAGCAGCCACGGACCCGCCACCACCAGCGCCGCCACCGCAACCATTTTCAGGATGTTTTTCATTGGGCACCGCCTTTCGCCGCGCCGGGCACATACCCTTGCAGCAATTCTCCCAACCCGCCACCTTGGTCGCCGCTCAGGATCGACCGGATCTTCGGCCCGATGCGCCCGTAGAAGGCGTACCGCGCCAAGTTCAGCCCCGTGCCGAACGCCTTCACCTGGTTCTCGATCACGCCCGCCTCCGCTTCGTTGCGCATGCGGATCACGTTGCCTTCCGCCGTCGCTTGCAGCAGCTTGGCCTCGGCCTGCGCCTTTGCGGCCGCGTTCTCCAGCTTGGCCACCTCCAGATCCCGGTTCGCCCGCGTCAGCCGCACCTCCCGCCCCTGCTCCGCCGCGATCACCGACCGGATGCGCCGCGTGTCGGCCTCCACCTTCTCCTTGTTCTGCACCGCCAGCATCTCCTGCTTCACCAGCTCCGCCTCCGACTTCGCCTGCTCGATCTGCTGCCCGTACTTGTTCGCGTCCTGCACCGCCACCTCCCGGTCCCGGATGATGCTCGCGATCGCGTCCGGCGGCGTGATGTTCCGGATCAGCACCGACTTGATCTCCACCCCCCAGTTCTTGCACTGCGCGATCAGGTGCGTCTCCAGGTTGTCCTGGAACTTCTGCCGCGTCGCCCCCGCGATGTAGTTCTTCGCCGGGTTCTTGCTGCCTTCGATCCGGCTGAACCCGCGCGCCTTCGGCAACACGATCTTCTTCAGGATGTCGTCCATGTCCCCCACCTGGTGCGTCAGCAGCGCCGCCCGGTCGCGCATCAGCGCGTATTCGATCGTCCCCTCCACGTTCACCGTGAACCCGTCCAGCGTCAGGAAGCTGATCGCGTCCTCTCCGCTCATCTCGAACCGCTGGCTCTGCAGGTTCACCTCCGTCACGATCACCATGTACGGATTCAGGTAATACGTGCCCGCGTCGAGAATGCCGGACTGCACGCCCTTCATCCCCTCCTTCACCAGGAACGTGTTCCGGTCCGCCTCCGGCACCTCGCCGTTCAACACGTCCAGGCCCGTCAACGCGGTCACCACCCCGCCGAATCCCGGCCGGATCGTGATCGCGTCCGGCAACGGCGACTGCACGCTGTACGCAAACGGATTGATCCGGTACTTGCCCGGCCGCAGCACCTCCGGCACGATCCCCTTGTAGCCCTCCGGCGCGAGAATCTGCCCGCCCGGCAGCTCGTCCCCGTACAGCCGCGTCAGCACCCCCAGCTTGCCCGCCGGAATGTCCGTGATCGGCCGGATCTGCCAACCCCACGTGTAGGGATTCTTGAAGTATCGCCCTTCCGCCAGCACCTCCAGCTGGATCCCCTTCTGCCCCTTCTCCAACGCCAGAATCTGCCCCGACGGCAGGTTGGCCCCCGTCTTCGCGATCAGCACCGCGATCTCGCCCGGCCCCGGCTCGATCCGCCAGAAGAACCAGACCCAGATCGGCAGGAGCAGCACCGCCGCCAGGATCGCCAACGGAACGGCCAAGGCGCCCAGCCCCGGCCCGAGGTTCAAGGCGGGCTTCCGGCCGCGGGCGGGCGAGGGAATCGGCGGGGGAATGAATGCTTGATCGTCCATGGTCGGTCCTCCTTAAGCGGCCCCGCGTGCGCGCGGCGCCCACGCCGGACATCTTGCCATGCCCCCCCCGCCAAAGGAAATCTCTTTCTCCCCATCCGCTGGATTTCGCGGCGCCGAGGCGGCGCGCCCCCGGCCGAAACCCGGCCCTAGCGGATCAGCAGGTCCGACGGCGGCGCCCCGTTCCGCCCCGGCACCACGATCTGCGACGCCCGCTCCCGCTGCATCGCCGCCATCTCCTCGCGCAGATCCGCGATCGCCCGCTGGATCGCCGCCGGGAATTTCGCGATCGCCGCCTCCAGCGACTGGGCGCCCTCGATTTCGCCGCTCAGCGGCAGCGCGCCCCCCGGCGTCATCACCTGCGTCGCCGCCGAATAGATCGGCGCCCGCGTCGGATCGTCCGCCCCCGCCGCCGTCACCGGCACCAGCTTGCGCACCGTCCCCGCCTTCAGGTCCGTGTACGTTTCCTCGCGGTACAAATTCGCCCCGTCCATCTGGATTTCGCCGCCCGCTTGCTCTGCCATGGTCCGTCTCCTTGAAGGGGCCTGCCGATGGGTCCGGCGCGCCGCCGCTCACTCTTCCAGCATCTTTTCCCGAAGCGTCGCCAGCGCCTGGTTCTGCAGCTGCCGCACCCGCTCCCGCGTGATCCCCAGCCGCGCCCCCACCTCTTCCAGCGATTCCGCCTCCACCCCCTCCAGCCCGAACCGGCGCTTCAGGATCAGCTGCTCCCGCGCGTCCAGCAACTTCAAATTCACCGCCATCTCCTCCAGCAGCTGCTGGTCGTTCAGGTCGTCGAACGGCGACTTCGCCTTCGCGTCGCCGATCGTGTCGCCCAGGCTCTCGCGCCCGTCCTCCCCCAGCGGCACATCCAGCGAGGTCGGCCGCTGCGACACCTCCAGCCAGTACTTCACCGTCTTCTCCGGCACGTCCAGCCGCGCCGCCAACTCCGCCGCCAACGGCACCCGCCCCAGCTCGTGCGACAGCGTCTCCTGCATCCGCCGCATCCGGAACAGCTTGTCCACCATGTGCGACGGCAGCCGGATCGTCTTGCCTTGGTTCGCCAGCGCCCGCCGGATCCCCTGCTTGATCCACCACGCCGCATACGTGCTGAGCTTGCCGCCCTTCTTCGGGTCGAACCGCTCCACGGCCTTCATCAGCCCGATGTTCCCCTCCGAAATCAAATCCAGCAGCGGCAGCCCCAGCCGCGCATAGTCCCCCGCGATCTTCACCACCAGCCGCAGGTTCGCGCGGATCATCTGCGACCGCGCCGCCTCGTCCCCCTTCTTGATGCGCTTCGCCAGCTTCACTTCCTCCGCCGGCGTCAACAGCTCCACCTGCCCGATTTCGCGCAGGTAGATCCGCATCCCTTGGTCGTCCCGTTCGTCCATGAACATGATATTCATAAATCCCCCTCCGGAATGCAAGCTCCAGATGGACGATGGACCGCTCGCCCCTCCGCGCTTGACTTCCCCGCCCCCCCTTTCGCACACTCCCGTCCATGCGCTGCCCCAAGTGTGCCCAGCTCGACGACAAGGTGATCGACTCCCGCTCCATCCGCAACGGCGACGTCATCCGCCGCCGCCGCGTCTGCGCCCAATGCGGCCACCGCTTCACCACCTACGAGGAGGTCGTCAAGGCCGTCCTCACCGTCCTCAAGCGCGACGGCCGCCATGAGGACTTCTCCCGCCCCAAGCTCCGCGCCGCCATCGCCCACGCCGCCATCAAACGCCCCATCTCCGACCCCCAGATGGACATGCTCGTCGACGACGTCGTCCACGAGATCGAAACCGAGTACGAACGCGAAGTCCCCTCCACCGTCATCGGCCGCAAGGTCATGGACAAGCTCGAAAAACTCGACGAAGTCGCCTTCCTCCGCTTCGCCTCCGTCTACCGCCGCTTCCGCGACGCCTCCCAGTTCCTCTCCGAAATCGAAAACCTCATCGGCCGCCAATAGCCCCCCCATGCGCTTACTCGCCGCTCATCGGATTTTCAACGGCGTGGAAAAATCGCCTCTTTTTCCGCGGCGTGGAAAACGCCACCGCTGCCCCCTCCCCATTTTCAATTCTTCATTCTTAATTTTTAATTCTTAATTCCCATGCTCCCGATTCCCTCCAGCGACGACGTCCGCGCGGTCCTCCGCGCCCACCTCGAACAGCTCCTGCGCGACGCGGCCCATGGCGCCCCCCTCGACCCCGCCGCCGCCGAGGCCGTCTCCGCCGCCGTCGTCCAGTACCTCGCCGACCAGCGCCTCGCGCCACCGCTCCCCGACGACTATCTCCACCTGCTGATCTATCGCGCCCTGCGCACCCTCCGCCAGGACGAGGCCGCCCGCGCCTGGGCTTCCGCCCACCTCCCCGGCGCCGACCTCCCCGTCTTCGACCCCGGCGTCTGGCCCGGGCCCGTCCCCCTCCTCGTCTGGCAGCTCTTCGCCTCCCGCCTCGTCCGCCCCGCCCGCACCCTCACCGCCGAAGGCAAGATCCTCTGGACCCTCGACTTCCGACGCCTGCGCCAAGAACAGGCCGGCTGGCTCGAAATCACGCTCCTCCCCGGCCTGCGCGCGCTCCTCGAGCAGCTCGCGCCCGCCTGGGACGACTCCTCCGGCGCCGGCCTCCTCGGCCTGCGCGGCCTCTACGCCGCCGGCTTCGCCCCCACCCCCCGCCGCCGCAACAAATCCAAATCCCACTCCGCCTTCGCCCCTCTCGACGCCCCCGCCCTCCGCGCCTTCTGCCTCCGCGTCCTCGCCCACCTCCAAACCGCCCGCGGCTGGACCCGCACCCCCGACGTCCTCTACCTCGATTTTCCCTCCAAGCCCCCCACGGCCCCGTCCCGGTAGCCCCCCACGACCTCGCCCCCCGATTTAGACCCCCACGACCTTGCGCCGTGGGTGAATCAGTTCCGCCCCAGCCATCAACTCGGCAATCCAAAATCCACCCTTTCCATTTTGAATACTGGCGAAACCGGCCAAAATGAGCGATAATACCCCGCACATGAAGCCGATCCGCGAGATCTTGGAAAACGCCCCCGCCTTGTCCGCCGCCCTCGCCGCGCGCGTCGCCGCCTGCGCCGCCGAAGCCCTCGCCGCGCGCGGCGCGTTCCACCTCGCCCTCCCCGGCGGCTCCGCCGTCTCCCTCTTCGCCCACGGGCTGGCCCGCACCCAGATCCACGCCTCCCAATGGCACGTCTTCTGGACCGATGAACGCTGCGTGCCCCTCTCCGATCCCCAAAGCAATTTCCAGCTCGCGCAAACCGAACTCCTGCCCCGGCTCGCCGGCGCGCACCTCCATCCGATTCGCGGCTCCGCCGCCACCTACGAAACCGAAATCGCCCCCTTCCTCCCCCTCGATCTCGTCCTGCTCGGCGTCGGCGAGGATGGCCACGTCGCCTCGCTCTTCCCTGGAAATCCCGCGCTCCTGGAAACGAATCATTCGGTCGCGACGGTTTCCAACGCCCCCAAGCCCCCGCCCGACCGCATCACCTTGACCTTCCCCGTCCTCAACGCCGCGCGGCATCTCCTCGTCGTGGCCGCCGGCGCCGGCAAGGCCGGCATCGTCGCCCGCGTGTTTTCCCGCCCGTCCGACTTGCCCGCGCAAAGGCTTTCCGGCAACCCGCGCTGGCTGCTCGACCGCGCCGCCGCCGCCCACCTGAAGGAGTTCCCATGAGCCACGACATCCCCCAGGCCGACGCCACCACCCTCGTCATCTTCGGCGCGACCGGCGATTTGACGCACCGCAAGCTCATCCCCGCGCTCTACCGCAACCGCAAGAAGGGGCGCCTGTGGGACCGCACCCGCATCGTCGGCGTCGCCCGCCGCGACTGGACCACCGACTATTTCCGCGAGCACGTCCTCGATGGCGTGAAGAAATTCGGCGGCACGTTCGACGAAAAGGTCTGGGCCGATTTCGCCAGCCGCCTCCACTACGTCCGCGGCGATCTCGAAGTGTCCGCCGATTTCCCCGCCGTCGACGCGCGCCTGCGCGAGATCGAAGGCCAGCCCGCCAACCGCCTCTATTATCTCGCCACCGCCCCCGAGCATTACGGGCCGGCCTGCGACGCCCTCGCCGCCGCCGGCATGGCCGCCGAAACCGAAGGCTGGCGCCGCGTCGTCATCGAAAAGCCCTTCGGCCGCGATCTCCCCTCCGCCGAAGCCCTCAACCATCGCGTCCATGCCTCGTTCCGCGAGCACCAGGTCTACCGCATCGACCACTACCTCGGGAAGGAAACCGCCCAGAACATCATGTTCCTGCGGTTCGCCAACACGTTGTTCGAGCCCGTCTGGAACCGGCGCTATATCTCCAACATCCAGATCACCGTCGCCGAAAACGTCGACGTCGGCTCCCGCGGCGGCTACTACGACCAGGCCGGCGTCCTGCGCGACATGTTCCAAAACCACCTGCTGCAGCTGCTCTCGCTCGTCGCCATGGAGCCGCCTGCCTCGCTCGACGCCAACGCCGTCCGCAACGAGAAGGCCAAGGTCCTCGGCAACATCCGCCCCATCCGCCTCGAAGATGTCGTCCGCGCCCAGTACGAAGGCTACCGCGCCGCCGAACGCGTCGCGCCCGATTCGCAGACGCCCACCTTCGCCGCGCTCAAGCTCCACGTCGACAACTGGCGCTGGAAGGGCGTCCCGTTCTACCTCCGCTCCGGCAAGGCCATGCCCACCCGCAGCAGCTCCATCATCATCGAGTTCCAAGCGCCGCCCGACGTCATGTTCGGCCTCGGCCGCAACCAATCCTTCACCCCCAACATGCTCTCCATCTGCATCCAGCCCGAGGAAGGCATCCATCTCCGCTTCGAAACCAAAGTCCCCGACACCGTCGCCGAGTCGCGCTCCGCCAAGATGGATTTCAGCTACCGCGACGCCTTCCCCGACATCGTCCTCCCCGAAGCCTATGAACGCCTCCTCCTCGACGCGCTCAAGGGCGACGCCTCCCTCTTCGCCCGCAGCGATGGCATCGAGATCGCCTGGGGCCTCCTCGATCCCGTCCTCGCCGGCTGGGATAAATCGCCCCACGTTTCCCCGCTCCACCCCTACGCCCCCAAGACCTGGGGGCCCGCCGCCGCCGACGAACTCCTCGCCCGCGCCGGCCATGTCTGGCGCTACGGCTGCGGCGAAGAAGGGTGTTTGCTATGAGCACGTGCTTCCATCCGCTCCCCCACGACCTTGCGTCGTGGGAAGCAAAGTTTGGCTCCCCCACCGCGCAAGGCGGGGGGACCCGCTCAATCCAGGAAAGGATTCCCACATGAAATCGAAAGCGGACATCGGCGTCGTCGGCCTCGCCGTCATGGGCGAAAACCTCATCCTCAACATGGAAAGCAAGGGCTTCACCGTCGCCTGCACCAACCGCACCGTCGCCAAGGTCGACGCCTTCATCAATGGCCGCGGCCAAGGCAAGCACCTGATCGGCTGCCGCAGCCCCGCGGAACTCGTCGCTGCCCTCGCGCGCCCGCGCAAGATCCTGATGATGATCCGCGCCGGCCGCGCCGTGGACGATTTGATCGGCGAACTGTCTCCGCTGCTCGAACCCGGCGACGTCCTGATCGACGGCGGCAACAGCCACTTTCCCGACACCATCTGCCGCTGCGACGGCGCCGCCAGGCGCGGCCTGCTCTACGTCGGCGCGGGCGTCTCCGGCGGCGAAGAGGGGGCGCTCAAGGGCCCTTCCATCATGCCCGGCGGCCACGCCGAGGCCTGGCCGCATCTCAAGCCCATCTTCCAAGCCATCGCCGCCCAGGTCGACGGCCTTCCTTGTTGCGAATGGCTCGGTCCCGACGGCGCCGGCCACTTCGTCAAAATGGTCCACAACGGCATCGAATACGGCGATATGCAGCTCATCGCCGAAGCCTACCACCTGATGTCGCAGGGCCTCGGCCTCGCCCCCGCTGAAATGGCCGCCGTCTTCAAGAAGTGGAACGCCGGCCCGCTCGATTCCTACCTCATCGAAATCACCGCCGCCATCCTCGCCAAGACCGACGACGAAACCGGCCAGCCCATGGTCGACGTCATTCTCGACGCCGCCGGCCAGAAGGGCACCGGCAAGTGGACCTCGCAGGCCGGCCTCGATCTCGGCGTCGGCATCCCCCAGATCGCCGAAGCCGTCTTCGCGCGCTGCCTCTCCGCCATCAAGGACGAACGCGTCGCCGCCGCGCATAAACTCGCCGGGCCCGCCGCGAAATTCGCCGGCGACCGCGTGACATTCCTCGCCGATCTCGAGCAAGCCGTCTACGCCGCCAAGATCTGCTCCTACGCGCAGGGTTTCCAGCTCCTGCGCGCGGCTTCCGCCGAGCACCAGTGGAATCTCAACTTCGGCGACATCGCCCTGCTGTGGCGCGGCGGCTGCATCATCCGCGCCCGGTTCCTCGGCCAGATCAAGGCCGCTTTCGACGCCGACCCCGCGCTGGCGAACCTGCTGCTCGCGCCGTACTTCCAAAAGGTCGCCGCGGACGCGCAGGACGCCTGGCGGCGCACGGTCAAAAACGCGGTCGATCTCGGCATCCCCCTCCCCGCCATCTCCACCGCGCTCGGCTACTACGATTCCTACCGCTGCGCGCGCCTCCCCGCCAATCTGCTCCAAGCCCAGCGCGACTACTTCGGCGCCCACACCTACGAGCGCATCGACAAGCCCCGCGGCCAGTTCTTCCACACCAACTGGACCGGCCAAGGCGGCGCCACCGCCTCCTCCACCTACGGCGCGTGAGATCGAATCTCAATATCCAATAATCAATATCCAATCTGCAATGTCCAAGTCCGGTGATTGAGGTAGGGCGGCTTGGCCCAAGCCGCCGGGCTGTTTGCCCGCAGACCCCCACGGCCTTGCGCCGTGGGTGAATCGGTTACGCCAAAAGAAAAGGACCGCTCATCGAGCGGGCCCCTTCCTGCGCTTGCGATCCTTTTGCGTCGCTTGCGTCTTTTGCGTTAACCTCTCCGGGGTTTCCTACTTCTTCGCCCCCGCGTAGCGCGCGGCCACCTCCGGCCAGTTGACGACGTTCCAGAACGCGCCGACGTAGCTCGCCCGCAGGTTCTGGTATTTCAGATAATACGCGTGCTCCCACACGTCCAATCCCAGGATCGGCGCGCCGCGCTTCTCCGCCACGTCCATCAGCGGATTGTCCTGGTTCGGCGTCGACGAGATGAACAACGATCCATCTTCCGCCACGCTCAGCCATGCCCACCCGCTGCCAAACCGCCCGGCCGCCGCCGCCTCGAACTGCTTCTTGAATCCGTCGAACGATCCGAACGCCTGTTCGATGGCCGCCAGCAAGTCGCCCTCAGGAATTCCGCCGCCGTTGGGCGACATGACCTTCCAGAACAGGGTGTGGTTCCAATGTCCGCCGCCGTTGTTGCGCACCACCGCCGGCAATTGGCTCATCTTCGGCAGCAGCGCTTCCACGGCCTGCCCTTCGAGCTCCGTGCCCGTCACCGCCTTCACCAGATTGTTGAAATAGGCCTGGTGATGCTTGCTGTAGTGGATCTCCATCGTCTTCGCGTCGATGTGCGGCTCCAGCGCGTCATACGCATACGGCAACGGCTCGAACTGCAAAACCGGCGCCTGATCGCCCTCCTGCGCCCACGCCCCGGCCGCCATGCCCGCCACCAACATTCCCAACAACCATGTTCCCATGCTCTTCTTCATGCATACCTCCGGTTTGTGTTTGGAAAACCTACCCCACTTCGGCCGTTTTTCAACCGCGTCCCCCGCGGCCTTGCGCCGTGGGTGAATCCGGCCAGGTCGCCGCCCTGGCCGACAACCGATCCCGGATCCGTTTTAGCCCGGCGCGTCGAGCCGGGGGCTGTTCAGATAAACAGCGTCGGCCCGCTTTCCTTCGCGCGCGCAATGAACGTCGCCACGCCCGCCACTTCGTCCACGCCGATCAACTCCTCGCGGGTGATGCCCATGACGCCCATGGCCATGTCGCACGCAATGAACTTCACGCCCATGGCCCGCGCGTTCTGCAGCATCTCCGGCAACGTCGCCACGTTCTGGCTCGCCATCACGTGCTTCATCATCGCCGTCCCCATGCCCGCCATGTGCATCTTGGACAGCGCCAGCTTCTGCGCGCCCTTCGGCAGCATCCACCCGAACATCGTGCTCAGCAGGCTCTTCTTCACCGCCGGCCCCGGATTCTTCCGCAGCACGCTCAGACCCCAGAACGTGAAGAAGATGCTCACCTGCATCCCCGCCGCCGCCATGCCTGTCGCGATGATCAAGGCCGCCAGCGCCTTGTCCAGATCGTTGCTGAACAGCACCATCGCCCCCGAATTCGCGCTCCCCGCCGCGCCCGTGCACGACGGCGCCGCGCCTTTGCGCACGACGGCTTCCAGATGCGTCCCCTTCTGCACCAGCTTCAATACCTTGTGGCCGCAGCTTTGCGCCCAGTTCGCCAGGTCCGGCGCAAACAGCGGATTCGCCAGCACCTGGATCGTCGCGCCCTCCCCGAGTCCATCCAACTCCTTCTTGATGCGCACCACCGGCCCCGGACACTGCAGCGGCCGCACGTCCACCACCGTCTTCGGCTCCGCTTCCTCGTCCGCCAGGCTCGGCCCGCCTTCGCTGCCCGTCGTCGCCAGCGCGATCTGGTCGTCGCTGGGCACCCACTTCTCCGGCTGGAACTGCTTCCACGTCAGGTAGCCGCCCGACAGGTTCGCCGCGTCATAGCCCAGCTGCTTCAGAATCCGCTCGGCCACGTAGCCGCGCAGCCCCACTTGGCAGAAAATCACGATCTGGCGGTCCTTGGGCAGTTCGAACGCGCGCGCGCGCAGCTGGTGCAGCGGGATGTTCACCGCGCCCTTCAACGCGCCCTGCGCCAACTCGGCGGGCTCGCGCACGTCCAGCAGCAGCGCGCCTTCCGGCAGCGCATCGGCGTGCGCCAGGGTCGTGACGCCGTCGAGCGCGTTCGTCGCAATCATGCCCGCCACGCTGATCGGATCCTTGGCCGAACTGTACGGCGGGGCATAGCACAGCTCCAGCTCCGCGAGCTGGCGCACGTCCATTCCGGCGCGCATCGCCACGGCCAGCACGTCGGCGCGCTTGTCCGCGCCCTCCGCCCCGATCACCTGCCCGCCGTAGATCTGACCGTCGTCGCCGAACAGCAATTTGATGTGCAGCGTCGTCGCGCCCGGATAATAGCCCGCGTGCGAACCGGCGTGCAGATAGATTTTCCGATAGGTCTTTCCCGTCGCCTTCAGCCGCGCTTCCGTGTGCCCGCAGCTCGCCGCCGTCAGCTTGCCGACCTTCACCACCGAGGCGCCGTACGTGCCTTCGTAGCGCCGGCCGCGCCCGAGGACGTTGTCCGCCGCGATGCGTCCCTGCCGGTTCGCCGGCCCCGCCAGCGGCACCGCCGTCGTCCCGCCGAACACCGGATCGACCACCGAAACAACGTCGCCCACCGCGAAAACATCCGGATCGCTCGTCCGCATCTGCGCGTCGGTCACGATATGCCCCTTCAGTCCCACTTCCAGCCCCGCCGCCTGCGCCAGCGCGGAGTTCGGCTTCACCCCCACGCATAGCGCCACGACGTCCGCCGTCCACGACCGCCCGTCCTTCACCGTCGCCGTCACCCCGCCGCCCGCGGCCGGCGCGAACGCCGACACCGTCGCGCCCAGTTCGACGCCGATGCCCGCCAGCCGCAGTTCCTCGGCCAGCAGCGAGCTCATTTCCTCGTCCATCGTCGGCAGCAGTTGCCGCCCCATTTCCAGCAGCGTCACTTCCAGCCCGCGGTGACGCAGGCTCTCGGCCAATTCCATGCCCACGAAGCCGCCGCCCACCACGATCGCGCGCGGCGCGCCCGCGTCGAGCTTCTTGGCGATGCGATCCATGTCCTCCAGCGTCCACAGCGGCAACACCTCGGGCAGATCGATGCCCGGCAGCTTGAGCTGGATCGGCGTGGACCCCGTCGCGATGATCAGCTTGTCGTAGCGCTCCTCGCGCTCCGCCCCCGTCTGCCGGTTCAGGACCTGGACCGTCTTTTTCGCGCGGTCGATGGCCACCACCTCGTGGTTCACCCGCACGTCCACGTTGAACCGCGCCCGGAAATTCTCCGGCGTCATCACCAGCAGCCAGCTGCGCTCGGGAATGATCTTGCCCAGGTGGTACGGCAACCCGCAGTTCGCGTACGAAATATGCGGCCCCTTTTCCAGCAGCACGATTTCGGCCTTTTCGTCCAGCCGCCGCAACCGCGCCGCCACGCTCGCCCCGCCCGCCACCCCGCCAACAATGATCGTTTTCATTCCAAGTCCTTATCTGTTCTTAGGATTCCCAGAATAACACAGCCCGTGCAAATTGCCAAACCAGTGGCTTTTCCGCCTCTTGTTTTGCAATTACCCATATATCAGGTATTGTGATACCAATATGAGATTCCAGTCGGAAATTCCAAATGGAATTGCGCATGGATCGAAGCGGTCACCGGAAACAGAGTAAGGAAACTCACCATGTCGATCATTACGAACGTGGAGAAACACAATCCTTGGATTGTCACGCTGACGATTGGGGATGCGCCGTTTACCACCTGGAAACCGGGTCAATTCGTCCTGTTCAGCGTTCGGGAAGGAGAGGCGTGGGCGCCAGAACACGTCTACACGATCTCCAGCGCACCGGAAGAAGGCGAAGTGCGGATCACCGTCAAAGCCGCCGGCCCATCCAGCACCAGACTTCAACACGCCGTCCCGGGCATGGAGGTTCGCGTCCGCGGCCCGATGGGCCATTTCTGCAAGGACGCGGACCATCAGCCGCGGCTCACGTTGATCGCCGGCGGGATCGGCATCACGCCTTTTTTAAGCCTGTTGCGCCATATGATGCGGGCGGGAACAAAGAGTCAAATCGTGCTCTTGTGGGCCAACAACACCGCCAACGACATCATTCACCGGGAAGAACTGGCTGCCATTGCCGAAACAATTGGGGCCCGCATCCTGCATATTCTGTGGAAAGATGAAGAGACGGTGAACGCCTGCCCCTGCGACGATGGACAAACGTGCCGTTCCGGCCTGCTGAATGCCGCAACCCTGAAGGAACATGCGGATTTGGAGCACGCGGAGGTTTATCTCTGCGGCCCGCCCGAAATGCATCGGATGACACTGGAAATCATCCGCTCCCTGGGAACGGACCCCGCCAGAATCCATACCGAAATCATGAATCCGGCGCCGACCCCAAAAGCCCCGGCAACGAAACCCGCAGGAGGTTGAAATCCAATGCACATCATGAAGACTGTCTTTCCCGCCCTGTGCATCGCATGGATCACCGGACTCACCGCAACAGGAGCAGAACAGATGAAAAACGTACTCGAAGACATCCCCTACACGGACGGCCAGATGGGAAAACGACCGCTCGTTGACGAGACCCACCTGCTCGTTATGCAGGTCGCTCTGCAACCCGGCCAGCAGGTCCCGCCACACAACGCCAACTCGAATGTCCATTTGTTGATCATCGAAGGCCAGGTCATCGTGACGCTGGACGGCAAAGACACTGCGGCCGCCAAGGGGGCCCTGCTTCCCATCGCCATCCAGACCCCGATGAGCATCCGCAACGACTCCCGGGAAAACGCGTCGTTCCTGATCTTCAAGAGCCCCAATCCCAGCGAAATCGGCCCCTGATCCCCGGATTCTTCTCCACTTCGAGAGGCTTGCTTGCCGGAAGGGAAATTGGGAAGATGTTGAACGACAACACAAGGGACCGGTAGAATATGAAATTCAGCGTGGATCAGGAACTGTGCATCGGTTGCGGGGCTTGCGAGGGGACCTGCCCGGAGGTGTTTGAGCTGCAGAACGGCAAATCGCAGGTGAAGCTCGATCCCGTGCCGGAGGAGCATCAGGCCAACGCGCGGAATGCGGAAGGGGCCTGCCCGGTGGGGGCGATTTCGCACGTCGACTAGCCAACCCCCGAAAAGCGCGCCATGGGTCCCGGAATCTTGTATTCCCATCCTCTTCGCTCCCTGTTCACCCAGTCGACTTCCACTTTCCCCGCCTCATGATTTCACCTTTTTGTGATTATTCAGTTGCTTTCCGGCCTTATACTGGTATTCTCTTACCA
>SABN01000051.1 GCA_009928955.1 Opitutia bacterium | reverse complement strand
CAGGCGAACGGCCTGACGGCGGACCTGCTGCGCAAGGCCGGGAAGTAAGCGGCCGGACGGATGAATCGTCTGCGACAGGCGGCGGCGCGCGAGCGGCGGGCTCCCATCTATTGGTGGCTCATGCTGATGGTGGCCACCGGCGGGATGCTGGTGGTGATGGTCCATGGCTACTCGCGGCCGGGAGCCGTTCTGGTGGGGGTTTTGCTGGCGGCGGCCTGGGTGGCGCCGCTGGTGGCGTTCCTGTCGCTGTCGATGCCGGCCCGCGCGACGAAGCCGCCGCCCGCGCCGGGCGAGGGGACCTATGACGAATGGATGAAGCAGGCGCGCCGGATCGGCCGCGTGCTGCTCTACTACCAGGACAACCCGGAGATTCCGGGGGAGCTGCGCCTGGCCATCCGCGCGGCGCGCGAAGACCTGCGCGACACCTTCAAGGCCCATCCCCTGCGGGACGACCTCGAGCGGGTCTGCGAACGCATCCGGGCCGGCGCGCTGAAGGAGACCAAAGACTGGTTCGGGCGGGAATACCGCCCCGACATCCGCGAACTGGCCAACGAGTATGAGCAGGCGGCGACCGCGGGCATGGACGAGAACAAGCGGCTGGTGGCCTTGCAGGGCGCGGTGTCGAACGCCGCGGCCCTGATGTCGCGCAATTGCATGCCCCGGATGCTGGAACGCGAACGGCTGACCTGCGCGGCGGATTGCGCGTGGCTGGCGGTGCAGGCCGCCGTCGTGCAGGCCGGACAGGTTTCGCCGGTCGATCTCGCCGAGATGCTGGTGATCGAATGGAGCGATTTTTCGGAGCCGTGGCAGCCGGCGCGCGCCCTCCGGCACGCGCTGGCGCGCTTGGCGCGGGCGCCGGCCGCCGCCGTGGCTTCGCCGGACGACGGCATGGAGCCGGTCCAGGGCGTCACCGCGGCCAACGGAAAGAGGTATCGCCGCGTGCGCGTGCGCGTGAAGCGCCGGCGCCAGCACCGCCGCCGGCACCAAGGGCCCTCGCTCGTGGACATACTTCGTTCCTTCGGGCAGTGGGTTCGCTATTCCGCCCGTTCGTGGATGCTGTATCGGTGAAAGAAAGACCTGCGATGAAAAAGAAAGAGCATGTGATTCCCCGCGCCCCCGTCCCGGTGCCCTATGGCGCGCACGTGGTGGACCAAGGCGTGCATTTCAGCTTGTTCAGCCGCCACGCGACGCGCGCGTGGCTGCTGTTGTTCGACCATGCGGAAGACGAGGCTCCGAAGGAGGAGTTCGAGCTGCGGCCCGAGCGGAACCGCCTGGGCGACCTGTGGCATCTGCACGTGCCGACGGCGCGGGCGGGACAATACTACGTGTACCGCATGGACGGTCCGCGCGACGGCGTCGCCGGACACGCCTTCGATCCGGACCAATGGCTGCTGGATCCCTACGCCCTCGCCGTCACCGGCCAGCAGAAGTGGGGCGCGCGCGAGGGCATCGTTCCCGGCCAGTTGATCAAGAACGGCCGGCTCTTTCCGAAGGGGATCATCCTGAAGGACGACTTCGACTGGGAAGGCGACCGCACGCTGCGGGTGCCGCTGAACCAGACGGTCATCTACGAGGCCAGCGTGCGCGGCTTCACGGCGCATCCGAACGCCGGCGCGCAGAACCCCGGCACCTACCGGGCGCTGGTCGGGAAGATCCCGCACCTGCGGGAGCTGGGCGTCACGACGCTCGAGCTGCTGCCGGCGCAGGAATTCAACGAGATGGAGCTGCTGTGGGAGAACGGCCCGCGCAAGAACCTGCGGAATTTCTGGGGCTACAGCACGCTGGCGTTCTTCGCGCCCAACGGGCGCTTCGCTTGCGGCAACCAGCGCGGCGAACAGGTCCGCGAGTTCAAGGAGATGGTGCTGGAGATGCACAAGGCCGGCATCGAGGTCATCCTCGACGTGGTGTTCAACCACACGGCCGAGGGGGGCATGGGCGGCCAGACCTTCTCGTTCCGCGGCATCGACAATTCCATCTACTACATGATGGAAGAGGACGGGCAGCGCTACAAGAACTTCACCGGCTGCGGCAACACCGTCAACGGCAACCATCCGGTCGTGCGCGACTTCATCCTGCACTGCCTGCGCTATTGGGTGCTGGACATGCGCGTGGACGGCTTCCGCTTCGACCTGGCCACCATCCTCGCGCGCGGCCGCAACGGCGACCTGCTGGCGAACCCGCCCGTGATCGAGCAGATCGCCGACGACCCGATCCTGCGCGGCGTGAAGATCATCGCCGAGGCGTGGGACGCCGCCGGCGCCTACCAGGTGGGCTCGTTCCCCAACGAGCGCTGGTCGGAGTGGAACGGCAAGTACCGCGACGACATCCGCGACTTCTGGAACGGGGGCCCCGGCGGGCTGAGCACCTTCGCCACGCGCCTGTGCGGCAGCCCCGACCTCTACGACCGCCCCGGCCAGACGCCGCTCAAGAGCGTCAACTACATCGCCAGCCACGACGGCTTCACCCTCGCCGACATCGTCAGCTACGCCGAAAAGCACAACCTGGCCAACTGCGAGGACAACCGCGACGGCGACAACCACAACCACAGCGACAACTGCGGCAAGGAAGGGCCGACGAACCACCCGGCGATCCTGGCGAAGCGCCATCGCCGGCAGAAGAACCTGATCGCGACGCTGTTCCTCTCGCAGGGCGTGCCGATGCTGCTGGGCGGCGACGAATTCGGCCGCACCCAGCAAGGCACCAACAACGCCTATTGCCAGGACAACGAGATCTCGTGGGTGGACTGGAGCCTGCTCAAGAAGAACCGCGCGCTCTACGAGTTCACGCTCGAGATGATCGAGTTCCGCAAAAGCCATCCGGCCCTGTGGCGGGAGACTTTCTTCAAGGGCCAGAACACGGCCGGCGATTTTCCCGACATCCGCTGGTACGGCCCCGATGGCGCGCCTCAGCCCGACTGGGAAAAAGGCGTCGCGCTCGCCTGCCGCATCGACGGCCGCCGGGAGCACACCGGCGCGGACCGCGACGACGACAGCCTGTTCCTGATCTTCAACAACGGCGAAGAGCCCCAGACCTTCGAGCTGCCGCCCAACGACAACGGCGGACCGTGGAACTTGGCTCTGGCCACGCAGGACAAGACGCCCGCCGTGCGCGCCAAAGGGCGTCCGGTCGTCACCGTCGACGGCCAGAGCGTGACGGTTTTCGCCGCCCGCTGAAGCCGCGTTCCGTTCCCGTTGCGCCTGGGCGGGCGGTTTTCCACGGGGTGGAACATTCCGGGCGGTTCTCCGGCCGCCCAGCGGGGGAGGCGGGCCTTGCGCGCGCCGGCGAATGCCCAGAAAAGGCTGGTTTTCGTTTTGCGGACGGGCTATTTTTGCGCTCGTGAGAGTTTTACCGCAGATGAAAAAACTCTGGCGGGCCGGATGGCTGCTGCTGTGCGCGTCGGGGGTGGCCGCCGAGGCTTCCTTTGAACGGACGGCCGAGGAACAGGCTTGGCTGGCCGAACATCCGGAAATCCACATCGGCGTCATGGCGGATTATCCGCCGATCCACTTCACGGACGGATCGGGGCGTCCGGCCGGCATCGGCGCGGACCTGCTGGACGAGATGAACCGGCTGCTGGGCGGGGTCCTCCGGATCCATCCGGCGCCCTTCCGCGAAAACCTCCAGAAGGCCCAGGCCGGCGAATGGGATGGACTGATGGAGGTGACGCCGGGGGCCGGGCGCGAAGCGGACTTCCTGCTGACGCGCCCCTATCTGGAGATTCCGCAGGTCATCGTGGGAAGGCGGGATTCCCGGTACTACCGGACGGCGCAGATGCTGTCGGGAAGCGCGGTGGCGCTGGAACGGGACATCGGCGCCGGGGCGTGGTTCCAGGAGAATCTGCCGAAGGTGAAGATCCGCCTGTACGACCACACGCGGGATGCGCTCGACGCGGTCGCCCGCGGCCAAGCCGTCGCCTATGTCGGGAACCGGGCGGTGGCGATGGTGCTTCTCGAGCAGGAAATGCTGAGCAACCTGCATCTGCAGGGGCGGTTGGAGGCGCCCGCCGGCTCGTTGGCCATCGGCATCCGCAAGGACCGGCCGGCGGTGGCGGCCCTGATGGATCGCGCGCTGGGGGAGGTTCTCCGGACGAGGGGACAAGCCATTCGGTCCAAGTGGTTCGCCTGGGCCAGCCATGCGGGGGGGCCGCTTCGGCTGGGCGCCGAAGAGCAGGCGTGGCTGGAGGCGAACCCCCGGATCCGCATCGGGGTTCCCGACGATTGGCCGCCCATGGACTACGTGGACGATTCCGGGCAGCTCCGCGGCATCGGCGTGGATTTCCTCCAGCTGCTGAACGAACGTCTGGATGGCCGGATCGAAGCGGTGCCGGGTCCGGGGTCGACGCTCCGCGCGGAGGTCCGGGCGGGGCGGCTGGCGGCGCGGATGGACATCGCGCCTCAAGCCGCGGGAGAGGACGCCTTCCTTTTCACCAGGCCCTACGCGCACATCCCGCATGTGATCATCGGCCGCAAGGGGGGGGAATATTTCGACTCGCTTGAAAGCCTGAACGGCCGGATGGTGGCGGTCGAGGCCGGATTCCCCGTCGCGCGGCATCTCCGGGAGAATCACCCCGGCATCCGGTTGGTGGAGCACGGCTCCACCCGCGAGGCGCTGGCGGCGGTTTCCGCGGGCCGCGCGGAGGCCTATGTCGGGAGCCGGGCGGTGGCCACGTGGCTGATCGCCCGCGAACTGCTGTCGAATCTGCAAATCCAGGGCACCGTGCGGGAAACCGCCTCCGTGAACAGCATCGGGGTCCGCAAGGATTTGGTGCCGCTGGTTTCCATCCTGAACGCCGCGCTGGCCTCGCTGTCCCCGGAAAGCGTCCAAGCCATCTATGCGCGCTGGGGGGGCGTCGGATGGAGCGAGACGGCGGAGCTGTCCTGGATCCAGCTCTCGCCGGAGGAGAAGCAATGGCTCGACGAGCATCCGGTGATCCGCGTCGGCAGCAGCCCGCGCTGGGCTCCGCTGGAGTTCGAAGACGCGGCCGGAATGCCCAAGGGCATCACCCACGAATATCTGGATCGGTTCGGAAAGGCGCTGGGGGTGGATTTCCGGTACGTGGCCATTCCCTCCTGGCGGCAAGCGCAGGCCAAGCTCCGGGACGAGGAGGTGGATTTGCTGTCGGGCGCCAACAAGGCCAGCGCCCGCAAGGTGGATTTCGAGTTCACGCCCCCGTACCTGTCGTTGCCGACGGCGATCTTCACGCAAGAAGACGCGCCTCCCGTCGGCCACATCTCCCGGTTGGCGGGCCAGAAGGTGGCCGTCGTGGTCGGCTATGCGATGGAGAATTTCCTGCGGACGCAGTGTCCCGACGTCCATTTGGAGTCCGTCAAGGACGTGGCCACCGGGCTGCGGATGCTGGAGTCCGGGGAAGTGGACGCCTATGTGGGCAGTTTGCTGATCACCAGCCACTACATCCAGCGGGGGGGGCACGCCCGGATCAAGGTCGCCGGGGACACCGATTTCGTCTACCAGCCCGCCTTCGTGGGGCGGGCGGATTCGAAGATCCTCGTCCAGATCCTGGCCAAGGCGCTGGCCGGCATCGGCGATCAGGAGAAGAACGCCCTCGCCCGGAAATGGATGACCGTCACCTACGAGCAGCACATCGACTACCAGAAGCTGTACAAGTACGCGGCCGGGGCGCTGGCCTTGCTGGCGCTGTTCCTCTATTGGAACCGCCGGATGGCCGCCGAGATCCGCCGCCGCCGCGCGGTGGAGGATTCGCTGCGCAAGAGCCGGGTGGCGCTGGTGGCCGCGAACAAGGAGCTGGAGGCGTTCTCCTATTCGGTTTCGCACGACCTGCGGGCGCCGCTGCGGCATGTCTCCGGCTTCGTGCAGCTCCTGCAGTCCAACGCGAAAGACAAGCTCGACGAGACCGGCGCGCGCTATCTGGAGGTCATCGCCGGCGCCGCCAAGAAGATGGGCGACCTGATCGACGACCTGCTGTCGTTCTCCCGCACCGGCCGCGCCCAGATGCATCTCGAGCCGGTTGTGCTCGGGCCGCTGGTGGACGAATGCCGGCGCGAGCTCGAGCCGGAGCTGCGCGGGCGGCAGGTCGAATGGGTGGTCGGCGAGCTGCCCGAGGTGGAGGCGGACCGCGCCCTGCTGCGGCAGGTGCTGGCCAACCTGCTGGGCAACGCGGTCAAATACTCCGGCAAGCGGGCCGCCGCCCGCATCGAGGTCTCGGCCCGCCGCGAAGGCGAGGAGATCGTCGTGGGCGTGCGCGACAACGGCGCCGGGTTCGACATGAAATACGCCGACAAGCTCTTCGGCGTGTTCCAGCGCCTGCACACCGAGGCGGAGTTCGAAGGCACCGGCATCGGCCTGGCCAACGTGCACCGCATCATCGTCCGCCACGGCGGACGCGTCTGGGCCGAGGGCGAGGTGGACCACGGCGCGGCGTTCTATTTCACGCTGCCCGTCCATCCGGCGGGGGCGGAGAAGGAGGAGATCCCATGATCGACCGGTACATCCTGCTGGCGGAGGACAATCCCAACGACGCCGAGCTGACCATCGCCGCGCTGAAGGAAAGCCAGATGGTCAGCCCGATCGTGCGGGTGGCCGACGGCGCCGAGGCGCTCGATTTCCTCTATCGCCGGGGCGCCTACGCCGCCCGGAGCGAGGGGCCGCCCGCCTTGATCCTGCTGGACCTGAAGATGCCGAAGGTGGACGGGCTGGAGGTGCTGACCACCATCAAGAAAGATCCGGATCTGCACGTCATTCCCGTCGTGATGCTGACCTCTTCGCGCGAGGAGGCGGACCTGACGCGCAGCTACAAGCGCGGCGCGAACGCCTACGTGGTCAAGCCGGTGGACTTCGACGAGTTCATGCGCGCCGTGCGCGACATCGGGCTCTTCTGGGGCTTGGTCAACGAGCCTTCGCCTTTGCCCCGCAAAACCCCCGGCTCGGGATTCCCCGGCGCCGTCCCTGAGGTGTAGACGATGAACAACGACCCCATCCAGAAAAAGCCGCTGAAGGCTTTGATCATCGAGGACTCCGAAATCGACGCGCTCCTGCTGCTGGAGCAGCTGAAGGCGGGGGGATACGCCCCGGAGTCCCGCCGCGTGGACAACGCGGACGATCTGGTGGAGGCGCTGGAGCATCAGACCTGGGACATCATCTTTTCCGACCACAACATGCCGCGCTTCAGCTCCACGGCGGCGCTGGAGATCGTCCGGTCCTCCGCCATCGACGTCCCGTTCCTGATCGTGTCCGGCGCCATCGGCGAGGAGGCGGCCGTGGCCGCCATGAAGGCCGGCGCCCAAGACTACCTGATGAAGGGCAACATGGCGCGGCTGGTCGCGGCCGTGGACCGGGAGCTCAAGGACGCGCAGGAACGGCGCGGGCGCCGCGCGGCCGAGCGCGCCCTCCTCGCGCAGGAGGAGGAGTTCCGCATCGCGCGCGAAGTCCAGCAGCAGCTGTTTCCCGCCGGCCCGCCCACGCTGCCCGGCTACGACATCGCCGGCGCCTCGCGCCCCGCCGCCGCCACGGGCGGCGACTACTTCGATTTCATTCCCACGCCCAAGGGCCGCCTCCTCGTCGTGGTGGGAGACGTCACCGGCCACGGGTTGGGCCCGGCCCTGCTGATGGCCGCCACCCGCGCCTATCTGCGGGCGCTGGTGCTGACGGACCAGAGCTTCGAAGACATGCTCGCCCGCGCCCGGCAGCTGCTGATCGAAGACCTGGGGTTCGACCACTTCATCACCTTGCTGTTCGCTGAGCTCGATCCCGCGGAGGGCGTCTGGAAGTTCATCAATGCCGGGCATCCCACGGGCTACGTGTTCGATGCCGAGGGCCGCATCCGGGCCGAGATGGTGTCCGGCACCCCCGCGCTGGGCATCGACCGGGACGAGGAGCGGCTCGTGCCGCAGCGGATCGCCCTGGGCCAGGGGGATCTGGTTCTCCTGTTGACCGACGGCGTGACCGAAGCCCGTTCGGCCGCGGGCGAGGAATTCAGCGAGGAGCGCGCGCTGGAGATCGTGCGGCGCGAGCGCGCCAAGCCCGCCGCGGAGATCATCCAGGCGCTGATGAACGAGGTTCGCCGCTTCAGCGTGCCCGACAGTCCGAACCAGGACGATATGACCGCCGTGATCGTCAAGTGCTGACCCGGAGGGCCCCCCCCATGAGCGATTTCCGTTGGCAGGCGATGGTGTGGAAGGCGAGAGGCTGGGCCGCCGGAGCGCTGCTGGCCGTCGCGCTGGCGGGAGTCGCGCGGGCGGAAGCCCCCGCGGCCGGCGCGCCCGTCCGCTCGCCTCGGATCCGCCAGATCGAGGCGGGGCGCGACGATCCGGCCCGGCAGCGTCTCGAGGCGGTCCGCCAGTTGTTGCCCGAGAAATTCCGCCGGAGGCGCAACTTCGCCTGGGCCATCGCGAAGATCGACGGCCTGGAGAAGGTGGAATACTTCGCCCACAGCGGAGTGGACCGCAGAGGCGAGATTTCGGCCGCGGCCGCCGCCGTGATCGAGGACATATCGGTCCGTCCCAAGAAGGGGGGGCGGTTCGAGGTCTTGTGCGTGAACCGAAACGACGAGGTGGAGGGGGAGGATTGCTTCCCCCGGTACTCCGACACCGAGTACAAGATCCTCGAGGAGTTGGCGTCGCGCCTGCCGGATCCTTCCGCGCGGGGGCGGGTGCGCCTCTATACCGATCTCCCCCCCTGCGCCAGCTGCCGGCACGTGATGCGGCAGTTCCTGGCCGTCTACACCAATGTCCAGATGCAAGTCCTCTTCCGGGGATACTGAATGCGCCCGGCGGGCCGCGCCGGGGCTGAAAAGGTTTGCAGGGCGGGGAGGGGGGAGGTAGGATGGCCGCTCCAATATGAAGATCGTCAAAGATGGCTATTCATTGATCGTCGGCATCCCCACGGCGTGTCTCGTGCTGGGCTTTGCCGTCAAGACCCGGTGTCCGGCGACGGCGACGGCTCTGTTTGCCGTGGGGCTGGCGGGGTGCCTGTTCATGCTGTATTTCTTCCGGGATCCGGAGCGGACGCCGACCTGCGGGGCGGACGAATTCGTGTCCGGGGCCGAGGGGGTGGTGCGCTCGGTGGAATTCATGGAGGAAAAACGCTTTTTGAAGTGTCCGGCGGTGCGGATCAGCGTGTTCCTGAATCCGTTCAACGTGCATGTGAACCGCATTCCGATGTCCGGGGTCGTGCAGGCGGCGGGCTACACGCCGGGACGGCACCTGTTCACGATGGATGCGCGCTCGTCGGAGTTCAATGAGCACAGCTCGATCCTGATCGCAGGGGAGAAGACGCGGTGCCTGGCGCGGCAGATCGTCGGGCCGGTGGTGCGCCGCGTGGTGTATTGGCTGGAGCCGGGGGAGCGGGTCGAGAAAGGGGCGCGGCTGGGCATGATGAAATTCGGCTCGCGGATGGACGTCTATTTTCCGGCGGACGAGGTCGAGGCGACCGTGCAACGCGGCGACAAGATGGTCGCGGGCGTGACGGTGATCGCGCGGCTGAAGCCGAAGGCGGGGGCGTGATGTCGGCGGCGGGGCGCAAGGCCATTCCGTGCGCGTGCACGTTCCTGGCGCTGTGCGCGGGGGTGGGCAGCATCTTGGCGGCGGGCTCGGGGAGCTTCCTGCTGGCGGCGCAGTTGATCCTCGTGTCGCTGATCCTGGACGGGCTGGATGGGACGCTGGCGCGGCTGCTGCGGGCGCAGACGAGCTTCGGGGCGGAACTGGACACGTTCGTGGACATCACCAGCTTCGGCATCGCGCCGGCGGTGCTGCTGTATTTCTATGAGCCGGGCGGTCTGCGGAACGTGCCGATCCTGGGATTGGCGCTGGCGTTTCTCTTTGTGATGTCGGGGGCGGCGCGCCTGTCGCGCTTCCGCGTGGTGGACCCCTACCGCGGACAACGGGGGTTCCTGGGCCTGCCCATCACCACGGCGGCGGGATTCGTGGCGACCTATCTGATCGCGCTGGAGGTCGTGGCGGGGTCGGGCCTGCCGATCTCGCTGTCCGGGGGCCCGCTGGCGGCGGGGTTCTGGTCGGCGCTGCTGCTGATGCTGGTGCTGCAGGTGTCGCACATCCGCTACTCCAAGCCGACGAAGAATCCGAAGGTGCTGTTTCCGTCCATCGCGCTGGTCGTCATGCTGTTCATTCCTCCCGTGGCGCTGTATTCGGCCATGCTGATGTTCGCCTACGGCATCTGGTTCGCGTTCATCTCCCCGTTCTTTTTCCGGCGGTTCCTGTCGCACCTGCCTCCGGCGGAGGAGCTGGAGGTCGCGGCGGAGGCGGATGGCGACGAGGAGGAGCCATGAACCGCGCCGTGTATGCCGGGACCTTCGACCCGATCACCTTTGGCCATCTGGACGTGGCCGCCCGCGCCGCGCATGTGTTCGACCACCTGACGCTGGCCGTGGCCGAGGATCCGCGCAAGACCCTGATGTTCAGCACCGCGGAGCGGATGGCGTTGGCGCGCGCGAGCGTGGGCGACCTGGCCAACGTGGAGGTGGTGCCGTTCTCCGGCCTGCTGGTGAACTGGGCCCGCGCGCAAGGCATCCATACGCTGATCCGCGGACTGCGGGCCTTTTCCGATTTCGAGTACGAGTTCCAGATGGCGTTGACCAACCGCAAGCTGGCGCCGGACATCGAGACGCTGTTTTTGATGCCCAACGAGGATTTCAGCTACGTCAGCTCCAGCATGGTGCGGGAAATCGCCGCGTTGGGCGGCGATGTCGAGAAATTCGTGCCGGCGCCCGTGGCGGCGGCGCTGAAAAAGAAGCTGGCTCCCCCATCGGCGCGGCGGCGGCGGTGAACGGGAGCCCTTGATCCCCGCGGTCCGGCGGCAAGATTCCCCCATGATACGCATTGAAACCACCCAGATCGGCGAGGACGGCTTTTCCGTGTCGGGCGAGGAGCCCGGCGAACTGCTGGAACTGGTCAACGACCCGGTGGCGCGCGTGGCCGGGCCCATCCGCTATGAGCTGGCCGTGGAACCGGCGGGGCCGGAACTGGTGGTGCGCGGAACCGTCGAAGTTCCCCTCCAGCTCCGCTGTTCCCGGTGCGCGCATTTTTTCTCGACAACGGCCCGGGTTTCGTCATTCTTGCACGCTTATGAATGGGCGGAGCATCCGGAAAGCGTGGATGTCTCCGCCGACGTGCGAGAGGATTTGTTGCTGGAAATCCCTGGATTTCCCCTCTGCCACGAGGGCTGCAAAGGGTTGTGCGCCCAATGCGGCCAGGATTTGAACGAGGGCCGTTGCGGTTGCGTCCCCCCGGAAGGGGGGCCGTCGCCGTGGTCCGCGTTGGATGGATTGATGTCAACCCCCGGCCCCCGGACGCCGAAAGGCGGCCCGGGCCGGAGGCAACAGTGAAGATTCAGGAGGAAGAAAATGGCAGTCCCGAAAAGAAAACCGTCGAAAAGCCGCATCCGCATGCGCAAAGCCGCCTGGGCCGGCAAGATCCCCCAGGAAACCACCCAGTCGTGCGGGGAGTGCGGGGCGCCGCGCCAGCCCCACCGCGTATGTCCTTCGTGCGGCAAGTACAACGGCCGCCAAGTCGTGGTCAAAGAAACGCAGGATTGATTTCGGGCGGCGTCCCCCTCCGGGGGGGAGGCCACTGAAGCCATGCGAATCGCTGTGGATGCCATGGGAGGCGATTTCGCCCCCCAAACCATCGTCGAAGGCGCCTTGCTTGCGGTCAAGGAATGCGCCGACATCGACTGTCTTTTCCTGGTGGGCGACGAAACGGCCATCCGGAGGGAACTCGACCGCTGTGGCGGCCATCCCGGCCGCGTGGAGATCCGCCATGCCTCGGAAGTGATCGGCATGGGCGAATCGCCCGCCGCCGCCGTCCGGCGCAAGAAGGATTCTTCCATCAGCCGCGCGATGGACCTCGTCAAGAACGGCGAGGCCGATGCCGTCTTCGCCGCCGGCAGCACGGGCGCGGCCGTGGCGGCCGCCACGCTCAAGCTGCGCACGCTGGAGGGCATCCGGCGGCCTGGCATCGCCGTGGCCATGCCGACGCCCGCCGACAAGCCGGTCTTGGTGATCGATGGCGGCGCGACCACCGATTGCACGCCGGAAATCCTGATGCAGTTCGCCATCATGGGATCGGCCTATTCCCGGCAGGTGATCGGCCAGGCGGAGCCCAAGGTGGGCCTGATGAGCGTCGGCACCGAAGAAGCCAAGGGCAACGCCCTCAGCAAGGAAACCTTCGAGTTGCTCGAAAAGGCCCCGGTCCGCTTCATCGGCAACGTGGAGGGGCACGATCTCTTCGAGGGCGGGGTGGACGTGGTCGTTTGCGATGGGTTCACCGGCAACGTGATCCTCAAGACCAGCGAAAGCGTGGCCCATGCCATCGGCAAATGGCTGAAGCGCGAACTGACGAAAAATCCCGTTCGGCTCCTGGGGGCGATGCTGCTGAGCGGCGGCCTGCGCGCGCTGAAGAAGAAGACCAGCCAGAAGACCTACGGCGGGGCGCCCCTGCTGGGCGTCAACGGCGTGTGCATCATCGGCCACGGCAGCTCCGACGCGATCGCCGCGAAAAACGGCATCCTGCAGGCCGCCCGCGCCGTGGCGCTCCGCCTGAACGAAGCGATCCTGGAAGGCGTGCGCAAGTGCGCCGCCCAGGCGAAGGACCCGATATGAGCCCGAAAATCCACGCCGCCATCACCGGCACGGGGCATTATGCGCCCGAAAAAGTGTTGACCAATGCCGACCTCGAGAAGATGGTGGACACCACCGACGAGTGGATCCGCACCCGCACCGGCATCCGCGAGCGCCGCATCGCGGGGCCCGGCGAGCTGACTTCCGAGATGGGAACCCGCGCCGCCCGCCGCGCGCTCGAAAGCGCCGGCGTCGCGCCGGAGACGGTGGAGGCCATCTATGTGGCCACCTGCACGTCCGACATGGTCTTTCCCAGCACCGCCTGCCTGATCCAAGCCGCCCTCGGCGCGAAAAAGGCCTATGGCTTCGACCTCTCTTCGGCCTGCGCCGGATTCCTGATGGCGCTGGACACGGCGGCGTCCGCCATCGAGTCGGGCCGCATCCGGACCGCCCTCGTGATCGGCGCGGAAAAGCTCAGCTCGGTGACCGACTGGACCAGCCGCAACACCTGCGTGCTGTTCGGCGACGGGGCGGGCGCCGTGGTCCTGCAGGCCTCCGACCGGCCGGGGCTGCTTTCGAGCCTGCTGGGCGTCGATGGCACCTTGGCGGACTTCCTTTCCATCCCCGCCGGCGGGTGCAAGCTGCCGGCGACGGCGGAAACCATCCGGGACCATCTCCATTGCATCCACATGTCGGGGCGGGAGACTTTCAAGATCGCCGTCAACACCATGCTGGAGGCCGCGCAGCAGGCCATCGCGCGCGCGGGCCTGACGGTGGCGGACATCAACCTGATGGTGCCCCACCAAGCCAACATGCGCATCGTCGAAGCGGTGGCCAAGCGCCTGGGCGAGGGCGTCATGGACAAGGTCTTCCTGAATCTGGACCGCTATGGCAACACGTCGGCGGCCTCGATCCCCTTGGCGCTCTCGGAAGCCGTCGCGGCCGGCAAGATCAAGCGCGGCGACAAGGTCCTGATGGTGGCGTTCGGTGGCGGGCTGTCGTGGGGCGGCGCCGTGGTGGAGTGGCGATGAGCACGATGTTGTTGTTTCCGGGGCAGGGCGCCCAGGCGGTCGGCATGGGCCGCGAGCTGGCCGAAGGGCTGGAGGAATGCCGCGCGCTGTTTTCCCGGGCGAGCGACGTCATGGGATTCGATCTGCTGAAGCTGTGCGTCGCCGGCCCCCTCGAGGAGCTGACGAAATCGTGCAACACGCAACCGGCGATCTTCGTGGTGAGCGCGGCCGCGCGGGCGGCGCTGGCGCATTTCGCCGGCGGGACGCTGTCCGTGGCCGGCGCCGCCGGCCTCAGCAGCGGGGAATGGGCCGCGTTGCACGAGGCGGGCGTGGTTTCTTTTGAAGACACCGTCCGGGTCCTGCGCGCCCGGGGGCAGTTCATGCAGGAAGCCTGCGAGGCCGTTCCCGGCGGCATGCTGACGATCATCGGCTTGACCGTGGACCAGGTCCGGGAAGTCGCCGCGGCCGCGGGCCTCGAAGTCGCCAACCTCAATTCGCCGGTGCAGACGGTGTTGTCGGGTCCGGCCGACCGCCTCGCGGCGGGCGAGGCCGCCGCGAAGGCGGCGGGCGCCAAGCGCGCTTTGCGCTTGACCGTCGCCGGCGCGTTCCATTCCTCCCTGATGCGGCCGGCGGGGGATCGGCTGGCCGATTTTCTCAAGGACGTCGAATTCCGGGCCCCGCAATATCCCGTCTGGTCGAACGTGACCGGCCAGCCGCACGCCGCTCCCGACGAAATCCGCCGGCTGATGGTGGCGCAAGTCGTCTCGTCCGTGCGCTGGACCGACTGCTTCGCCGGCATGGCGGCCGCCGGAATGACCGCGGGATTCGAGTGCGGGCCGGGGGCCGTCTTGGCGGGCTTGGCCAAGCGGATCGTTCCGGAAGCGTCCGTGAAGAGCATTTTTGACTTGGCGGGGGCCCAAGAGGCCGCCAAACTATCCTCTTGACCCTAGGAACCGGAAAAATGAAGCCCTTGGAAAACAAAATCGCCCTCGTGACCGGCGCCGCCCGCGGCATCGGGCAGGCCATCGCGGTGCAGCTGGCCTCCGACGGCGCGGACTTGGCCCTCTGCGACGTGAAGATCGAATGGCTGGACGACACCGCCGCCAAGGTCAAGGCCTTGGGCCGCCGGGTGGAGACCTACGCGATGAACGTCGCCGACGCTGCCGCCGTGGGGGAAGCCGTGGCGAAGGTCGCCGCCGATTTCGGCCGCATCGACGTGCTGGTCAACAACGCCGGCATCACCCGCGACACCCTCCTGATCCGCATGTCGGAAGAGGATTGGGACGCGGTGCTGGACATCAATCTCAAGGGGGCCTTCCTGGTGACGAAGGCCGTGGTGAAGCATATGATGAAGCAGCGCGCCGGGGCGATCGTCAACATCGCCAGCGTGGTGGGCATCATGGGCAACGCCGGCCAGGCGAACTACACGGCCTCCAAGGCCGGCCTGATCGCCCTGACCAAGACCACCGCCAAGGAGCTCGGCAGCCGGAACGTCCGCGTCAACGCGGTCGCCCCCGGCTTCATCCGCACGGCGATGACCGACAAGCTGCCGGAGGCCGCCAAGGAGGCGATGCTCCGGATGGTGCCGCTGGGGCGTCCCGGCGAGCCCGAAGACGTGGCCAAGGCCGTCGCTTTTTTGGCCAGCGACAACGCCGCCTATGTGAACGGGCAGACGCTGGCCGTGTGCGGCGGCATGGTGTGGTGATTTAAAAAAACAACAACAACGGAGAAACACAATGGCACTTGCAGACAAAGTCAAAGACATCATCGTCGAGCAACTGGGCGTGAACAAGGACCAGGTCGTTCCGGAAGCCTCCTTCATCGAGGATCTGGGCGCCGACTCGCTGGACACCGTCGAATTGGTCATGGCCTTCGAAGAGGAATTCGGAGCCGAGATTCCGGACGAGGACGCCGAGAAGCTGACGACCGTCGGCGCGGTGATCAACTACCTGAAGGAAAAGGGCTTCGACAAGTAGGTCCGCCCGATCGGGTGGATGAACCGGGGGCCGGACCGCTTGCCGCAAGGCAGAGGCTCGGCCCGTTTTTCCCGCGTGTGAAATAGGATCGGAAGGCAAGCCATGGCGGAACAGAGACGCGTAGTCGTGACGGGGTTGGGAGTGGTGAGTCCCGTGGGCAGCACGCTGGACTCTTTCTGGACGGCGATCCAAGCCGGGGAGTCCGGCGTCGGGCCCATCACCTATTTCGACACGGCGGCGTTCGACACGAAATTCGCCGGGCAGGTCAAGGGCTTCAACGTCGAAGAATTCATGCCCAAGAAGGATGCCCGCCACATGGATCCCTTCTGCCACTACGGCATCGCCGCCGCCAAGATGGCCGTGGACGATTCCGGGCTGGACATGGCCAAGGAAGATCCCACCCGCGTCGGCGTCGTCGCCGCCTCCGGCGTCGGCGGCCTCCAGGTCCTGCAGTCCCAGATGGACGTGCTGCGCTCCCGGGGCCCGGGACGCTTTTCGCCCTTCATCATCCCGCAGATGATCACCAACATCCTGCCGGGCTTGATTTCCATCAACCACAACATGAAGGGGCCCAACTTCGCCATCGTGACGGCCTGCGCGTCCGGCACCCATTGCATCGGCGAAGCGCTCGAGATCATCCGCCGGGGCGCGGCCGATGCGATGCTCGCCGGCGGCGCGGAAGGCGCCATCTGCGAACTGGGCGTCGGCGGCTTCAACGCCATGCGCGCTCTCAGCACCCGCAACGACAGTCCCCAGACCGCCAGCCGCCCGTTCGACAAGGACCGCGACGGCTTCATCATGGCCGAGGGCGCGGGCATGCTGATTCTCGAGGAATACGAACGCGCCAAGGCCCGCGGCGCCCGGATCTACTGCGAACTGGCCGGCTTCGGCTGCACCGGCGATGCCTACCACATCACCGCCCCCGACGAGAGCGCCTCCGGCCCGTCGCGCGGCATGCAACTGGCCATGCAGAATGCCGGCCTGAATCCGGCGGACATCGACTACGTCAACGCCCATGGCACCAGCACCGTGCTGAACGACGCCGGCGAAACCAAGGCGATCAAGATCGCGCTGGGCGAAGAACGCGCCCGCCAGATCGCCGTCAGCTCCACCAAGAGCATGACGGGCCATCTGCTCGGCGCCGCCGGCGGCGTCGAATCGGTCGTCTGCGCGCTCGCCATCCGCGATGGCGTCCTGCCGCCGACGATCAACTACACGACCCCCGATCCGGCCTGCGACCTGGACTATGTGCCCAACGTCGCGCGCCAGGCGAAAGTCCGCGCCTGCCTCAACAATTCGCTCGGCTTCGGCGGACACAACGCGACCCTGTGCTTCAAGGCCCTGTAAGGGACCGGACGCGGCGCCGCCGGGGAGCCCCGTCCGGGCTCCCCTTTCCGTTTTCCGGCCCGCGGATTCTGTTCGGCTCCACCGGCGGCGGGGGAGGCGGGCAAAAAAGCTTTGACGGGGGGGGGCGCGGGTTCTACTATCCTTCCGCACAGTCTTGTAGACACGGAGGTTTTCCATGGCCGATGAAAATGAACTCAAACCCTTGGACATCAGCGCGGTAAAATCGGCGACCTCGCGCATCGATCTGAGCCGGGCCACCGTTCCCGCGTCTCCGTCCACGGGCGGCATCCGCATCGGCACCAACCCCAAGAAGGCGACGTCGCGCATCGACATTTCGGCCATTCCGGGCGCCGGCAAGGCGCAGACGTCCCGCGTCGGACTCGGGGCGATGCCGCCGATGGACGAAGAGGCCTACAAGCGGCGGACGGCGTTGCTCGACACCAGCAAGATCCCGCTGGGCACCGCGCAGGCGCCCCAGCCGCGAACCATCCGCATCGGAAACCGTCCGACCGTGCGCGTGACCAGCAGCGGCGCGCCGTCCACGTTTTCGCCGGGGCGCGCCGAAGAGACCGCGGTGGAAGCCGATGCCGCTTCCGGGGGCCGGCCGACCATCAAGCTGAAACGGCCCGGCGGCGGGGCCTCCATCACGATTTCCGGCGGCGTTTCTTCGCCGGCGTCCGTTTCGTCCGAGCCGATCTTCACCATCCAGGAGGAGGAGGGGCCCGGAGCCGTTTGGGCATCGCTCTCCATCGTTTCGATGCTGGTGCTCATCGGCGTGGTCGTCGTGCAGGTCATGACGATGAATGCCGCCGCCTATTAGTTCCGGTTGCGGAAAGGGACGGCGCGCGGTAGGATTTGAATTGCGGGGGCGACCGGTTTCGACGTGCCAGTTGAAGCATCGGTTGCGCGCCGAGGACCCCGGTTGGCCTCGTTAAACTTCCGGGAAAAAACACAAAAGCCAACGATAACTTGGCCTTCGCGGCGTAAGACCCGCGACGTTCGACCGTTCTCGCCTGCGGGGCGGATCCGAATGTCATTCAGCAGGCTGGCCACTCGAACCGGTCGACCGGGTTTGAGAGCGAGAACAAACAGGGCGATTGCGGTGCCGCTGGCCTGTCCGTGGGCAGGGGGCATGGCGAAACTCAATCACGGAATACGCGTGTAGATGCCGATGTGACGCTTGTGCGGACGCGGGTTCGACTCCCGCCGCCTCCACCAGTTTCGCAAGCCCCGCGGCCCCCGGAAACGGGGGCCTTTCTTTTTTCCGCGGCCGCCCTCCCATTTCCGGCCGCGCGGTTTCCGGGTTGAGGGCGGGGCCGCCTTGCGGTAGGATGGGGCGCATGAAAACAACCATCCGGATGGGAATGCTGGCGGCGCTGCTGGCGGCGGCGGCGGGGTGCTCCACGATGTACTACGGCGCGATGGAGAAGTTCGGGCAGGAGAAGCGCGACATCCTGGTGAAGCGCGTGGGCAAGGCGCGCGACGCGCAGCAGGAGACGCAGGAGGTCTTCAAGGACGCGCTGGAGCAGTTCGGCGCGGTGGTGAAGTTCGACGGCGGCAATCTCCAAAAGCAGTACGACCAGATGTCGGCGGAGCTGGAGCGCTGCGAAGGCCGCGCGGCGGACGTGCGCGCGCGCATCGCGGACGTGGACCGGGTGGCGGTGGACCTGTTCCGCGAGTGGCAGGCCGAGGCGAAGCAGTACCAGAACGCGGCGTACCGGCGCGACAGCGAGGCCAAGCTGCGCGACACCCGCCGCAACTACGACCGCATGCTGGGGGCGATGCGGAACGCGGAGTCGAAGATCGACCCGGTCTTGGCGGTCTTCCGCGACCAGGTGCTCTATCTGAAGCACAACCTGAACGCGCGGGCCCTGGCCTCGCTGCAGGACGAGTCGGCGCGGATCGAGACGGACGTGAACCGCCTGATCCAGGATCTCGCGGCGGCGATCGCCGAGGCCGACCGATTCATCCAGACCCTGGGGGAGTGAGCGATGCGCCGGAAAAGTTTTCCACGCCGTGGAAAACTTTTTTCCACGCCGTGGAAAAACCGGGCGTTTTTTTCCACGCAATGGAAAAAGGTTTCCGTTTTTTTCCACGCAATGGAAAACTTTTTTCCACGCCGTGGAAAACCCCGGGGGCGGACCGGCGCTCCCCGGGGGGCGGCCGCGCAAGACCGGCCGGCCCTTGCCGCCGGGACGGCGGCCGGGCCGCGTCCGGTCGGTTGCCGCACCTGCTTGGGGGAACATGCGCGGGGGGGCTTTGCCCGATCTTCCCGGAAAGGCGGGTCCAGATGAACCGCCGGGTCGTTCTGCGGCATGCCGGGCGGACGGAAGCGGATGCCGCGGCTCCGGTGCGGCAATCGTTCCTGTATCCGGAAACGCTGTTTTCCGGGGATCCGGCGGGGGGGCCTGCGTTGTGGGTCTGCATCCGGACCCGTCCGCGGTGGGAGAAGAAGTTCGCCGAGTGGCTGAAGGAGCGCCAGCGGGTTTTTTTCCTGCCGGTGTTCCGGCGCGAGACCGTCAGCGGACGGAAGCGCCGGGTGAGCGATCTGCCGTTGTTCCCGGGGTTCGTGTTCGTCGCGGGCGACCTGTTCAAGAAGGATTTCGCGCAGACGGGGAGCGTGGCGTATGTCCTGCGTCCCCGGGGACCGCAGGAAGCGGTCCAATTGAGCCGCGAGTTGCGGAACATCTGGAGCGGCCTGACCAGCGGACTCTACGTGGCGCCGGTCCAGAACCTGGCCGCCGGCGAAGCTTGCCGGATCATCCGCGGCCCCTTGCAGGGCGTGGATGTCGTGGGTGCCCAGACCGAGCTGGGGAGCGTCCGCCTCGGCGGTGACAGTGATGCCGACCTGGGTGGTATCGGTGAGCGCACCGCCCGCCCCGGTATTGCCCCGATCCGAGGTGGTGATGGTGAGGTTGTCCTCTCCCCAGAAGTCCTTGGCCGGCTCGTAGTGCAGATTGCCGTTGAGCAGGCTGTTGAGATCATCGAGCGACCCGACCAGGGTCACCACGCT
>SABN01000050.1 GCA_009928955.1 Opitutia bacterium | reverse complement strand
CGATCCGGGCGGCGTTGGCTTGCATCCAGGGCAGATCGCCCAGCGCGGCGAGGGCGACCGCCTGCGCCAGCCGGTCCACGTTGTAGGAGTCCTTCAGCTGGTAGAGCGCCCCGATCAATTCCGGGGCGCCGATGGCATACCCCAATCGCAAACCGGCCAAGGAGAACGACTTGGACAATGTCCTGCACACCAGCACGTTGGGCAGGCTCTTCGCCAACTCCAAGCAGTTCCGCCCGCCGGAAAAGTCCACATAGGCCTCGTCCACCACCACCACGCCGGCGAACCGCCGGCAGAAGGCCGCGATGGTTTTCTCGGGATAGAACACCCCGGTCGGCGCATTGGGATTGGCCACAAAGAACAGCGTGGCGTCCACGTCCGCCGGCGGCTCCGCCCAAGCGAAGCCATCGGCCAATGGCACCCTGCGAAAACCCACCTCTTCGGCCGCCGCCAGCACCGGATAGAGCGAATACGACGGCGCGAAGGACGCGACGGCGCCTCCGGGCTGCGTGAAGGCGCGCGTGACGAGCCGCAGCACCTCGTCGGACCCGTTGCCCACGAACACCTGTTCCGCCGCACACCCGCTGATCGCCGCGATCCGCTCGCGCAACACCAGGCAAACCGGATCGGGATAGAGCCGCAACGCGTCCACCGCGCACTCCGCCAAGGCGCGCGCCACCGCCGGGCTCGGCGGATACGGGTTCTCGTTGGTGTTGAGCTTGATCAGCCCCGCCACCTTCGGCTGCTCGCCGGGGGCGTAGGCCTGGAGCTCTTGAACGGATTTTCGGATGAGGGTGTTCATGGATTTCAGCTGGACAGTTTCATCCACCCCCGCGATTTGCGCAAGAGGATTTGGTTCCCCGTCCAAGGTTCGGGAGACTTGGAGGGACGACCTCCGTGTCGTCCGGGTTCGTTCGGCAAGCGGCTCTTCCCGTATTCCGTTTCCCTCACGGGTTCGCCGCCGCGTCGAAGCGAATGGAGGCGGCGCGGACGTGGCCGTCGAGCCCTTCGACCCGCCCCATGGCTTCGATCAGCGGCAACGTGTCGACCAGGTCCGCGCGCGTGAAGGCGACCACGCTGGTGCGCTTGCGGAAGGAATCGACCGTCAGGCCCGAGAAAAAGGCCGCCGTGCCGCCCGTCGGCAGCACGTGGCTCGGGCCCGCGGCGAAATCGCCCGCGCTCTCCGGCGTCCAGGCGCCGACGAACACCGCGCCGGCGTTCTTCACCTTCTGCAGCCAGCGGCGCGGCTCCTTCGTCATGATCTCGAAGTGCTCGGGCGCGAACCGGTTGACGAGGTCCATGCCCGTGTCGAGCGTGTCGGTCACCACGAACAGCGCGCCCGCGGCGGCCGCGCGCTCGATGGCCTCGCGGCGCGACAGCGAAGCGACCTGCCGCTCCATCTCGGCGAGCACCTTCGTCGCCATGGCCATGTAGGGCGTCACCAGCAGGGCCTTCTCATGGCCCGTGCCGTGCTCCAGCTGCGAAATCAGGTCGGCGGCGACATGCGCGGGAACCGCCGTCTCGTCCGCCAGCACCGCGATCTCGCTGGGGCCCGCCACCATGTCGAGGTCCACGTCGCCATACACCAGCTTCTTGGCGGCGGTCACGTACGGCCCGCCGGGACCGACGATCTTCTGGACCTTGCGGATCGTGGCCGTGCCGTAGGCCATCGCGCCGATGGCCTGGATGCCGCCGATGCGGTAGATCTCCGTCGCGCCGGCGACCTCCAGCGCGTGCAGCAGGAACGGATCCACCTTCCCCTTCTTGTCGCACGGCGTGCAGGCCACGATCTCCGGCACGCCCGCGATCTTCGCCAGCGACAGGCTCATCAGCGCCGTCGAGGCCAGCGGGGCCGCGCCGCCGGGGATGTAGGCGCCCACGCGCGCCAGCGGCGTGAACTTCTCCCCCAGCACCCCGCCCTTCGGCGTCGCCATGCTCCAGTCCTTGCGCATCCCCGCCTTGCCGAAACGCACGATGCGCGAAAAGATCTCCGACGCGCACCGCTTGAACATCAAGTCCACCGCTTCCGAGGCGGCCTGCCGCTCCTCGCGCGGCACCGCAAACCGGGCGGGCGCCAGCGCGATCCCGTTGAATTCCTTCACAAACTTCTGCACCGCCTTGTCGCCGGCGGCCCGAATGTCCGCCAGCACGCGCCGCGCCGTCTCCTCCGCGGCCGGGTCGATGGCCGGACGCGCCAAAAAGCGCTCCAGCTCGGGCGCTTCCTTGTGCGGGGAGAATTTCAGGATCGGAATGGACAGGCTCATGGGTGAAATCCTCGGTTCAGCGGTTCACGGTTCAGGGTTCAACGGTTCACGGTTCAGCGGCTTCATTCTGAATCCTGAATTCTGACTTCTGAATCCTCTCCGGTTTAAAAACTCTTCACGTTCTCGTTCATGGCGCCGCATTTCCCGCATTCGGCCATCGGCACGCTCCGGCGGTCCAGATACACATGGCCGCAGACCGAGCAGCGGAAGATGAACGGCGCGGCGCGGCGCCGGGGCATCCGGCGGTATCGGCGCACAGAGTAATAAAGCGTCGCGGCGAATACCACCGAAAGATTCGCGATCAGGAAGAACACATACCAGTCCGGCAGGGAAAGCGGCATCATGGCGCCCCCTTCCCCGCCGCGGCCGGGCGCGCCGGCGGCTCCGGCGCCGGACGGTTCCACGCCACCACGCCCGTCCGCGGCGCCGCCGGCTCCAGCAGGCGCCAGCCGTTCGCCGAACGCGCCAAGCGGCGGTCCAGCTCGGGCAGGCCGCTGGATTGCGCCAGCAACGTCGAAACGGGCACCCCGGCCCCGTCGAACCGCATCTCGATCCGCGCGGACCAGGCGCGGCTCGTCCAGACGCCGAACTCCAGGTCGATCCCCGAAAACAGCCGCGATTCCCATCCCTCGGGAAAATCCATCCGGGGCGCTTCCCGGGCCGGAATCCTCGGCGGAAAGACGCCCCCGGACGCCGGCCGGAATGCGCTTTCCGCGCCCCGCTCCGCCCAGCGGAGGCCCCGGGGCCGGGTGAGATCGGAGGCGGCCGCCGGCTCCGGCCCCGCCAGAAACGCGGCCGCCGGACGCAGGGCCTGGACGGGAGGCGAAAGGCGGGACCGCTCGCGCCGCAAGGAGTGGCTGAAGCCAGCCGGCGTGGACAACGCGAAAACCGACGGCGTCCAAAGCGTCCGGAGATCCAGGCCGGCCGGGCCGCCGGCTTCCGCCGGCCACCACGACACCGACGCGGGGACCCCGCGCGGCACCGGCCCCGGCGCGGGAGCCACGCGGAACAGCAGGGCCAGCGCGCCGAACCAGAGCGCGACGATCATCCAGGCCATGTGCCCGCCTTCATGGCGGAACCGGCTCCGGCCCGGATTTCCGGATGGACGGGTTCGGTGCATTCGGGCCCCGCCCCTCCCCTAGGGCGCCACCGGCGGGGGGCGCGTGGCCAGGACCACTTCCTGGATGCCGGCCTTCATCGCCAGCGAATACACTTCCATCAAGGTGCCGTACCCCGTCCCCTCGTCCGCCTCGATCAGCAGCGGCTCCCCGCCGGCGGTGCGCGCCAAGGCGGATTCCAGCCGGTCCATCGCCATCCGTTCGTCGTTGAAGAACACCAGCCCCTCCTGCGTCAGCGTCAGCACGCGCGAACCGTACGGGACGCCATCCGCGAACGGCGCGGCCGGCAGGCGGACGCGCACCCCCGGCTGCAGCACGAAGCGCGCGGACGCGAAGTGGAACATCCCCACCAGCAGCACCACGTTCAACAGCGCCGTCACCTCGATCGGCCCCACCGCGCGGCGATGGCGCCCCTTGAAACGCCGCCGCACGCTGCGGAACTGCATCTGGATGGATTGGTCGGGAATCCTCATGCCCGCGTCGACTCCCGGTTCTGCCGCCACTGCCGCATGAAGTTCATCAGCGCCGAGGCCGACCGCTCCATGTCCAGCAGGATCGATTCCACGCGCGACACCAGCAGGTTGTAGCCCGCGTAGGCCAGGATGGAGATGACCAAGCTCAGGGCCGTCGCCGACAGCGCCGCCCACAGCCCGCCCGTCAAGTCCGCCGACTGCACCAGCGGCGCGTTCCGGTTCGCGGCCAGCAGCATCTCCATCATCCCCAGCACCGTGCCCAGCAGCCCCACCAGCGGCGTGATGCGCGCCAAGGTCGCCAGCCACCCCAGCCCCCGCTCCATCCGCGGGATCTCCTCCAGCCCCGCGTCTTCGATCGCCCGCCCGATGTTCTCCAGCGTGTCGTCGTGGTGCAGCACCGCCGCCAGCGCCAGCCGTGCCACCGGGCCGGGCGCCTCCTCGCAGATCGCCGCCGCCTCCACCGTGTTGTCGCGGTTCAAAATATTGTAGACCCCCTTCAGGAAGTCGTCCGCCGCGATCTGCGCCCGATGCAGGTTGATCAGGCGGTCGAAGAACACCAGCGCCGCGAAGAAGCCGCACGCCAGCAGCAGTCCGATCACCGGCCCGCCATTGCCCATCAGGTTCACCATGTCTTTGCTCTCCGTCCGTATGCGTCCCAAGGAAACTGGAGGGCCAGTCTATGCCCCGCCCCGCCCCCGCTCAACCACAAAAACAGGAGACGGGAAACAGGAGGCGGGAGACAGGCCGATCCATCTGTCCCCGGCATCCTGCCCGCTGTCTCCTGTCAGAACAGCACCCAATGCTCCTTGCGGATGCGCTCCATGCGGTCGCGGGCCTCGGCGGCGGCGGGGATGCCGGAATCGGCCACCCGCCCGTAGATGCCGACGGCCTGCTTCCAGTGGCCGGTCCGCTCCTGGAGGGCCGCGGCGCCGAACGCGGCGCGCGTGAACCACACCGTCGCCTCGGCCGGCGGCTGGACCTCCTGCAGGAAGGAATAGACGACCTCCATGTAGCGGTCGAGGGCCGCGGCGGCGCGCCCCATCTTCTCCAGGCAGCGCCCGATCTTGTAGCCGGCCTGCAGGCGCAGATCCACCGGCGCGCCCGCGAAATCCAGCAGCGTGCGGTAGGACAGCAGCGCCTCCTCGTAGCGCGCCGGATCCTCCTGCCCGAGCGTGTACTGGCAGTCGCCCTTGCGGCCCCACGCGATCATCGCCTCCGGCCGCTGCGGGAATTTCACGATGACTTCGTTGAACGCCAGGATCGCCGCCGCGAACTGGCCCAGCTCGCTGAGCACGTCGCCTTGGGCCAGCAAGGTCTCGGGAATCCGCGGACTGTCCGGATAGCGGGCCATGAGCGCGTTGTAGTGCTCGTTGGCGGCCAGATGGGCCCGCCGGGCCGTCGCGGCGCGACCGGCCCAGTAGAGCGCGTCGGCGGCGCGGGGGCTTCCGGGATGGTCGGAGGCCACGCTGGCGAAGAACCGCTCCGCCGTCTCGGGATCGCCGTGGTTGAAGGCATGCTCGCCAAGCCAGAAGCGGACGTCCGGGGCGAATTCCGAACCGGGATAGTCCGACAGGAACTGCTCGCAGATCTGGAGGGCCTCGGCGTCCTTGCCCAGCAGATACAGGCACCAGCCGCGCATGAACATCGCCTGCGCCGCCGGCTTTGTCTGCGGCAGCTGGTCGCGGATGCGCAGAAAATCGTCCAGCGCCGGCTGGAAGGCCCCCATCCGGTAGCGGACCAACCCGCGCGCCAGCAGGGCTCCGGCGCAAGATTCCGGCTCGGAGCAGGCCTCCACGAGCCGTCCGTACTGCTCCATCGCCGTCTCGAGCGCCCCGCGCTCCTCGTAGAGCGCGCCCAGGCGCAACGTGGCCGCCCGGGAGAATTCCGACTCCTTCTTGGCGCGGCTCAGGTCGAGCAGCCGGATCTCGCCGGCCTCGGTCTCCCCCAGCGCCAGCTCCGTCTCGGCCAACTGGAGCTGGGCCCGGCCCGCGAGATCTTCCCCGGCGGGCGCGACCGCCAGCACCGCCGCATAGGACGCCTTCGCCTTCGTGAATTGACCGCCGGCGAACTGCGAATCGGCCAGCTTCTGCAGCAGCGGCAGGCGACGGACCGGATCGGCCTCCGCGCCGGCCGCGCGCTCGAACAGGGCCGCGGCCTCCTCGAACCGGCCGGCCGACCACAGCGCCCATCCGCGCCCCCCGCGGGCCGCCGCCGTGCCCGCCGCGCCATCGAACGCATCCAGCCAGGCTTGGTATTCCGCCGCCGCCGCCTCCCACTTCCCCAGTTGCGACAGCCCATCGGCCAACTCCAGCTGGAGCGCGGCGGCCCGCGCCTCGTCCGGCATCTGGGCCGCCACGGACCGCATCAGCTCCGCTCCCTCGTCCACCCGGCCCGACAGCAGCAGCAGGCGCGCCTTGACCACCTGGTTCTCCAGCCCCTGCGCCGGATCCGCGGTCGCGGCGATGCCTTGGTCGATCAGCTCCAGCGCGGCCGTGAAATTGGACTCGGCGCCCAGCGCCTGCGCGGCGATCTGACAGCCCTGCGCGCGGGTCTCCGCCAGCAGGTTCGTGTTGGCCGCCAGCGCCCGCAGCCGCTTCATCGCCGGGGGCCGCTCGCCTTGCGCCAATTGCTGCTCGAGGGTCTTCAACATCGCGCGCTCGCTCCAGACCTGGCCGGCATAGGTGGTCTCGACGTGCTCCAGCGCGGCGCGCGCCTCGTCCCCCCGGCCGGCCTCCGCCAAGGCCTCCGCCAACTCCAGCCAAGCCGCCGGCGCATCCGGATGGCCCGGATGCCGGGATTCAATCTGGCCGCAGGTCGCCCGAGCCGCCTCCCACGCGCCCTGCGCGGCTTCGATCCGCGCCAGCAGGCGCAGCGCCCGGGGCGCGGATTCCTGGTCGGCGTATTTCTCCTTGAACCCCGCCAGTTCCGCCGCCGCGTCCGCCGGCTGCCCCAGGTCGAAACGAATCTGCGCGCGCGCCCAGGCGAACCCGGCCGACAGCGCGGCCGCGCGGGTCTGGCTTCCGTGGGCCTCCAGCAGCTTCCACGCGGCCTCGGGCTTGTTCTCGGCCCGCAACACCTGCGCCAGCCACAGCGCCCCTTCGGCCTGCCGGCGGCGGTCCGGCGCGCCCGCGACCAATTCCTCCAAGCGGCGGCGGGCCAGGCGGTAGAGCCCGTCCTCGTAGGCGGCGCGTCCCGTCGCCAGCAGGTGCCCCGCTTCTTCGAGCGTCAGCTTGCCGGACGGGAGTCGCTCCTCCTCGTCCGCCTCCTGCGCGAAGCACGGACCGGCCCCCGCCGCCCACGTCAAGCACATCCAGATGATCCACCGCTTCTTCATGCCCGTTTCGCCGTCCGCCGGCTTCGCTTCGCTTTCGTTTTCTCCGGAACCGCGCCGGCCAGCATCGGCCGCAAATACGCGCCCGTATGCGACGCCGGATTCGCCGCGAGCTCCTCCGGCGAGCCGCAGGCCACCACGCGCCCGCCTTCGTCGCCGCCTTCCGGACCCAGATCCACAATGTAGTCGGCCGTCTTGATCACGTCGAGGTTATGTTCGATCACGATCAGCGAATTGCCCGCGTCCCGCAGCCGCAGCAGCACCTGCAGCAGCCGGTCCACGTCCGCGAAATGCAGCCCCGTCGTCGGCTCGTCGAGCAGATACAAGGTCTTCCCCGTGTCGCGCCGCGCCAGCTCCGCGCTCAGCTTCATGCGCTGCGCCTCGCCGCCGGACAGCGTCGTCGCCGGCTGGCCCACCTTCAGGTAGCCCAGCCCCACCTCGCTCATCGTCTTGAACTTGCGCGCGATCGCCGGCACCGGCGCGAAGACCTCCAGCGCCTCGGCGATGTTCAGGTCCAGCACGTCCGCGATGCTCTGGCCGTGCCACTTCACCTCCAGCGTCTCCTGGTTGTAGCGCCGCCCGCGGCACTGCTCGCACGTCACGTACACGTCCGGCAGGAAGTTCATCTCGATCTTCAGGATGCCGTCGCCTTTGCACTTCTCGCAGCGCCCGCCCTTGACGTTGAAGCTGAAGCGCCCCGGCTTGTAGCCGCGCATCTTCGAGCCCGGCAGCTGCGTGAACAGGTCGCGGATCGCGTTGAACGCGCCCGTGTAGGTCGCCGGATTCGACCGCGGCGTCCGCCCGATCGGCGACTGGTCGATCACGATCACCTTGTCCAGATGCTGCATCCCCGCGATTTTGCGGTGCTTGCCCGGCTTTTCCTTCGCCGTGTAGAGCTTCCGGAACAGCGCCCGCCGCAAAATGTCGTCCACCAGCGTGCTCTTGCCGCTGCCCGAGACGCCCGTCACGCACGTGATCCGCCCCAGCGGGAAGCGCACGTCGATGTTCTTCAGGTTGTTTTCCGCCGCGCCGAAAATCTCCAGCCACGCCTCGCCCGGCGCCTGGCGCTCGTGCGGCACGTCGATCTTCTTTTCGCCGTTCAAAAATTGCGCCGTCAGGGAGGTCTTCGATTTCAGCAGCTCGGGCACCGTCCCCGCGAAGACGACTTCCCCGCCGTGCACGCCCGCGCCCGGCCCGAGATCGATCACGTAGTCCGCCTCGCGGATCGTCTGCTCGTCGTGCTCCACCACCACCACCGTGTTGCCGAGATCGCGCAGGCCCTTCAGCGTCCGCAGCAGCTTCTCGTTGTCGCGCTGGTGCAGGCCGATGCTCGGCTCGTCCAGCACGTACAGCACCCCCACCAGCCCCGCGCCCACCTGCGTCGCCAGCCGGATCCGCTGCGCCTCGCCGCCGGAAAGCGTCCCGCTCTCGCGGTTCAGGTTCAGATAGCCCAGCCCCACGTCGCACAAGAACCGCAGCCGCTTGCGGATCTCCTTCAGGATTTCCGCCGCGATCTTGTTTTCCTGCTCGGAGAGCGCCAGATCCGCGAAGAACGCCGCCGCGTCGACCGCCGAAAACTCCATCACGTCCATGATGCCCTTGTCCGCCACGCGGCAGGCGAGGCTCTCCGGACGCAGGCGCTGGCCGCCGCACCCCGTGCAGGGCAGCCGACTCATGAAGCCCGCAAGCTTCTGCTTGATGTAGTCGCTGTCGGTCTCCGAGTAGCGCCGCTGCAGGTTCGGAATCACGCCCTCGAACGGCTTGCTGTACTTCCGCCACGCCCCCCGCATCCAGAAGCCCAGCTCGACGTCCTCCTCGCCCGAGCCATGCAAAATGATCTGGCGGATTTTCGCCGGCAGCTCTTCCCACGGCGTGGCCAGATCGAACGCCAGATGCTTCGCCAGCGCCCGCAGCAGCCCCTTGCGGTAGATCGCCTCCCGCCGCCCCGCCGGCCGCCACGCCGCGATCGCGCCGCCATCCAGCGACTTCGTTCCGTCCGGCACCACCAGATCCTCGTCGAACACCATCATCTGGCCAAGGCCGTCGCACGTCGGACACGCCCCGTACGGGCTGTTGAACGAGAAATTCCGCGCCAGGAGCGCGTCGAAACTGATCCCGCAGTCGCCGCACGCGTTCTTCTCCGAATACAGCTGCGGCGCCCACGCCTCGCCCCCGCCCGGCTCCTGGAACAGCGCGTTCATCACCCCTTCGCCCTGCTTCAGCGCCAGCTCCACCGAATCCGTCAGGCGCCCGCGCACCTTGTCGTTGATCACCAGCCGGTCCACCACCACCGCGATGGAATGCTTCTTCTGCTTGTCCAGCTTCGGCGGCTTCTCCAGATCGTACAGTTCCCCGTCGATCTGCACGCGCGTGAACCCCAGCCGCCGCGCCGAATCGAACGTGTCCGCGTGCTCGCCCTTGCGCCCCTCCACCAGCGGCGCCAGCAATTGCACCTTCGTGCCCTCGGGCTTCTTCAGAATCTGGTTGACGATCTCCTCCGCGCTCTGCCGCGCGATCGGCTTGCCGCACTGGTGGCAGTGCTGGTGCCCCACGCTCGCGTAGAGCAGACGCAAGTAGTCGTGGATTTCCGTCGTCGTCGCCACGATCGACCGCGGATTCGACCCCGCCGACCGCTGTTCGATCGCGATCGCGGGCGAGAGCCCCTCGATGCGGTCCACGTCCGGCTTCTGCAGCTGCTCCAGGAACATCCGCGCGAACGACGACAGGCTCTCGACGTACTTTCGCTGGCCTTCGGCATAAAGCGTGTCGAACGCCAGCGACGACTTTCCGCTGCCGCTCAGCCCCGTCACCACGCACAGGCTCCCGCGCGGAATCCGCACGGTGATGTTCTTGAGGTTGTGCTCCCGCGCCCCCTCGACCAGAATGAAATTGTCCGCCATCGCCTTATGCCTCTTAAAATGAATGGACTACCCTATCACGCAGCCTGCCATTCTTCATTCTTAATTCTTAATTGAACCTCCCCCTCCCCGTCAATCCGATTCTGAACACCCGTTCCCCTTCCGCCGGAAATGGAGCCTCCCCCCCCGCTCGCGCCGGCCGCCGTTCGGTGGTAGCTTCCGTCGCAGGAGCGAACGCCATGGCCCAGACCAAGCCCAAGAAAACCTCCCCGCGCCGCGCGGCGCGCCCCAAACTCCTCGCCGGCGGCAATCCGCAGATCGCCAAAGGGGCGACGCGCCGGTGCAGGCCTATCTCGCGGCCCTGCCGGGCTGGAAGCGCGCCGTCGGCCGCCATCTCGATGCGCTCATCGCGAAAACCGTTCCCGGCGTGGTTAAAGCCGTGCGATGGAACTCCCCCTTCTATGGCGTCCCGGGCCAAGGCTGGTTCCTCGGATTCCATTGCCTAACCCGGTACGTCAAAATCGCCTTCTTCCGCGGCGCCGAACTGCGCCCGCCTCCGCCCGGCTCCTCCAAGGATCCCCTCGTGCGCTATCTCGACATTTACGAAGACGACCCGCCCGACGACGCCCGCCTGGCCCGCTGGATCCGCCAAGCCGCCAACCGGCCCGGCTGGGACATGAAATAGGCCCCGTTTTGCCGTTTTCGGCTCTCAAAAGCCCCGAACCGCCGACTCCAAGCGGGAAAACAGGAAATGCTCACGAAAACAGGAAGAAAAACCTCCGATGCCTCCTGTTTTCCTGATTATTTCGTGTTATTTTGCTGATTTTTTGCGTTTTGGGGACATTTGGACCGTTTTCAGGCCGTTTTCGAGGCGTTTTCGCCTTCGAATTCGAAATTTCGGCGTTTTTTTAAGCCCGACCGGCCCGCCGAAGCTCCGATGCGGCTAGACGCCGCTGGATGCTCGGAACATTGACCGCGTTCCGCCAAAGGTTTATTCTTTGAGCTGCCAAAACCTGAGCGCACGATTTGAATCAACCGAATTATTGAAGTCGGCAGAATAAAATTGTTCGACAAGACGCCCATGAAAAAAGGAATGAAGCGATCCGCAGTATTCTTCCTTTTGCTTGGAACCGCATGTTATGCGCTCTACGGCCTCGATGGGCAGATGATATTCGCATACATGCCATACGGGTTTGCACTGTTGATATGCGTGGCCGTTCTATTGCCGCTTGTGCCCAAGGGCCCATGGGTCGTCAAAACGGCATCCCTAACGTTGTTTGCTGTTTGGCTGTTGGCGATTCTCCCAAAATCAAGATCCACCGAACTCAAAGGTTTTTACGTGGACGCATGGAGTCTCAAGCGCGGCATGAGCGTTGCCAAGGCCGACGAAATCATGGCGAGATATGTCCAGAACCCCTCAGGCCCGCTGTCGGGAGCGAGCATGGTCGGCATCAACGAATCGGAGGAAGAACGCGATGCGCGGATTTTATACACGCACAAGGATCATCCCGCTGATTGGTGCGTGATCTATCCGAAAGATGGAGTCGTTCAACGAGTGGTGATTCATCCTGATTAAAAAGAAATCCCGAACAAGGGGATGCGGGCACTCGCCACAAGTGGCGAGTGCCCAGACCCCTGACGTTCTCGCAACCCCGCCCATGGCTAACCCCATCCTCATTGCCTCGAAGCGCGATCCGCGGTTGATCACCGTGCGGCGCGGGGGCACGCTGGTGGACGCCGACCACCGGCGGCTGGCCTTGTGGGCGGCGGTTTGCGCGGAGCGCGTGCTGCCGCTGTTCGAGCAGGCGCGGCCCGGCGACGACCGGCCGCGGCGGGCGATCGAACAGGCCCGCGCCTGGGCGCGAGGCGAAATCACGATGATGCAAGCCCGCACGGCCGCCATCGCCGCGCATGCCGCGGCCCGCGCGGCCGATGGCGCCGCGAGGGAGGCGGCCCGCGCCGCCGGCCACGCCGTCGCCGTAGCGCACATGGCCGACCACGAGCTGGGCGGGGCGGCCTATGCGATCCGCGCCGTCCGCGCCGCGGCGACCGAAGAAAAACGCGACGCCGCCGGCCGCCGCGAGTGCCGCTGGCAGCGCGCGCGCCTGCCCGCCCCCATCCGCGCCCTCGTCCTCGACGACCAGAAGTTGCGCAACAAAAAGTGCGGATCCCTGTTCGAGGCCTGATCCCCCCTTTGGACATTGATCATTCCTTGTTGGCCATTGGAGAGTGAGATCCCTCGATCCCGGCGCCCTCGGCGGCGGGAAGCCGCCAGATTGGGTTCTCACCGGACGGGCGGCATCCGGCCGCCCCTTTTCCCGGAAATGGGTTCAGGTCAACCCATCGCGCTGCGCCCGATGACGACTCGGATTCGAACCCTCCGCAGAACTTCCAGACGCCCCAAAACCGCCTTCCCGGCGGCGTGCGCTTGCGTCCCCCGCGCCCGGTGCGCTAAAATCCGCCCGATGAAGATCGATCCCCATGCGGATTTTCCGGCCCGCGAATGCCCCGGCTGCGCGGTCGCGGTCCCCGCCAACGAGAACCGATGCCCGATCTGCGGCTACGAGTTCCCCGCCCGCGGCCTCCTCCACCGCCACCTCCTCTGGATCGTCCTCCTCTGCCTCGCCCTGCTCCTGATCCCGATCCTCCTCGCCCTCCGCTGACCCGGTTCCGCCCCAGAGGGCCGGGATGCCGCGCGCGGCAGCGGTCCGTCGCCCTCCTGACCCGCGCGCGGGCGACCGCATCCTTGGGCGGCTCCGTTTGCTTTGACAGCTCCGCCTGACACCGCTACGGTATTTTCAAGGAGCAACCATCCATGCGTTCCATTCCCCGCAGAGAGTTCCTGAAGACATCGGCGGCCGTCGCCGCCACCCTCACCCTCGCCCCGCGCTGGCTGTTCGCCCAATCCGCTCCGCCCGCGGCGCGCGTGGTCGTCGTGCACGGCACCGACCTCGCCCGCATGCTGGAGACCGGCGTCGAGGCCCTCGGCGGATGGGGCGCGTTCATCCAACCGGGGGGACGCATGACGATCAAACCCAACGCCGGATGGGCCTCCACGCCGGAACAGGGCGCCAACACGCATCCCGCGCTGGTCGAAGCGTGCATCCGCGCCGGCCGGACCGCCGGGGCCGCGGCGGTGGTCCTTCCGGAGAATCCCTGCTCCCCCTCCAAGGCGGCGTTCGAAATGAGCGGCATCGGCGCGGCGGCCCGGCGCGCCGGAGCCAAACTCTACGAACCGGACGACGACGCGGATTTCCGGACGGTGGACATTCCGCGGGGCCAGAAGCTCAAGACCGCCGACGTGGTCCGGGACGTCCTGGACGCCGACTGCCTGATCAACATGCCCGTGGCCAAGAACCATGGCGGCGGGAAAATGACCGCCTGCATGAAGAACTGGATGGGGTCCGTCCGCGACCGCGGATTATGGCACCGCAACCATCTCCACCAGTGCATCGCCGATTTCAGCACCCTCGTCCGAGCGAACCTGAACATCGTGGACGCCACGCGCATCATGGTCACAAACGGTCCGCGCGGACCCGGCCAGCTGGAAACGCCGAACCAGATTCTTCTCGGAACCGATCCCGTGGCGGTGGACGCCCATGCGGCGACGCTGTTCGGAAAAGATCCCTTCGACGTCCCGTACATCCAGATCGCCCATGACATGGGCGTCGGCTGCGGCGATTTGTCGAAGGTCGCCATCGAACATCTCCAGACATGAAACGCAACGGGATCCGGGGGCTTTTTTTTCTCGCGGCGGCCGTGCTCGCCCTCCAACTCCTGCCTTGGCGGCCCGCCGCCGCGGGGTTCACCTCCCTCAGCCCCCTTCTCGGCCTGCTCGGCGCGCTGGCGGCGCGCGCGGCCACGGCGTGGATCCTTCTCGGCCTCCCCGTCCTGATCCTCGGATTCTTCCGCAGCCGCTGGTTTTGCCGCTACGCCTGCCCCGTGGGCTTCGCCTCGGAAGGGATCGGACGGCTCAACCAGAAGGGCCGGGGCCGGTTCGCGCGCCTGCCGCATGTCGGACGCGGGCTTTTCTGGATCCTGCTCGGCGGCGCCGCAGCCGGGTATCCGCTCTTCCTCTGGCTCGATCCCCTTGCGATCTTCAACGGCTTCTTCAGCGTCTGGCGCGCGCCGTTGACCTGGACCTCGCTTGCCCTCGCCGCCGGCTTCCCGCTGGTCCTGCTGATCAGCCTGGTCCTGCCGCAGGCGTGGTGCCACCGGATCTGCCCGCTGGGCGCGCTGCAGGATTTCCTGACCTTCGCCCGGCGCAAATGGGAACCCCGCCGCGCGTCCGCCGCGCCGGAGTTCGCCCCGCCCCCCTTCAGCCGCCGGGCCTTCCTCGGCGCGGTGGCCGGCGGGACCGTGGCGCTGGCGTTGCGGAGGCTGCTCCCGGGCAAGTCCGCCCCCCTCCGCCCGCCCGGGGCGCGCCCGGAAAGCGAATTCACAGGGCTTTGCGCGCGATGCGGCGCCTGCCTGCGGGCCTGTCCATACCAAATCCTCCGGCCGGATTTCGGCGAGGCGGGCCTCACGGGGCTGCTGGCGCCGGTCATCGACTATTCGAAGGCCCACTGTTTTGAATACTGCAACGAATGCACCCGGGTCTGTCCCACCGGTGCCATCGAACGGCTGTCCCTGGAAGCCAAACGCAGCCTCGCCCTCGGCCTGGCCGCGGTGGATCGCGACCATTGCATCGCCTGGCGCGACGGCGCGTATTGCATGGTCTGCCAGGAATTCTGCCCCTATCTCGCCATCGAAGCGACGGAACACAACGGCGTCAATTGCCCCGTCATCAAGGCGGACATCTGCCGGGGGTGCGGCGCCTGCCAAGTCAACTGCCCCGCCCAGCCGGTCAAGGCCATCGTCGTGCGGGGAACTCCGCAACACCCCGTGCGGCCGCCGCCCGACGCCCCCGGCCCGGCGTGAACCGCGGCTTGCCCCGCCCCCCGCCATCCGATAGAACCATCCCATGAGGCTGCGCATCCAACAAATCAACGTCCCCTTGGCGTACACCGACGCCGACGTTTTGTTCCACGCCCGCCGGATGATCGGGTGCGACGCTGCGGCCCTTTCCGAACCGGTCGTCGTCCGCCGCTCCGTGGACGCCCGCGCCCGAAAGGCCGAGCCCCTGCATGTCCTGACCGTCGAGATCACCCTCTCCCTTCCCGCCTTGCCCCGGAACGCGCATCGGCCCTCCATCGAAATCCTGGGCGCGCCGGAACCGGAAATCCCCCCGCTTCGGATCGAATGGCCCGCCGCCACCCCCCGCCCCGTCGTGGTCGGCGCGGGTCCCGCCGGCCTCATGGCCGCCTATCGCCTCGCCATGGCCGGAGCCCGCCCCCTGCTCATCGACCGGGGCGAACCGGCCTCCGCCCGGACCTCCAAAGTGGCGCAATTCTGGAACCGCGGCCTCTTGGATCCCGAAAGCAACGTGCTGTATGGCGAGGGCGGCGCCGGCCTCTTCTCCGACGGCAAGCTCACCGCCCGGAGCAAGGATCGGGGGCCCATCCGCGACTTCATGGAGTTGCTCCACTCCTGCGGCGCCGAGGCCTCGGTGCGGATCGATGCCGAACCCCATGTCGGCAGCGACCGCCTCTTGGAGATCGTGGCCCGCCTCCGCGAGCGGATCGTCGCCGCCGGCGGCGAGGTGCGCTTTCAGGCCCGCCTGGACGATCTCCACATCGAAAACGGACAGTTGCGCGGCCTCGTGGTCAACGGCGTCGAGATGGCTTGCGCCCACTGCGTGCTGGCGGCCGGACACAGCGCGCGGGATGTGCACGCCCTGCTGGCCAGGCGCGGGGTGACGCTCCAACCCAAACCGTTCGCCGTGGGCGTCCGGCTGGAGATCCCCCAAGCGGCCATCGACCGCGCCCAACATGGGCGCTTCGCCGGGAATCCGCTGCTGGGCGCGGCCAGTTTCCGGCTGACCCGCCGGGAAGAAAACGGCGCCCGCTCCTGCTACAGCTTCTGCATGTGTCCCGGCGGAACCGTCATCTGCTGCGCCTCCGAACCCGGCCGCTTGACCACCAATGGCATGAGCTATTCGAAACGGGCGCTGGCCAAGGGCAATGCGGCCTTCCTGGTCCCGGTGGGCCCGGCGGACTATCCGGAGCATCCCCTCCCCGCCCTCGCCGGCGTGGAGTTCCAGCGCGCGCTGGAACGCGCCGCCTTCGCCGCGGCGGGCGGCGAATACCGCGTGCCGGCCGTCCGCCTGCTGGATTTCCTCGCGCGAACGATCTCGCCCGCCCTGCCGAACGACCTCTCCTGCCCCCGCGCCGCGCCGGTGGAATTCCGCTCGATCCTGCCGGAATTCGCGACCTTCACGCTGGAACGGTCCCTCCCGCCCATGCTGAAGGAGCTGAACGGGGTGAAGCTGGAGGACGCCGTCCTCTACGCCCCGGAGACCCGCAGCTCCAGCCCGCTGTGGGTCGTGCGCAACGACGAGGGGGAATCCACCAGCACCCGGGGATTGTATCCGGCCGGGGAAGGCGCCGGTTATGCCGGCGGCATCGTCAGCTCCGCCATCGACGGGATGCGGGCCGCCGCACATGTGGCCCGCCAGATCGCCGGCGGCAAGGACTCCGGCCCCGCCGCTTGACCTGTTGGACTTCCCCCCATCCATGAGTTCTGGTTAACTCCCCCCATGCGCAAGCCTCCTCCCCGCATCCTGGTCTCCGACTTCGACGGCACGATGACGAAGTTCGACTTCTTCGATCTCGCCCGCCGCGATCTCCCCTCCGCCGCCGACCGCGATTTCTGGCAGGACTACGTGAACGGCCAGATCACCCACTTCGAGGCCCTCGCGGGCATCTTCGCCGCCATCCGCACCGACGGGCCCACCCTCGAGGATCTCGTCGACCGCATGGAACTCGATCCCGCCCTCCCCGACGCCGTCGCGCGCCTGCGCGCCGCCGGATGGGAGATCGTCGTCGCCTCCGCCGGCTGCGACTGGTACATCCGCCGCCTGCTGGCCAAGGCGGGCGTGCAGCTCGAAGTCCACGCCAACCCCGGCGTCTTCGCCCCCGCAACCGGCTTGCAGCTCACGCTGCCCGTCGATTCGCCCTACTTCAAGCGCGAAACCGGCATCGACAAGTCCGCCCTCGTCCGCGCCGCCCTCGCCCGCGATCCCCGCGCCGTGTTCGCCGGCGATGGCCGCCCCGATCTCGCCCCCTCGACCCTCGTCGCGCCTGGCCGCCGCTTCGCCACCGGCTGGCTCGCCCGCCACCTCCAGAAAAACGGCGAGGAATTCCGCCCCTTCGAAACCTGGTCGCAGATCGCCGAGGCCCTGCTGGAGGAACCGCCATGCTGAACCGCACCCAGATCTCCATCCCCAACCTCGTCCGCGTCAAGCCCGGCGCCATCGGCCGCGTCGGAATCTACGCCCGCCGCCACGCCTTTTCCGAGGTCGTCGTGCTCCACAGTTCCGATCTTCAGATGGATCTGATGCATCGCCTCTGCGACGGCCTGAAGGCCGAAAACATCTCGGTTCTCCAGCGCTGGCCGATCAAGGACGCCTCCTTCGAACAAGCCCGAGAACTGTTTCCGCAGCTGCCCGCCAAGACCCGCGCCATCGTCGGCTTCGGCGGCGGCAAGGCGCTCGACGTCGCCAAATATGTCTCCTTCCTCACCCGCGTGCCCTATCTCGCCGTCCCGACCTCCCTCTCCAACGACGGCTTCTGCAGCCCCCAATCCAGCCTGACCCTCGAAGGCCGCCGCAAGTCCCTGCCCTCCGCCATGCCCTTCGGCGTCGTCATCGACACGGAAGTGTGCCTCGCCGCGCCCGAGATCCTCTGGCTGGCCGGCGTGGGCGACCTCGTCGCCAAGCTCACCGCGGTGACGGATTGGAAGCTGGCCTTCAACGCCGCCGGCACGTTGGTGGACGACTTCGCCGCGCTCTTGTCCGACGCCACCGTGTTCCAGTTCATCGCCCGCCCCAGTCGCGACCTCGAAGGCGTGCGGCTCTTGGGCACCTCGCTCATGCTCAACGGCATCGCCATGGAGGTCTGCGGCTCCTCGCGCCCCGCCAGCGGCAGCGAACATCTCATCTCGCACGCCCTCGATTCCCTCGGCGGACCGCCCCGCATGCACGGCCTGCAGGTCGGCCTCGCCACCTATCTCGTCAGCCTGCTCCAACGGCGGAACTCCGAACTCATCGCCGATCTCTTCGACCAAACGGGCTTCTGGCGCGCCATCGCGGCCCAGCCGTTCAGCCGCGCCGCCTGGCTCCAGGCCCTCCGCCTCGCCCCCGGCGTCAAGCAGGACTTCTACACCGTCCTCTCCTCCCGCGACTGCCTCCCCGAGGCCGAGGAATTCCTCCGCGCAGATCCGCGCCTGAACAAGTGTTTCGCCGACTGATCCAAGCCGCCGCAGGAGAACCCCACCGGAAAGCCTATCGGATCACCCTGCGGATCGACGGCCTGGATTTCGGGGTGAAGCGGGTTTTCCGCGGCGTGGAAAACGTCCGGCCGCGCGTCCCGGCATCGGAGGCGCCGGCGGCATTCATCCGATTGTGCGATAGACCTTCCACGTCTGGCGGGCGGTTTCTTCCCACGTGAATTTCCGGGCTTGCTCCAAACCGGCGGCGCGCAGCCGCGCGGCGCGCGAGGAATCCGAGAGCACGGCGCGGACCGCTTGGGCCCATTCCTCAACATTGAAGCCATCCACCCATTCGGCGGCCTCGCCCAGCACCTCGGGCAGCGAGCTGTTCCGGGCCGAGATCACCGGCGCGCCGCGGCCCATCGCTTCCAGCGGCGGAAAGCCGAACCCCTCGTAGCGCGTAGGAAAAACGAACGCCGCCGCCCCCGCATAGAGCGCGGAGAGCTGCGCATCGTTCATGTGCTTCAGCAACCGGATCCCGCCCTGGCGCGGCGATTCCGAAATGGCGCGCAGCGTTTCCCCGGTCTTCCATCCGAGTCCGCCCGCCAGCACCAGGTCGCCATCGAAATCCTTCAGCGCCTCGTACACCTTCACCAGAAACGGGAGGTTCTTGCGCGGCTCGATCGTGCCCACCATCAACAGGTACGGCTTCTCCAGCCCCAGCGCCTTCCGCGCCTGCGCCACGGTTTCCGGCAAGGGCGGCGGCCCGAACGCCGGCAATCCGAGCCACACGGGAAACACCTTGTCCTGCGGCGCCTTCAGCAGCTCGCAGATCTCCCGCGCGGAAAATTGGCTGTCCGTCAGGATCGCGTCCGCCCGCTCCGCCGTGCGGCGGATCTCCGCCGACAGCCACGCGAGATTCTTCGCCTCCGTCGTCTCGGGCATCCGCAGAAACGACACGTCGTGGATCGTCACGACCGACTTGCGGCCGCGCGACAGCGGCGGACGGATGAAGTTCGGGAAGTGGTAGAGATCGGCCCGCCCCGCGAACCAGTCGTAGGGCGGGAAGCCAAGGCGCTTCCACGCCGCCTGCGCGGCGCGCCCCGGCATCCAGCGGCAGGTGCGCAGCGCCACGCCCGGCGGCGGCGCGTCCAGCCCCGTGCGCTTGAAATCGAAATAGAACGCGGAGAGCTCGTCCGCCCCCGCTCCCGCCCCCAGATTCCACAGCAACTCCCGGACGTAGCGCCCCACCCCCGCCCGCTGCCCCAAGGCCGCCTGAATGTCCAAGCAAACGTTCATCCTCCTGCTTATACCTCGCCTCCCCGGAAAACGGAAGCCCATCCCGCGCCCATCCGTTCCGCACAAAACCGTTGTCTTTTCTCGGGAATTTTCGCATTCTTTTTTCCATGGAAGCATCCCCCCCGAAGGCCCCCAAGAAGATCCGCCTGACCCGCGCCGAGGCCTATGCCATGCGGATTTCCAGCCCCCGCAAGAAGAAGCTGACGTTCGGGTTGATCGCCCTGTTGATCGCCGTGGCGCTGGGCAATGTGCTGTGGCATTTCCAAGACCTGTGGCTGTCCTACTGGCTTCCCGATCCGGAA
>SABN01000049.1 GCA_009928955.1 Opitutia bacterium | reverse complement strand
CGAAAGCGCTTGAACAAGCGGGCGGGGCGTGAATAATCGGGCGCGATTTTGGAAAGGCGAGGAAGCATGGAAATCCAGGAGCTATTTGCGGAGCGGATCGGCGGCGCGCAATTCGGGCGGAGCACGGCGATCTACAAGTTCGAGAAGATCAAGCGGGCGAAGCGGGCGGCCAAAGAAGCGCATCCGGAGGTGGAGATGCTGGACTTCGGCGTGGGGGAGCCGGACCAGATGGCGCCGAAGGCGATCCGCCAGGCCTTGAAGAAGGCGGTGGACGATCCGGCGAACCGGGGCTACGCGGACAACGGCATCGCGGAGTTCAAGGCGGCGGCGGCGAAGTACATGGCGGATTTCTTCGGCGTGGCGGACCTGGACCCCGCGACGGAGATCAACCACACGATCGGCTCGAAGCCGGCGCTGGCGATGCTGCCCTTGTGCTTCGTGAATCCGGGCGACGCGGTGCTGGCGACGATTCCGGGCTACCCGGTGCTGGCGACGCATGCGAAGTACCTGGGCGGGACGGTGATCCCGGTGCCGCTGCTGGCGAAGAACGGGTTTTTCCCCGACCTGCAGGCGCTGGAGCGGACGGACCTGTCGCAGGTGAAGCTGTTCTACGTGAACTATCCGAACAACCCGACGGGGACGGCGGCGACGGAAGCATTCTTCGACGAGCTGATCGCGTTCGCGCAGCGGCACGCCATTTTGATCGTGCAGGACGCGGCGTACGCGACGCTGATCTACGGGCGGCCGCGGCTGTCGATCCTGTCGCGGCCGGGCGGCAAGGAAACGGCGATCGAGCTGCACTCGATGAGCAAGAGCTACAACATGACCGGCTGGCGGCTGGGGTTCGTGGCGGGTTCGGCGCAGGTGGTGGCGGCGGTGGCCGAGGTGAAGGACAACATCGACAGCGGCCAGTTCAAGGCGATCCAGAGGGCGGCGTGCGCGGGCATCGCGGACATCCGGCTGTCGGAGAAGATCCGCGCGCACTACCAGAAGCGGCTGCGCGGGCTGGTGAAGGTGCTGAAGGGCGCGGGGTTCCGGGCGAAGATGCCGGGCGGGACGTTCTATCTGTACGTGCCGGCGCCGAAGGGCGCGGCGGGCGGGCGGACGTTCGCCAACGCGGAGGAGGCGTCGCAGCACCTGATCAAGGAGCACGGCATTTCGACGGTGCCGTGGGACGACGCGGGGGCGTACCTGCGGTTCGGGGCGACGTTCGAGTCGGCGGGGCGGGCCGACGACGCGCGGGTGTTGGAAGAACTCGGCCGGCGCCTGGCGGATGCCGGGCTGACGTTCTAGGAGGCGGGCCATGGGCGGATCGAAAATCGTCTTTTCCAAGGGGACGCAGCTGACGGTGTACATCGACAACCGGAAGGGGACGCTGGCCGCGTTGGCGGCCTTCCTGGGGCGGCACGGGGTGAACATCTACGGGCTGACGCTGGCGGACACGGAGGGGCACGGCTATGTGCGCCTGATCGTGGACGACACCGAGAAGGCGCGGCAGCTGGCGGAGGATTCGGGCGAGCTGGTGGCGGCGCGCGAGGTGCTGCTGATCCGGGTGGCGAACGAGCCGGGCGAGCTGGGCCGGGTGTTGGCGGCGCTGGCCGAGCGCAACCTGAACATCGAATATGGCTATTCGTCGGGCGGGCCGGACGACGAAAAGGGGCTGGTGCTGGTCCCGTCGGACGTCGACGCGGCGCTGGACGTCCTCCGGAAAGCCTGGTAGGCGCGGGACCGGACATGGGCGCCTCCCCCCGGGTCAGCATCATCACGAGCACGTACAACCGCTCGGCGGCGCTGCGGCGGGCGATCGAATCGGTGCGGGCCCAGCGGGGCTTCGACGACTGGGAGATGTGCATCGTCGGCGATTGCACGCCCGACGACAGCGCGGCGGTGGCGGCCTCGTTCGGCGACGACCGGCTGCGGTTCTTCAACCTGCCGGTGAAGTCGCCGCCGCGGGCGCACGGGGCGCTGGCCAAGAACCACGGCCTCTTCCAGATGGCGCGGGCGCCGCATGTCGCGTATCTGGACGACGACGATGAATACCTGCCGGATTTCCTGCGGGTGATGATGGGGGAGGCGGCGAAGCATCCGGAATGCCCGCTGGTGTATTGCCGCGCCCGGTATCTGGACAAGGACACGGGCCGGCGCCTCTGGGGCAATCCGTTCCATGGCGCGCTGAAATGGTCGCGGGAAAACCTGATGAGGTACAATTATCTGGTTTCCAACGGGGTGGTGCATCGCCGGTCGCTCCTGGACGAGGTCGGCGGCTGGAATCCGGACGACTATTTCGACGACTACGACCTGTGGAAGCGGATCGCGGTCCGGCATGAATTCCATTTCGTCAACCAGGCCCTGTGCGTGGTCCGCACCCAGGCCGATCCCTTCTGGAAGCGCCTCTTCACCAAGGGCTGGAAAATCCTGCGGCACGGGCGGCGGCTGGAAGACCAGGGCTGACGGGGGCGGCGGTTCCTGGCGGAAATATTTGATAAACCGCCGGATGGGCGTATCTTCCGGCAACTGAAGGCAAGGACACCATGGCTTGGGAATACAGCGAAAAGACGAAGCGGATCTTTATGGACGCGGTGCAAGGCAAGCCCGGCACGCATCTGGGCGAGGTCGAGAACCCCGACGGCGAAGGCCAGCACGGCTCGATCGTGTGCGGCGACGCGCTGAAGTTCACCTTCCGCACGCGGAAGAACGCGGATCCGCTGAAGGACGTGATCGTCGAGACGAAGTACCTGACCTTCGGGTGCACCTCGGCCATCGCCGCGTCGGAGGCGCTGTGCGCGCTGATCGAGGGCCACGAGCTGACGCCGATCGGGGCGCTGAAGATCCGGAACCAGGACATCGTGGATTTCCTGGAAGGCCTGCCGCAGCAGAAGATCCATTGCTCGGTGATGGGGGCGGAGGCGCTGGAGGCGGCGGTGGCGGATTGGGCGAAGAAGCGGGGGGTGGATCTGGCGGCGCAGGGCGTGAAGCTCTCGGGGGCGCACGCGGAGGAGGACGAGGGGCGGGTGGTCTGCAAGTGCTTCAGCATCACCGAGCCCTATCTGCGGCGGAAGATCAGGGAGTTGAACCTGCGGACGATCGAGGACATCATCTCCGCGCTGAAGGCCGGCGGGATGTGCGGGGCGTGCCGCTACGCGCCCGGGGGGCTGCAGGACATCCTGAACGAGACCTGGGGGACGGGCGAGCCGGCTCCGACGACCGTGGCCTCGGCGCCGGTGGCGGAGGCGGGGCCTTCGCCGTTCCTGCTGTACCGGAAGATCGAGAAGGTGATCGACGAGACGGTCCGGCCGGTGCTGAAAGGCGACGGGGGGGACATCGAGCTGGTGGACATCAAGGAGTGGAAGGTCTATTGCGCGCTGCGCGGCGCCTGTTCCGGCTGCATGGGGGCCTCGCGGACCTTGCAGCTGATCGTCGAGCGCACGCTGAAGGACCAGGTGGACGAGCGGATCCGCGTGATCCCCGTCTGAGGCGGAACGGCGAGCCATGGGCAATCCTCCGTTGATTTTCGCCGACAACAACGCGACGACGCCGGTCGCCCCGGAAGTGGTCGCGGCGATGCAGCCGTATTTCGGGCCGGAGTTCTTCAACCCGAGCTCGATGTACGAGCCGGCGCTGCATGTGGCCGGGGCGCTGAAGGCCGCGCGGAGGACGGTGGCGGATTTTCTGGGCGGCGTGGAGCCGGCGGAGGTGCTCTTCACGTCGTGCGCGACGGAGAGCAACAACGCGGCGATCTTCGGGGTGGCGGCGGCGAATCCGGCGCGCAAGCACGTCGTGACGAGCGCGGTGGAGCATCCGGCGGTGCTGGAGGTGTGCCGCGAGCTGCAGCGGCGGGGGCATGAGGTGACGGTCCTGCCGGTGGACCGGCAGGGGCGGATCGCGACGGCGGACTACGTGCGGGCGCTGCGGGCGGACACCCTGCTGGTGACGCTGATGCACGCGAACAACGAGACGGGCGTGGTCTGGCCGGTGGGCGAGTGGGCGCGGATCGCGAAGGAGACGGACCCGGCCATCGTGTTCCACACGGACGCGACGCAGACGGCGGGCAAGCTGCCGCTGGCGCTGGACGGCGAGATGAGTTCCGTGGATCTGCTGTCGTTTTCGGGGCACAAGATGCATGCGCCCAAGGGCGTGGGCGCGCTGTTTGCGCGGCGGGGGACGCCGCTGCGGCCGTTTCTGCTGGGCGGGCACCAGGAGAGCGGGCGGCGCGGGGGGACGGAGAACGTGCCGTACATCGTCGGCTTGGCGCGGGCGTGCGAACTGGCCAAGACGCACGCGGGCGACCTGGCCCGGATCGGGAAGCTGCGGGATTGGCTGGAGGAGGAGATCCTCCGGACCGTCTCGCATGTGGAGGTGAACGGCCGGGGCGTTCCGCGCACGCCGAACACGTTGAACATGGCCTGCCATTTCATCGAGGGCGAGAGCATCCTGTATGAATTGAACGGGCACGGCATCTGCGCGAGCACGGGCAGCGCCTGCTCGAGCGGCTCCCTGGAGCCGAGCCATGTGCTGAAGGCGATGGGCGTGCCGTTCACGGCGATGCACGGGTCCGTCCGGCTGAGCTTCAGCGCGTACACGACGGAAGCCGAAGCGCGCCGCATCGCGGAGGTGTTCCCGGCGGTGGTGGCGAATCTGCGGAACATGTCCCCGTATTGGGACCAGAAGCGGAACTGTCCGCGCGACAACCCGGCGGCGCCGGGCGGGAACCCCGGCTAGGAGACGCGGACGGCGAGGGCGGAGAAGGGCGGGAGGGTGTCGCCGGGGCCGAGGGCTCCGTAGAGGATTTCGCCGGAGAAGAGGTGGGGGGCGCGGGCGAGCTTGCGGGGCTGGTCGCCGAGGTTGACGGCGCAGCGGATGAGCTGGCGTCCGAGCTTGCGGTCGAAGGCGACGACGGTGCGTTCGCGGGCGGGGGCGTCTTCGCCGACGTCGAGGATGGAGCAGGATCCGTCGACGAGGGGGCGGTTCTTCTTGCGCAAGGCGATGAGCGACTGGAAGAACCGGTACCACTCCTGGCGGGCCTCGAGGCCGCGGTCGAAGAGGTTGCCTTCGAGTTCGACGCCCTCCTGGTGGCGTTCGCGGCCATCGGCGCCGACGATGCGGCGGCCCTTGTCGCAGGGCTGGCAGCGGGCGTGGATGGAAGGGCGGTCGAGGGCGCCGAATTCCTCGCCGGTGAGGAGGAAGGGGAGGGTGCGGGGGGCGAGGAAGGCGAGGGCGTTCATGGCGCGGAAGCCGCCGGGGCCGAAGCGGTAGAGGCCGCGGCCTTCGTCGTGGTTGTCGGTGTAGCGCGCGGTGAAGCGCGGGCCGGCGAAGCGGGGGGCGGCCTCTTCGTACTGCATCAACACGCGCGCGGCGGCGGCGGCGATGCCGCCATCCTGCCAGGCGTCGAGGATGGAGTGGAAGCCGTGGTTGTGCTGGGCGTCGCCGGAGAGGCGGAGGAGGGAGTTGCCCGCCTCATCGACGGCGTAGGCGTATTGGCAGAGCTTGTAGAAATCGTCGTCGTAGGCGGCGTCCATGCCGCGGGCGAAGAGGTCGGCGTTGTTGTCGAAGCCGTAGCATTCGGCCATGAAGAGGAGTTCGCGGTGGGGGTGGCGGGCGCGGAGGACGGGGAGGGCCTGGTCCCAGAAGGATTTGTCGTTGATGAAGTGGGCCATGTCGAGGCGGAACCCGTCGATGCCTTCGGGGTCGCCATGGGGGGTGCGGCCGAGGCAGGAGAGCCAATGGTCATAGACCTCGATCATGGCGGCGCGCAGGGCGGCGTGGGTGTAGTCGAGCTTGGCGGTGTCGGACCAGTCGCAGTCGAAGAACGCGGAGCCGTCGTCGGCTTGGACGTAGTAGTCGGGGTGCGCGGTCATCCAGACGTGGTCGCGGGCGGTGTGGTTGGGGGTGATGTCGAAGAGGACCTTGAGCTTGAGGGCGTGCGCGCGGCGGATGAGTTCGAGGAGTTCGGCCTTGGAGCCGTATTCGGATTCGACGGCGGTGAAGTCGCGGGAGGCGTAGGGGGAGCCGATGCCCTTGCGGGCGAAGTGCCCGATGGGATAGGGCGGGAGGAGATAGAGGACGGTGAAGCCGAGGCGGCGGAGGCGCGGCAGGTGCCGGGCGAGATAGGCGAGGGGGGATTCGGCGAGGGGTTTTTCGGCGGCGGCCTCGACGGCGTTGCGCGGATCGCGGGCGGCGAGGGAGCGGAGATTGACCTGGTAGAGGATGGCGGAAGAAAGCCAAGACGGGGTTGTTTTCATGGGGGCGCATTGTAGCGGCGATGCGCGGGCGGCGCAAGCGGCGGATGGGCGGGGGGGGCGGGAACCCGGCCGCCGGTGCATCGCGAGCCGCAGACGCGCTTTTCGCCCAAAGGCTTCTTTTTACTGGACAGGGGAGATGGCTTATGGCTGAATGCGCCGTTTTGTTGAAAAACCCATGCAGAACCGCCACGCCATCATCGCGAATTCCCAGGGGATCCATTGCCGTCCATCGGCCTTGATCGTCAAGGAGTTCATGGGCTATGCCGGCACGATCCGGATCACGAACGGCAGCGGCTCGTGCGACGTGAGCTCGGTGATGCAGTTGCTGTCGCTGGAGATGCACCAAGGCAGCAAGGTGAAGATCGAGGTCACGGGCGAAAACGAAACCGCGGTGGCGGACCGTCTCGTCGAGCTGCTGCAGACGAACTTCGATTTTCCGCCGCTGTAATTCACGTCAGAACGAAGACCGGGGCGGATGCGAATCCGCCCCTTTCATTTTTCGAACGGGAACTTGTATCTCTTCAGGCCGAGCTCGTCGCGCATGGCGAGGATCTCTTTTTGCGTTTCGCGGTTGACGGGGACGCCTTTTTTCCGGCGGTCGAGCCAGGTGAGGTGCTCTTTTTCGCCGGCGGTGTAGATGCGCGGCTGGCCGGGGGCTTTTTTCGAGGCGCGGAGCTGGCGGAGGATGGCGCCGGCGATCTTCTTGAAGACGGGCAGGGGGGTGAAGTGGGCGACATCGATGGCGAGGAAGAAGTGTCCGAGGGGATAGGGGATCTTCTTTCCCTTTGGGTCGGTGCCGTTGAGCATCTTGAGATAGGCGCCCTGCTGGAGGGCGGCGGAGAGGATTTCGACGGCGGTGGCGTAGCCGTAGCCCTTGTAGCCGGCGAGGTCCTCGCCCGCGCCGCCGAGGGGCAGGAGGGCGGCGGTGCCGGCGACGAGGTCGGCCAGCACGGCGCGGGGATCGGTCTTGGAGGAGCCGTCGGGGGCGATGACCCAGCCCTGGGGCATTTCTTTGTTGAGCTTGGCGTAGATCTCGACCTTGCCGCGCTGGACGATGGAGGTGGCGCAATCGAGCAGGAAGGGGAATTTCTCGTCGGTGGGCATGGCGAAGGTGAGCGGATTGGTGCCGAGCATGTTTTCGACGCCGAAGGTGGGCGCGATGGAGGGGCGGGCGTTCGTGCCGCAGATGCCGATCATGCCGGCCTTGACCGCCATGAGGGGGTAGTAGCCCGCGATGCCGAAGTGGGTGGAATTGCGGACGGCGACCATGCCGAGGCCGTGCTTCTTCGCCTTGCGGATGGCGAGGGCCATGGCCTTGTGGGCGACGACGTGGCCCATGCCGTTGCCGCCATCGAGGACGGCGGTGGCGGCGGAATCCTTGACGACGCGGATGCGGGTCTTGGCGAGTTGGAGGCCTTGCTGGATGCGGTCGTAGTAGATGGGCTTGAGGCGCGAGACGCCGTGGGAGTCGAACCCGAGCTGGTCGGCGGCGATGAGCACGTTGGCGCAGAGGGCGGCCTCGGCCTTGGGCGCGCCGAGGCCGATGAAGACGTCGCGCATGAAATGTTCCATGAGGTTGAAGGGAATCCAGGCCGAGCCAATTTCGATGTCCATGCGCGCGTCTCCTTGTCGGGCGTGGAGTATGCCAGCGCGGCGCGGCAGGTCAAGGCATGTGTGGCGGGGCGCGGCCGGCGGCGGCCCGTCCGCAGGGTTCAGGCGAGGGCGTCGAGGAGGCGGCGGATGCGGGCGGGGTCGAGGGGGTTGGCCCAGTGGCCGTCCTGCTTGAAATGCGAGCCGACGATGAACGCGTCGGCGAGGGGGAGATAGGTCTTGAGGTTGTCGGCGGTGATGCCGGAGCCGACGAGGACGGGCAGTTTCGTCGCCGCGTAGACGGAGCGGAGTTCCTCGGCGCTGGCGGCCTCGCCGGTGGCGGCGCCGGTGAGGATGAGACCGTCGGAGAGGAAGTATTCGGCGGCGTGGGCGGTCTGGACGATGTCGACGTCGGCGGTGAGGGCGTGGGCGGAGTGCTTCTTCTTGATGTCGGTGAAGACGGCGATGCGCTCGGCGCCGATGGCCTTGCGGTGGCGCAGGAGGGCGCCGGCGCAGGAATCCATGTAGCCCTCGTCGGCGACGTGGCCGAAGACGAAGGCTTCGGCGCGGATGAAGTCGGCGCCGGCGGCGAGCGCGGCGGAAAGCGCCTCCCGGTTGGCGCCGGCGAGGATCTGGAGGCCGAGGGGGAGGGCGGGGTGGGCGCGCTTGACCTCGCGGGCGACGACGGCCATGGCGGTGGCGATCTCGGGGCCGGGATGCTGGACATAGGGGAGGTCGTGCATGTTCTCGACCATGAGGGCGTGGATGCCGCCGGCGCGGTAGGTCTCGGCTTCGGCGAGGGCGTGATCCAGAATCGGGGCCATGCCGCCGGCGTGGAGGGGGGTTCCGGGCAAGGCGCGGACGTGGATCATGCCGATGACGGTCTTGGGGCGGGAGCCCAAAAGCGTTGAGAACAGGGGCGTCAGCATCGGGGAGGCTCCTCGGCGGCGGCGGCTATTTTTGAGATTTGGAGGGCCAGCCGGTGGAGATGGCGCCTTCGAGGATGCGGCGCTGGAGATCGACGATCTCCTTCTTCAGGCGCTCGGGGATCTGGTCTTCGAAATCGTGGAAGGGGGCGAGGCCGACGCCGTGGTTGGCGAGATTGCCGATGTAGCGGGTGCCGCCCCAGAACTGGTTTTCGAGGGCGGCGGTGACGATCTGGTTGACGGCGCGGTCCATGCGCTTGAGGCAGGAGGTCAGGAGGATGTCCTGCTGGTCGACGAGGGTGTTGTATTGGTCGGTGTCGACGCCGATGGCCCACTTGCCATATTCCTTGGCGGCGGCGATGGCGCCGTTGCCGGAGATGGAGCCGACGCCGAAGACGACGTCCGCGCCGTCGTCGAGGAATTCCTCGGCCAGCTTCTTGCCGCCGCCGAAGTCGTCGAAGGCGCCGACATAATCGCCGAGGACCTGGACCTGCTTGCGCTTGACCGCGTTGTAGTGGGCGGCGCCGTTGCGGAAGCCGAGGACGAACTGGTTGACGCTGTCGGAATCGACGCCGCCGACCCAGGCGATGACGGGATTCTTGGGATCTTGGAGGTCGGCCCAGGCGGCGGCGAGATAGCCGGCGGGGAAGGCGCATTCGTCGACCTGGAAGGTGAGGGCCCAGATGTTGTGGAGGATCTCGTCGTAGTCGCCGTCCACGCAGGCGAAGAGGGTGCGGGGGTATTCCGCGGCGACGGCCTCGATGGCGGAGGCCATGCGGTAGCCGATGCCGATGAGGAGGCGGTAGTCGCGCTCGGCGAAGGCGGCGAGCTTGCGCTCGAAGTTCGCGGGGGCGAGGGTTTCGCAGAACTGGACGAAGATGGGGGCGTTGGCGTAGAGAAGCTCTTCGATGCCTTCGCGGCAGGTCTGGTTGAAGGAGTTGTCGCCGAAGGTGCCGCCGTCGGAGAACATGGCCACGCGCATGGGGCCGGCGCGGCCGCGATCCGGCCGGGCGTGGGCGGGGGCCGGGGCGGCGGTCGCGGACAGGGCGGCGGCGAAGAGGGCGGCGGCGAGGAGGTGTTTCATGGCAAGGCTCCTGGGGACGGTCGGTTTCATGGCGTTCGGGCGGAATCATAGGCGCAGCCGGGGGCGAATGCACGAATTTTCCGGGGGCGGGCCTAATTTCAAAAAAACCGAACAAGGGGGTTGCCAAGGGGCGGCGGGATTGGTAGGGTGCGCGCTACTTTGTGTCAATGGATCGAGAGAAAAGGAACGAAAAGAACGATATGCCGACGATCAATCAACTGGTGAAACAGGGCCGCAGCCCCTTGCGCGCGAAGCGCAAATCCCCTGCGTTGCAGAAGTGTCCGCAACGCCGCGGCGTGTGCCTGCTGGTCAAGACGATGACCCCGAAGAAGCCGAACTCCGCCTTGCGCAAGGTGGCCCGCGTGCGGTTGACGAACGGGCAGGAAGTGACCGCCTACATTCCGGGCGAAGGGCACAACCTGCAGGAGCACAGCATGGTGCTGGTCCGCGGCGGCCGCGTGAAGGATTTGCCGGGCGTTCGCTACCACATCGTCCGCGGCACGTTGGATTGCCTGGGCATCGAGAGCCGCCGGCGCGGCCGGTCGAAGTACGGCACGAAAACCCCCAAAGCCGCGAAATAAGGAGGGGTTGAAGCATGAGAAGGCATAGCGCGGAAACGCACGAATTCGCACCGGACGCCCGCTACGGCAGCGCGCTGGTGACCCATCTGGTGAACATCATCATGAGCCGCGGCAAGAAGTCCACGGCGCAGCGCACGGTCTACGGCGCGCTCGACCAGATCAAGGAGCAGGCGGAAGGCAAGGATCCGATCGAGGTCTTCCAGACCGCGCTGGAGAACATCAAGCCCAAGGTCGAGGTCAAGAGCCGCCGGGTCGGCGGCGCGACCTACCAGGTGCCCGTGGAAGTGGTCCCCTCCCGCCAGACGAGCCTCGCGCTCCGCTGGATCGTGGACTACAGCCGCGGCCGCAAGGGCGCCCCGATGCAGCGCGCGCTGGCGGCCGAGATCATCGACGCCTACAAGAACCAAGGCAACGCGGTCAAGAAGCGCGACGACACGCACAAGATGGCGGCGGCCAACAAGGCCTTCGCCCATTACCGCTGGTAAAGCGCCGGCCCCGGCCGGACGGAAAGGACGCCCCCCCGGGGCGTCCTTTTTCATGCCCTCGCCCCAGTTGTTTTTCCGCGCCGTGGAACCTATTTCTCCATTGTGTGGAAAAATCGCGAAAAAGTTTTCCATTGCGTGGAAAAGCGGCTACAAATCCCTCCCGTCGAATGAATCCGATTTCTCCAGAACAAGCGGCGGCCTGGTGCCGCGGCCGGTGGCATCCGCGGCGGCCGTCCGGGCCGCTGCGCGCGCTGGGCGTGGATAGCCGCCGGGCGGGGCCGGGCGACCTGTTCTTCGCGCTGAAGGGCGGGCGGGCCGACGGCCACGATTTCCTCGCGGCCGTCGCGGCCGCCGGCGCGTGCGCCGTCGTGCGCGCGGAATTGCCCGTCGGGCAGCTGCCGGCGGCCGGCGGCTTCCTGCGCGTGGACGACGTGCTCGCCGCGCTGGGGCGGTGCGCGGCGGGGTACCGCACCACGGTGTCCGCGCGCGTGGTGGGCGTGACGGGCTCCGTGGGCAAGACCAGCACGAAGGAGCTGGTGGCCGACGCGCTGGCCATGGCCGGGAAAACGGCGCGCACCGCGGGGAACTTCAACAACGAGATCGGCCTGCCGCTGAGCGTGGCGGGCCTCGACGGCGACTGCGCGTTCGGCGTCATCGAGGCGGGCATCAGCCATCCGGGGGAGATGGCGGCCCTGCGCGACATCCTGATGCCGGACATCGCGGTGATGACGCGGATCGGGCCGGCGCACATCGAGTTCTTCGCGTCGGTGCGGGCGATCGCGGAGGAGAAGGCGGCGCTGCTGGAGAAGCTGCCGGCGGACGGGTTCGCGGTGCTGGACCGCGACGATGAATTCTTCGAGGTGCTGCGCGCGCATTCCTCTGCGCCCGTGGTTACGTGCTCGATGAAGCGCCGCGAGGCGGATTATGCCGGCGACCCGCAGGCCGACGGCCACCTGTGGGTCTTCGAGCGGGCGACCGGCGAGAGCGCCATGCTGCCGGTGCCGCCGCCGGGCGCCTACATGGCCGAGAACGCGCTGCGCGCGGTGGCCGTGGCGCGCCGCTGCGGGGTGCCGTGGGACGCGCTGGCCTCCGCGCTGGACCGGTCGCGGCCCGTGGGCATGCGCTGGGCCGTGGAGGACGTCGGCGGCTGGACGGCGGTCAACGATGGCTACAACGCCAATCCGATGAGCATGCGGGCCGCGTTGGGGGCGTTCGCGAACCGGCCGGCGCGGGGGCGGCGGTTTCTGGCGCTGGGGACGATGCTGGAGCTGGGGCGTCTGGAGCAGGCTGAGCACGAGGCGCTGGGCCGGGACGTGGCCGGCGGCGGTTGGGGGGGGGTGGCGGTGGTGCCATGGCAGCGGGCGGATGGCGCGGAGGATGCGGGGGCGCAAGCGTTGCTGGCGGGCTTGCGCGCGGGAGGCTGGCCCGCGGAGCAGCTCTGCGCGGCCGGCGGGCCCGCGGAGGCGGCGGCCTGGCTGCGGGCGCGGCTGCGTCCGGGCGATGCGCTGTTGCTGAAGGCGTCGCGCGGCGTGCGCATCGAAAAGATCTTGGAAGAGCTTAGAAAAGAAGGTTGAACCATGTTGTATTACCTGTCGCTGCTGTCCGATCATTTCACGCCGCTGAACGTCTTTCGATACGTGACGGTCCGCGCGTTCATGGGCGCGGGCACGGCGTTTTTCCTGTCGCTGCTGCTGGGGCGCTGGATGATCGGCCGGCTGCGGGCCTTCAAGATCGGCCAGATGGTGCGCCAGGACAAGGAAATGGAGGCCATCGGACATGGCGGCAAGGCGGGCACGCCCACGATGGGGGGGGTGCTGATCCTGTTCACGACCGCGTTGTCGTCGATCCTGTGGTGCGATTCGGGAAATCCGCAGGTGTGGATCGTGGTGGCGACCATGTTGTTCATGGGCGGGATCGGCTTCGCGGACGACTGGCTGAAGCTGAAGCAAAAAAACTCCAAGGGCCTGAAGGAATGGCAGAAGCTGGCGCTGCAGGGGCTGTGGGTCGTGGTCGCGTTCGTCGCGATCGAGATGGTGCCGGGGACGCGCCTGCATGCGCGGGAGCTGATGGTGCCATTCTTCAAGGCCCCCGTGATCGCGGACCTGACGGTTCCCGGCGCGCTGGTGTTCATGTTCCTGGTGCTGGTGGGCACGACGAACGCGGTGAACCTGACGGACGGCCTGGACGGGTTGGCGGCGGGCTGCATGAATTCGGTCTCGGGGGCCTATCTGGTGATGGCCTACGTGGCGGGCAACGTGATCTTCGCGAACTATCTGCAGGTGCCGTCGATCAGCGGCGCGCACGAACTGGCCGTGTTTTGCGGCTGCCTGCTGGGCGCGGGGCTGGGCTTCCTGTGGTGGAACGCCTATCCGGCCAAGGTGTTCATGGGCGACACGGGCAGCCTGGCGCTGGGCGGCACGATCGCGATGATCGCCATTCTCATCAAGCAGGAGCTCACGCTGCTGATCGTGGGCTTCGTGTTCGCGGGGGAAGCCTCCAGCGTGCTGATTCAGCGGTATTGGTTCAAGTTCACCCGCCTCCGCACCGGCGAAGGCCGCCGCGTGTTCCGCATGGCGCCGATCCACCACCATTTCGAGATCATTTCCAAGGAACGCGCGAAAGCGGACGGGCGATCTCCGGATTCCGCGGAGAACGCGGTGGTGATCCGGTTCTGGATCGTGTCGATCGTGTGCGCGTTGCTGGGGCTGGCGACGCTGAAACTGCGCTGAGCCGGCGATGGGCGCGTGGAAACAGGCCATGGTGTGCGGGCTGGGGGCCAGCGGCGTTGCCGCCGCCCGGCTCCTGCGCGCGGAGGGGGTGTCCGTTCTCGCCGTCGATGAGCGGGACGCGCCGGAGGGCCGGAAAAACGCGGCGGAGCTTTCCGCGCTGGGGTGCGCGGTCGCGCTGGGCGCGCCGCGGCCCCCCGAAGGCGATTTCGACGTGGCGGTGGCGAGTCCGGGATTGCCGGCGGCGGCGCCGTTTCTTTCCGGGATCCGTCGCCGCGGCATTCCGCTGGTGGCGGAAATGGAGCTGGGCTGGAGCCGGTTCCGCGGCCGCACGGTCGCGGTGACGGGCAGCAACGGCAAGAGCAGCGTGGTGAAGGCGCTGGCGGAATGCCTCGCGGCCGGGGGCCTGCGCGCGACGCCGTGCGGCAACTATGGCCTGCCGGTCTGCCAAGCGGTGCGGGATGCGCCGGGCGCCGATTGGCTGGTGATCGAAGTCAGCTCCTTCCAGCTCGAGACCTGCGCGGAATTCCGGCCGGACATCGGCGTGTTGATGAACGTGCTGCCCAACCACCTGGACCGGCACGGCGACATGGAGACCTATGCCCGCTTGAAGGCGCGGCTGTTCGCGCGCCAGCGCGGGGGCGATGTCGCGCTGACGCCGCCGGAGTGGAACGCGCGCCTCCGGCGCTGGTCGGGCGGACGCGGCCAATGGAAGACGTTCGGCGCGGAACCGGCCGCGGATTTCGTGTTCGCGGGGGGCCGGCTGGCGGAAAAAGGCGCGGGGGCCATCGGCCTCGACGGATCCTATTTCAACAACGCGGTGCTGGGGGCCAATGCGGCCGCGCTGTTCGGGGCGGCGCGGGCGGCGGGCCTCGCGCCGGAAACGGCGCAGGAGGTGTTGCGCCGGTTCGAGCCGCTTCCCCACCGGGCCCAGGTGGCGGGGGAATTCAACGGCGTGCGCTATGTGGACGATTCCAAGGCGACCAACCTGTCGGCGATGATCGCCTCGATCCGCATGCAGGACCGTCCGGTCTGGCTCATCGCGGGCGGACGCCCCAAGGAGGCGGATTTTTCGGCGGCGATCCCGGTGCTGAAGGCCCGGGTCCGGGGCGTCTTCCTGATCGGCGAGGCGGCTCCGGCGATGGCGGCGGCCTGGGGCGGAGCCGTTCCGTGCGAAGGGTGCGGGACGCTGGACCGGGCCGTGGCGGCGGCCCGCCGCGCGGCCCGTCCGGGCGAGGCCGTGCTGCTGGCGCCGGCCTGCACCAGCTACGACCAGTTCCGGGCCTATGCCGAGCGCGGCGAGGCCTTCCGGAAATTCGCTTCGGAAAAGGATTGAATTCGCGGGGGCGGGGGGGGCATAATCCCCGCCGCAAGTCAGACAACGATTTAAAGAAGAAGCAAGGAGTCCAAAGATGAGGGTATCTGCAGTTGCCAGTTTGATAGTCGGCGTGCATGTGGCGGTGATTGGTTCGGTGGTGATGACGCAGGGCTGCGCCAGCACGCGGGGAAGCGCGGCGTCGACCGAGCCGGCGCTGGTGGAGTCCGCGCCCGCGCCGGTTCTGCCGCCGTCCGCGGCGCTGGTGTCTCCGCCGTCCGTCCAGCCGGTGGCGTTCCCGTCGATCCAGCCGCCGGCGCCGCCGGCGCCGCTGAAGACGTCCGTGGCCGCCGAAAACGTCTATGTGGTGAAAGCGGGCGACTCCCTCTCGAAGATCGCCGCCGCCCATGGCGTGAACAGCCGCGAGCTGGCGGAACTCAACCAGATCACCGACCCGAACAAGATCCGCATCAACCAGAAGCTGATCCTGCCGGATTATTCGAAGCCCTCGCAGTCGCAGCCCGCCGGGAAGTCCTCGGCCAAGGCGGCGGCGAAGGAAACCGCCGTTTCGGGCGATGCCTATGTGGTGAAGGCGGGCGACGCCCTTTCGAAGATCGCGGCGCTGCATGGCGTCAAGACCAAGGATCTGATGGCGGCGAACAACCTCACCGACGCGAACAAGATCCGCGTGGGGCAGAAGCTGGCGATTCCGGCCGCCAAGGCGGCGGGCCAGAAGGAGCCGGCCCAGAAGAAAGAGAAGTCCGAAGAGAAGCCGGTGGAAAAGAAGGCGAAGGAACCGGCGGTGGAGCCGTTGCCCGCGCCGGTGCCGGAAGCGGCCGCGGAAGTCGCGGCGCCTGTTCCCGCCGAAAGCCAGGAAGCCATGCTGGACTACACGGTGCAGGACGGCGACACGGCGGAGGGCATCGCCCGTCTGTTCGTGGTGCGCAAGGATGACATCCTGCGCGTGAACAACGTGCCGGCCGGCGAGGACGTCAAGCCCGGCCAGAAGATCAAGATCCCCCCGTCCAGCCTGTGACGGGACCTGCCCTCCGGGGCATGGCATGGACGCCCGGCCCGAAAGGACCGGGCGTTTTTTTCGGAAGGAACTGAGCGGTGAGAGCGAGCGCGATCCTGATCCTGGTGGTGGGCATCCTGGTCCTGTTCGGGCTGGTCATGCTGGAAAGCACCAGCGGCCCGCAGGGCGAGAAGCTGTTCGGGAATCCCAACTATTTCACCCAGCGCCAAGTGGCGTGGCTGGCCATGGGCCTTCTCGCGGCCGCCATCGCCGCGCGGGTGGACTACCATCGCTGGATGAAGATGGCCTGGCCGATGCTGGGCGTGGCGCTCGTCCTGCTGGCGCTGGTCTATGTGCCGGGGATCGGGTTGAACCTCAAAGGCAGCCACCGCTGGATCCGCCTTCCGGCCGGCCTCACCTTCCAGCCTTCGGAGCTGGCGAAGTTCGTCGCGATCAACGCGCTGGCGCTCTGGTTCGGCACGAAGCGGCGCGAACGGGGCGGATTCACGCGCGGCATCCTGATCCCGGCGGCGATCCTGGGGTCCATGCTCGGGCTGATCGTGTTCGAGACGGACTTCGGCGCCACCGTGCTGATCGGCGCGACGGGGGGGCTGATGATGTTCGTGGCGGGCGCGCCATTCCTGTACCTGCTGCCGGCCGGCCTGCTGGCGGCCGGCGGACTGGGGGCGATGATCGCCCGCAATCCGGAGCGGATGGACCGCATCCTGGCCTTCTTGGAGCCCGAGAAGTACGCCCAGGGCGAGGCCTTCCAGCTGATGAACGCGCTCTATGCCTTCGTGGCGGGCGGGGCGACGGGGGTGGGGCTGGGCAAGAGCCTCCAAAAGCGGTTCTATCTGCCCGAGGCGCACACGGATTTCATCTTCGCGATCATCGGCGAGGAGCTGGGCGTCGCCGCCTCGGTCGGCGTGGTGCTGCTGTTCGTGGCGTTCCTGCTGTGCGGGCTGCGCATCAGCGGGCGCGCGGCCGACGCGGGCGGACGGCTGATGGCCTTTGGCATCACGATCCTGATCTCCCTGCAGGCGGCGATCAACATCGGCGTGGTGACGGGGCGGCTGCCCACGAAGGGATTGCCCCTGCCGTTCATCAGCTTCGGGGGAACCAGCCTGATGGTGACGCTGTTCATGGTCGGCGTGCTGCTGAACATCGCCCGCCAAGGCGGCGGCATGCCCAAGCTGCGGTCTTGAGGGGCAGACGACCCTTGCGCCGGGCCGGGTGGGGGGGTATAGTGCCCCTCTGTCCCCACAAAAGGAGTTGAAGATGGCAAAGAAGAGCAAGAAGATTTTGGACGCGGTGGTCAAGGACCTCGGGCTGGCGGAATTCGGCCGCCGGGAGATCGGGCTGGCCGAGCACGAGATGCCCGGGCTGATGAGCGTCCGGGCGGAATACGCCAAGACCAAGCCGCTGAAGGGCGCGCGCATTTCGGGGTCCATCCACATGACGATCCAGACGGCGGTGCTGATCGAGACGCTGCAGGCGCTGGGCGCGCGCGTCCGTTGGGCCAGCTGCAACATCTTCTCCACCCAGGACCACGCCGCGGCGGCCATTGCCGCAAGGGGCACGCCGGTCTTCGCCGTCAAGGGCGAGACGCTGAAGGAATACTGGGAATACACCGACCGCATCCTCGACTGGGGCAAGGAATCGCCCAACATGATCCTGGACGACGGCGGCGACGCCACGTTGTTCGTGCTGCTGGGCTACAAGGCGGTGAAGGAGGGCTTGAAGGTCCTCGACGGCCCGTATGAGAGCGAAGAGGAGCAGATCCTCAAGGCGCAGTTGCGCAAGGCGGTGAAGAAGAATCCCGACCGCTTCCTGAAGATGGCCAAGAGCATCAAGGGCGTGACGGAAGAGACGACGACGGGCGTGCACCGCCTGTACCAGATGGCCGAGCGCAAGGAACTGCTGTTCCCGGCGTTCAACGTGAACGACTCGGTGACGAAGTCCAAGTTCGACAACATCTACGGCTGCCGGCACTCGCTGGTGGACGGGCTGATGCGGGCGACGGACGTGATGATCGCCGGCAAGGTCGCCGTGGTCGCCGGCTACGGCGACGTGGGCAAGGGCTCGTGCCAGTCCCTCCGGGGCCAGTGCGCGCGCGTGATCGTGACGGAAATCGATCCGATCTGCGCGTTGCAGGCGGCGATCGACGGGTACGAAGTCATGACGATGGACGAGGCCTGCGCGCAGGGCGACATCTTCGTGACGACGACCGGATGCTGCGACGTCATCACCGAGAAGCACATGCTGCGGATGAAGAATCTGGCGATCGTCTGCAACATCGGCCACTTCGACAGCGAGATCCAGACGGCGGCGATGAAGAAGTACCGCTGGGAGGAGATCAAGCCCCAGGTGCACCGCATCTGGACGAAGAAGAACAAGTCGTTCCTGCTGCTGGCGGAAGGCCGCCTCGTGAACCTCGGCTGCGCCACCGGCCATCCGAGCTTCGTGATGAGCAACAGCTTCACCAACCAGGTCATGGCGCAGGTGGAGCTGTTCACGAACGCGGCGAAGTATCCGGTCGGCGTCTACACGCTGCCGAAGAAGCTCGACGAAAAGGTCGCGCGGCTGCACATCGGACATCTCGGCGTGAAGCTCGACAAGCTGAACCGCAAGCAGGCCGCCTATCTGGGCATCCCGGCGGACGGGCCGTACAAGCCCGACCATTACCGGTATTGATCCTGCGGCCGGGACGGAGCCCGACCCTCCAGAAGGCGATGGACGGGATAGGTTGGAGGGCCGACCTCCGGGTCGGCCGTATATGTTCATGAAAATCGCCCTCCAAGGATTGTTTCCCGAAGAGTTGCAGGCGCTCTGCAAGGAAGCCGGCCAGCCGGCCTTCCGGGGCGGGCAGCTCTGGCAATGGGTGCAGGTGCAGGGGGCGACGGACTGGGAGCAGATGGGCAATCTGCCCAAGGCGCTGAAGGCCGAGTTGGCCGCGACCCATACCCCCGCCCCCGCGAAAATTCTCCGAGAATCCGGGGATCCCGGCGGAACCCGCAAATGGCTCGTGGGTCTTGACGACGGGGAAAGCATCGAAACCGTTCTCATCCCCGCGCGCGACCGGAACACGGTCTGCGTGTCGACGCAGGTGGGCTGCCGGATGGGCTGCGTGTTTTGCGCGAGCGCCAAGTGCGGTTTCGCGCGCGGCCTGTCGGCGGGGGAGATCGTCGCGCAGGTGCAGCTCGTGGCGGCGGCGCTCGGCCAGCGCCCCGACAACATCGTCTACATGGGCATGGGCGAGCCGTTCGACAACTACGACGAGGTGCTCAAGTCCATCCACATCCTGAACCATCCCGACGGGCTGAACGTCGGCGCGCGGCGCATCACAATCAGCACCTGCGGCGTGAGTTCCGGCATCCGGCGTCTGGCGGAGGAGGGACTCCAGGTGGAGATGTCCGTCTCGCTGCACGCGGCAAACGCGGAGTTGAGACGGAAGCTGATGCCCATCGAGAACAAGTATCCGATGGACGCGCTGCTGCGGGAATGCGCGGACTACACGGCGAAGACCAAGCGGCACATCACCTTTGAATACACGCTGATCCGCGGCGTCAACGATTCCGTCCGCGACGCGGAGGAGCTTGCGGGACGCTTGCGGCGGTTCCCCTGCCGCGTGAACTTGATTCCGTTGAGTCCCGTCGAGGAATTCGCGGGCGAGGCGCCGGCGCGCGATGCGATGGATGCCTTCCTGCGCATCCTCGAGAAGCGCGGCGTGGAAGGCACCCTGCGCGAGTCCAAAGGCAAAGGCGTCGATGCGGCCTGCGGGCAGCTCCGGCGGCGGAATCCGCCGGCCGGGGGGTGATCCGTTCGCGCCGCTATTCTTCGGGCTTCGCGCCGGGATCGGGAAGCTTGGTGCTCAGCAGATGTTGGATGAAGGCTTCCCGATAGTCGGGATCCACGCGGCGGCGGGAGGCGTTGTCCAAGGAGACCAGCGGGACGCCGACTTCGCCGAGCGCGGTGGCCACGAGCGCCACGCGGCCCGCGCCGGTTCCGGAAAAGCTCGTGAGGGTTCCCTTGTCGATGACGCCGTTTTTGCGGCGCAATTCGACGGGTTCGTTGATCTGGTACAGCGGCTCGCGGACGTCGAGCTGCTGGCGGAGATTTTGTTCGGCTTGCGCCTTCTTGGCCTCGAATTCGGCGCGTTCGGCGGCGGCTTGCGCCTGTTGGGCTTCGAGCGCGGCGCGCTCGGCCTCGGCCTGTTGCGCGGCGAGTTCCTCGGGCG
>SABN01000174.1 GCA_009928955.1 Opitutia bacterium | reverse complement strand
GAGACACGGCGACGGCTGACGCCATCGCCTAAATCAAAGACGCCACCGCGCGGGAGACCGGAAAGAACGTCCGGACTCCCGCGCCTGTTTCGCGGGGCTGCTCCGGCCTGCGGGCAGTGAACTATTGCGCGCCGCGTGGAGCGTGCGGCGCGCGCCCACATCTCGCCGCTCTCGCTGCTGCTGCTGCTGCTGCTGTATCTCTGCTTCCGTTGCGCGCCCTCCGCGTGAGGCGTCGCACACCCTGTACCGTTGCTGCTGCTGTAATCCCTCTCTCTTTGCCGCGCTCATCTCGCGTCCAAATCTCTCCTGGGCTCCCGCCCTTCGACGGCTGCGAGCCCCGACGCTCTCGACTCCGGACGGCTGCGAACAGACGCGCGCGTCGTCGCACGTAATACACCGCCCCCCCGCCCCCCGTGAGGGGGGCAGCCGCGCGCGTAACGTAAGAGGTCAATTATGCAACAGCGCTCACCCTCGCGCGGGTCTCCGCGCGCTGGTGGAGCGTCGCGCGCGTTTCCCCGGCTCCGGTGGGCTGTCGCATAATGGGCCTTACGTCTCCCGCCCTCCGGGTACGCGCGCGGGTGGTAGGATTCCGGCTCTTTTGACCGTCGCGCATGGAGCGCGCGCGAGGGTCAAAACGCCTCGATGAGAGAGAGTCACGCGGGAGAACGCGCGCGGATGATGCGCCCGCGCACGTACTCCGCGCAAGGCGAAGAACCGGACGGCGCGCCCAGTGGAGCGGCCGCGCCGCGCCCATTCCCCCCGCCCCCTTTCCCCCAGGGAACGGGGGAGAAGTCCACGGCAACGGCAACGACCGGAGCAAATGCCGGGTCAAAGTCTCTGCGGTAGGCGCGTCGCGCGCCTCGGTGCATTAAAGGACATTCGCACCCCCGCTCTTCATTGTGCGGGGTCTCCGGATCGTCAAGCACAGACTCTAAGAGGCGTGCTTGACGAACCGGAGCCCTTGCCGCAAGGGTCTTTTTGCGGGGGTGCGAATGTCTGAGAACCGGGGCGTCTCTCCCGGCGTTCGGCTCTCACTCCCGCTGGTCGTTCGCCTGGGGAGCGAGGCCGTCGCCGATCTTCGGCGCGGCGAGGCACTATATGCGGGGGCTCGAAGTTTCGCGCGCGCGCTGCATCTTGTGTTGTGCTAATGCGCGACTAATGATAAAGTATCTATGTGGGGCTCGCGCCCCGCCCCGCCCTAGGCAAGCGGGAACCTCTCGGAAGGTTGGTGGACTCCATGAAAAAAACCTTTGTGACACTGGATGAAGCGCTTGAGTACCTCGAAGCCGTGCGCAACGCTGCGCGCGCGCGGGAGCGTGCGAGATGAAGTTTGACGTGTACGTTGGGGAAGTTGGGCACGAGTACGGGCATCATGTCTGCGTCACGCACTCGCTTACACTCGCACGGCGCGCGGCTGCTCACGCTCTGCGGGAGTACGGCGGGGATGGCTGGTCGCTGATTTTCGACCGCATGAGCGGCGAACGGATCATCCGCGGACGAACGGTATAAGGCGCGCGGGGGCGCAAGCCCCCGCCTACCCGAAGAACGGAGGAAAAGGAAATGATCTCTTTGGATTTGCGGCGCGACCTGCTTGAACGGCTCGAACTTGTGCGCGAGGACTCGCGGCATCTGAACCCCGCCGGGCGTGTATGGCCTACAGTAGCGCGGGTAATGGTGTTCGGGCGCTTCGTAGGTTTTCTCGCCGTCGCGGACCATTGGCACGAGTACTATCCGGCGCCGGGAAACGTCCTGGAGGGCGACCTACCGCCGCAGATTTCCCGGCTGGAAGTATGCTGCCAGGATGGAGGGTTCGAAGAATCGGTGCTGTGGATCCGCGAAGTGCGGCGACGTGTGGCGGTCGAACAGACGGAATCGGAAGGGGTATAGAGCGGCGCGCGGGGGCGCAAGCCCCCGCACATCAGGAAGGGAGGCACACAAGTGAAACGGATCGTAGACGGGAAGCGGTACAACACGGAAACGGCGCAAAAGATCGGGGAAGCGTCGAGCGGGAACTATGGCGACTTTAGATACTGGGACGAAACGCTGTACAAGACCAAGAAGGGGGCTTTTTTCATCGCCGGGGAGGGCGGCGCGGCGTCGCGTTGGGGGAAATCGAGCGGTAATGAATCATGGGGCGACGAGGGGATAATAGTGCTCTCGCGTGATGAGGCGCTCGCGTGGTGCTCGGAATACCTCGACGACGCGGACGAATACGAGGGATTTTTCGACGGAATCGAGGACGCCTGAAGGCTGGCGGGGGCGTAAGCCCCCGCACATCGAAAGGGGGAAGAGCGGTGAACGTGGAAAAATTCTGGGGTAAGGGATACGTGGAAGCGGCGCGGCGTTGGGTGCGGGGCTGTAAAGCTGAAGACCCTTTCCGCGAGAGGATCAAGCTTGCCCTTGCTTCTACGCGGGATAGCCGACAGGAGGACGGGTTGGACGTTGACGCGAATTACTGGCTAGACGGTTATGAGGATGCATGGCGCGAGGCTGCGCGGTATTATCACGCATGCAGGGAAGAGGGGCGGCTATGACGGGCGCGAGAATGACGCGAAGCTGCGCGGACGCCTTCCGGATCGCTTCGCGGGTCGTGGTCTACCGGAGCACGGCAGGCGTGGAGATGGAAGCGGTAGGCGCGCACGGTCGCACGGTCGCCGCAGGTGCGGATGGTACGCCTGTCCGGTACGCTTCCGTCCGACAGGCGCGGACGGCGGCGCGCCGACTGACGGCTGCGCCTGTAGTTCTCGCGGATGTACGCGAGGAAGGCGGTGTGTGATGGAGGAGCGGTGCGAGTGGTGCGGAGTGACGGCCTATTGCGAGGCTGCCGACGTTGACGGCACGGCTGCTTTCCCCGCGATGCTCTGCCCGGATTGCCTCGCCGCGTGGCTGCGGGGAGAGGACTGCCCGGCGCAGCATCCCCGCGAGATCGGCGCGGAAGAGTGGAACGCACAGTTCACGGATCCCAGAGAATACCACGACGAATAGCGGAGGGGGCGCGAGCCCCCTTACTTTTTTTCCTGCCGGCTCCTCGAAAGTGCGGAGTTTCGGCGCGGATCGTGCCCGCTGCGGGCGTCGATCGGCGCGGATCGGCGCGGCGCTCTCATCGAGGACGCGGATTTTCCCTTACATTTCCCGGCGACGGCCTCGCTCCCCAGGACGAGCGACCAACGGGAGTGAGAGCCGAACGCCGGGAGAGCCGCCCCGGTTCTCAGACATTCGCACCCCCGCAAAAAGGAACTTGCGGCAAGGGCTCCGGTTCGTCAAGCACGCATTTTAGAGTCTGTGCTTGACGATCCGGAGACCCCGCACAATGAAGCGCGGGGGTGCGAATGTCCTTTAATGCACCGAGGCGCGCAGCGCGCCTACCGCAGAGACTTTGACCCGGCATTTGTTCCGGTCGTTGCCGTTGCTGTAGATTTCTCCCCCGTTCCCTGGGGGAAAGGGGGCGGGGGGGAAAGGGCGCGGCGCGGCCGCTTCTCTGGGCGCGCCGTCCGGTTCTTCGCCTTGCGCGGAGTACGTGCGCGGGCGCATCATCCGCGCGCGTTCTCCCGCGTGCTCTAGAGTCTTTGACCCGGCCTTTGCTCCGGTCGTTGTAGTCGCCCCCGGCGCATGTTAAAATCGTTCGTGCGTGGGGATGCCATGAGAGATGAGAACTATTCCTTTTCTTCGCGGCGGCCAATCTCACCCCAGAATACAGGACGCCTCGACTGTAGCGCGCGCCTTAAGGCGCGCGCTTTTGCTGTCTCTGCTCGGAGGCGGTCAGATCGCGCGGCATTTTCGCGCGGTCGGATCGCCGGACGTCGCACGGACACGATGAGGCGCGGCGTTGATCCTTAACGCGGCCCCCCCGGCTACGGGGGGGAACGGGGGGGGCAGAAGGTCTGTTACAATTCCCGCCGCATGACATAACAGGGATTATTTGACAGCCCGCCGGAGCCGGGGAAACGCGCGCGGCGCTTCACCAGCGCGCGGAGACCCGCGCGAGGGCGAGCGCTGTTATATAAACCTGTGGTTATGACGTGCGCGCGGGCGAGCCCCGCCGCCCCGCCGGGGGCGGGGGGTAGGGG
>SABN01000048.1 GCA_009928955.1 Opitutia bacterium | reverse complement strand
GCCCACCGCCTTCCATCCCCCCCCCTCTCTGATTTTCGTTGAACAAATGCACCCAAAGCGCGAATCTGTTTTGCATTCATCATTTCCAACCCAAGGACGGCCCATGGAACAGAAGGACAAGGAAATCAAATACAGCGTCAGCCCCTCCGGCGAAAAATTCGCCATTCCCGAGAAGGCCGACTACGCGGCGGAATACGCCCGGATTGAAAAGCTGATCGAACAGAACCGGGCCGCCGGCAAGGAAATCGTGGCCGTGCTCGGCGTCGGGTTCGTCGGCGCCGTCATGGCGGCCATCGTGGCGGATACGAAGGACGCCTCCGGCAAGTCCGGCAAGTTCGTCGTCGGCGTCCAGCGCCCCAGCACCCGCAGCTTCTGGAAGATCCACCTGCTCAACCGCGGCGAATCCCCCGTCAAGGCCGAGGACCCCGAAGTCGATCCCATGATCCGCCGCTGCGTCCTCGAGAAGAAAACCCTCGTCGCCACCTACAACGAGGATGTCCTCAAGCTCGTCGATTGCGTCGTCGTCGATGTCCAATGCGACTATCTCAAGGAGTCCCTCGGCGATCTCGCCACCGGCCGCGCCGACATGGCCGCGCTCGAGAAATCCTTCGGCACCATCGCCGAACGCATCCAGCCCGAATGCCTCGTCCTCATCGAGACCACCGTCGCCCCCGGCACCACCGAGCAGGTGGCCTATCCCCGCTTCAAGCAGATCTTCAAGAAGCGCGGCATCGCGAGCGAACCCCTCCTCGCCCACAGCTACGAGCGCGTCATGCCCGGCCGCGACTACGTCAAGAGCATCCGCGACTTCTGGCGCGTCTGCTCCGGCGTCAACGAGCCCGCCAAGCAGCGCGTCGTGAAATTCCTCTCCGAGGTGCTCAACGTCAAGGACTTCCCCCTGACCGTCCTCGACCGCCCCATCGAGTCGGAAACCGCCAAGATCGTCGAGAACAGCTACCGCGCCACCATCCTCGCCTTCCTCGACGAATGGAGCCTCTTCGCCGAACAGAACGGCGTCGATCTCCAGAAGGTCATCAAGGCCATCAAGGTGCGGCCCACCCACAGCAACATCATCTTCCCCGGCCCCGGCATCGGCGGCTACTGCCTGCCCAAGGACGGCGGCCTCGGCATGTGGGCCTACAAGCACATCCTCGGCTGGAAGGACAACATCTTCAAGATCACCCCCGCGGCCATCAACATCAACGACACCCGCGCCCTGCGCGTGGCCGAGATGACCCGCGACGCCCTGCGCAACCTCGACCGCCCCATCGCCGCCGCCGAAGTCCTCCTCCTCGGCGCGTCCTATCGCGAGGATGTCGGCGACACCCGCTACAGCGGCTCCGAGCTCATCGTCCGCAAGCTCACCGAAATGGGCGCCGAAATCCGCGTCCACGATCCCTATGTCGCGCATTGGTGGGAGTTCGAGGCGCAAGACACCTACCCCACCGCCGAGCACAGCCTCAAGCGCTTCTTCCGCAATCAGGACAAGCTCTCCGCCCTCACCGTCAGCCAGGACCTCCCCGCCTCCCTCAAGGATGTCGACGTGGTCATCCTCGCCGTCCGCCACAGCGCCTACATGGGGCTCGAACCCGACGAGGTGGTCCGGATGATCGGCAAGCCCGTCGCCATCATCGATTGCTTCGGCATCCTCGACGACGCCAAGATCCGGCGCTACTTCGAGCTGGGCTGCGAGGTCAAGGGCCTCGGCCGCGGCCATGTCAACCGCATCAAGAAATCCATCAAGCGCTAGGCCCCGCCGCCTTCACGCCCGCCGGGAAAGAGACCCGGCGGGCTTTTTCATGCCCTCGCTGCGGCCCCATCGCGGTCCCCGCCTCCCCCATCCGCCCCCCCCATAAACGGCATTTTTTGAGGTTCATCCGGCATGTTCTTGTCTGGAGCCGCAAATGAACGCAACGGCAACTCGACCATCCGCCCGGGCTCTGATCCGGATGGATCGGACCTCCGAGCCGGAGAATTCCGCTCGCCAAGGACGCCGAGTTCGCCAAGAGGCTACGAGCCTCGCAACGACTTCTTGGCGCCCTTCGCGTCCTTGGCGAGAACAGGGACCGGGATCGGAATGGATCCGGCGCGGCCTCTCACCCATGGCCGTCTTTCCAATGGATAGATTCGGCCTGTTTTCCTGATTCATGCTCTCCTTTCATTGGACAAGCGAGGTCGGGAGGACCGGAACGTTGCGGATCATCCCGATTCCCGGCATCGGGGCGGAGGCGGGAGTTCAGATCGTGATCCAGCCCGTGGCCTTGCGGGCGAGCGCGCCGCGGATGCCGAGGCTTGCCAGGCTGCGGACGCGTCCGCCGCCCTTGCGCGCGGCCAGGATGCGCTTCACGGCCACCGGTCCCAGCCCCGGCACGCGCAGCAGCTCGGCGCGGTCGGCGCGGTTCAGCGCCACGGGAAACCGCTCCGGATGCCGCCGGGCCCAGAATTCCTTGGGATCGACGTCGAGCGGCAGGTTGCCGGAATCGTCGAAGCCGAATTCTTCGGCGGCGAATCCGTATTTGCGCATCAGGAAATCGGTCTGGTAGAGGCGGTGCTCGCGCTTCAGCAGCTCGCCGTTCGTGGCCGCGCTGCATTCGCCGGGGATCGTCGGGTCGCCGAGTCCGCGCTGATAGGCGCTGAAAAAGACGCCGTGCATGCCCATGCGGCCGTAGAGCCCGCCCATGTAGCGCACCACCTCGCGGTCCGTCTCGTCCGACGCGCCCACCACGAACTGCGTGCTGGTCTTCACCCGCGCATAGGGCGCGCCGGGCGCCGTGAGCGCCGCGATGCGCTTGAGGGGCGCGATGATGGATCGCAGGTAGTCCTTGCGCGCGGTCAGTTTGGCGAAGTGCGCCTCCCCCGCCGTCTCGATGTTGAGGGAAACCGCCGAGGCCAGCGACAGCGCGCGGTCAATGGCCGCGTCCGACGCACCCGGGATGATCTTCAGGTGCATCACGCCCCGGAACTGCTCGCGGCGGCGCAGGAGCTCCGCCGTGGCCAGCATGCGCTCCATGGCCGCATCGGGGTTTCCGCACACGCCGCTGGTCAGGAAGATCCCGATCACCTGCCGCGCATTCCAATACGGCATGAAGGCGCGCACGATCTCCTCGGGCGCGAGCGAGCAGCGCGGCGTCGCGTCGTGCCCCGCGCGCAACGGACAGTATTTGCAGTCGTTGGCGCAAGCGTTCGAAACCAGCGTCTTGAACAGCAGGCTGCGGCCCCCGCTCTGGAGCGTGACCGGGTAGAGCCAGCGGTCGTCCAGTCCGCGCCGGCGGCTCTCGCCCGACCCGCACGAGCACGCGCACGACAAATCGTATTGCGCGTCGGCGGACAGGATCTGCAGCTTTTCGCGCAGATCGGGAGCGGTGCGGATCGAGGACATGCCGGAAACATAACTGAACTTCCGTTCAAGCTCAAGGATCCAGACCCGCTTCCCCCATCTTTTCCGGGCGATTGACATTTTTAGACACGAAGTCTAGATTTTCCTTCCATAGTTCTTTCCCCGAAAGGCCCCCCCGATGCAACTGACAGTCAAGGATGCGGCAAAAGCCCTGAACGTGGCGGAAAAAACGGTTTATCGCTGGATCCAATCCGGCGGACTTCCGGCCTATCGGGTGGCCGGCCAATATCGGATCAACCGGGCCATGCTCTTCGACTGGGCGACCGCCAAGCGCATCAATTTCTCGGCGGAAGAAGCGCAAAAAGAGACCGAAACGGCCGCCTTGCCGACCTTGGCGGAAGCGCTGCAGGAGGGCGGCATCCACTACCGCGTGGGCGGCGCCACCAAGGCCGATGTCTTGAAATCCGTTTCGGGCCTTCTCAAATTGCCGGATTCCGTGAACCGGGACGTCCTCTTCCAGGCGCTGCTGGCCCGCGAGCAGCTGCAATCCACCGGCGTGGGCGATGGCATCGCCCTGCCGCATGTGCGCAATCCCGCCGTGCTGGAGATCGCCACCCCGATGATCTGCCTGTGCTTCCTCGAAGCGCCCATCGAGTTCGGATCCTTGGACGGCAAGCCGGTCAAGACCCTGTTCGTCCCCCTCTCCCCCAGTGTCCGCATCCACCTGCACCTGCTGTCGCGCATCTCTTTCGCCCTGCGCAACCCGCCGTTCAAGGCGCTGCTGGCCGGAGAAGGGCGCCGCAACGAGCTGCTCGACGCGGCGCGCGCGCTGGATCCGGACGGCGCGCAGTCCTGACCGGCCGGTCCTCTCCGCGCAAAAGGGCTCCGCGAAGGCGGAGCCCTTTTCGCGCGCAACGCGCGCTATTCGGGAACGATCACCTTCACGCGCAAGAGCAGGTTCGACGCCGTGAAGGCCGGCAGGATGATTTCGCCGTTGGTGCTCGACTGCGTCGGGCGCGTCGTCCAGTTCCAGCCCTGCAAGCCGGCATCCACCAGCTCGGCGGTCTCCAGCACGTAGTGGCACATTTGGCCGCCCGATTTGTGCATCCGCAAGCGGCCGCCGCCCAGTTCCTGGATGCGCAGGTCGTCCTCCGCGTTCGGGTCGGTCCCGAGGAAATACTCGCTCCGGTCCGGATGCCGATCGGAATCGTTGTTGCTGCCGGCTCCGAACGAGCCGGTCAGCTGGCGCTGCGCGATCCATGAGTTGGGCACGCCGAGCGTCTCGTCGCTGGCGCGCGGCAGATCGACCTTCCGCCCCGCCAAATCCACGAGGCTGAACGCGAAATTGCCCCATTCGTCCGGCTGCTCGTCGTTGCCGAGCGTGGCGTTCGCGCCCAGATGCCGGCCCGAGATGAACCGGTTGTTGGAGTTCGCGGGATTCGGATCGGTGTCCTTGGTGACCATCAGCCCCGACAGGTAGAGGTTGGTCAGCGCCGAGGCGTCCGCCACGCCGAAGGCCGACAGCGGGATCGCGCATTCCCAGTTCGCCGCCAGCCGGCTGTCCGGGCCGTAGCCGCCGAACTGCGAGAGCCGGGCGCCTTCCACCGCCGCAAACGCGGTGCTGCCCGAGGGCGTCGCGAAGACGCCTTGGCCGAAGTCGAAGCCGTCGGGCTTGTACATGTTGAAGCTCGCGGTCGTGCCGTCGCCCCACACGTCGCCCAGCAGGATCGCGATGTTCGCGGCGGGCTGGAATCCCGCGTTGTGCAGCTTGTCGAGCCCCTCCGGCGCCCCGTCGAAATCCCACAGGTTTTCGCTCCCCGCCTGGGTGCCGCCGCTCAAAAACACGATGTAGGCGTTGTTCTGGCTGTCCTCCGGCAGGCTCACGTCCGTGCCGCCGACATACAGATTCGCCCCGTCGCAGTTCACGTAGACGCGCCCGAAGCTGCCGAACCCGTTCGTGCCGCTGGTCGTCGCCGCGCCGCCCGTCGTGTCAAAGTCGAACGCGTCGTCCGCGTTGTCCGGCCCGCCGGCGGCGCCGATCGTCGGCGTATGCACAACCAGCCGCAGCGTCCCCCCCTCGCCGATGCTGGCCAGATAGTTCTGCCCCCCGTTGTTGTCCCACGCCGCCGTGCCGTTCGGCAGGACGCCCGACACGCAATAGCGGACGAGAATTCCGTCGGCGTAGGGGCCGATCTCCACGCGCCACAGGTCGTTGTTGCCGGCTTCGCCCGTCTTGACCAGATTCGTCGTCAGCCAGGTCGTTCCACCATCTGGGTTAAACACCAGCGTCACGTTCGTGGACGCGCCGATCGGCCAGCTCTCGCAGGTGATCACGATCGGATCGGTCGCGGCGATCGCCCCGTTGGCGGGCGATTGGGCCGTGTTGCCCACCCACAGCGTGTCGGAGCCGCCGCCGCCTTCGCCCACCGAAAGGGTGTAGTTCGCCCCGCCGTTGTCGTCCCAGTTGGTGCTCGCGCCGTCGGTCGCCTCGAAGAAGTATTCCAAGACCGTGCCGGCCGCGAACTGGCCCAGCGACAGGTTGTACCACTGGCCGCCGACGGACTCCCACTCGGCGTTCGCCGTCATGTTCGTCCGGAGCCAGTTCGTCCCGCCATCCACGTTGTAGCCCACCGAAACGCGCGTCACGACGCCGGAGGGGCCGGCCTCGGCGTTGATGTACAACGGGGTCTCGGCCGTCACTTCGGCGACGTTCGGATACGTGTAGGGATTGCGGATCCAGACCGACGGTGGCGGCACGCCCCCGCCGCCGCTGCCGCCGGTCTGCTCGCCCACCCAGACGTGCAGGATGTTCGAACGGTTGGTCTTGCCGTTGTTGTCCACCGCCTCGACATAATAGTCGATCAGACACTCGCTCTGCCCGGCCACCGTGCCCTGATAGCGCATGGCCCGGCGCGTCGGATCCGGCACGGTCGCCGCCTTGCTGGGCCACCAGTCGCCGGCCATGGCCACTTCCTGCCACGCGCCCACTTCGTCGCCGCCCTCGAAAGTCTCGTTCTGGATCGAGCTCATCGGCCACTGGCCATCGAGGTCCCGGCGCCAAAACAGCTTGGCGCTTTGCACGCCGGCCTGGTCGTCGATGAACGTCCACACCACGAACTCGGATGGGGCGTTCGAGGTCTCGTTCCACATCTTGCCGCCGGGGTTGTAGGGCAGGCGCTGGGGCGGGAAGATGCTCGGCCCGCGGTTGTCGTTCCCGCTGTTGCGGGCGATGACTTTCTCCGCCTCGGCGACGGCCATGTTGCACGCGCGCGTCACGTTGCCGTCCCAGGGATTGGCCGTGTCGTAGTCCCAATACCAATAGCAGCTCGTCTCGCCGTTGAGATAGAAATGCCAAGCCTTGGCGGTGTCGTTGCCGATGCCCCATTCCACGTCGTTCATGTCCTTGCCGCCGGAAAGATAGCTGTTCTCCAGGTCGTCCGCCGTCAGCACGCGGTTTTGGGCGGCCACGAGGACGCTCCACGACCACATGTCGGGCATCACGCCGTCGCGGTTCTCGTAGGACAGCCACTTCTCGTAGTACGGCGTGCCGCCGTCGATGCCGATCCAGCTGCCGGGTTCGACGTGGATCACGTCGTTGGTATCCGGCGGATACATGCCCAGGTAGTCCTGCACGCCCGTGTACTCGAAGTCGGCGTTCCCCGCGCACATGTCCACGAACGCCTGCTGCTGGCCGTTCCACGCGTCGGAATTCTTCATGCCGTAGTTGTCGCCGTCGCTGTGGCACAGCAGCAGCATCGGCTTGGCCGGATCGTTGTTCGCCGCGATCTGGCTGCCCCACACGTTCTGCGGCTTGAACGCCCCGTAGCCCCCGCGCCCGTTCTCGTTGCCCTCGTAGCGCCCGGCGGGGACGGCGATGATCTTCTGGATCGCGCCGCTCGCCGGATTCACGTAGCGGGAGTAATGGGGCTGATAGGACCACGGCGCCAGCACCTTCGTCGGCGCCCACACGTTCTGCAGGCCCACCCAGGTGCTCGCCCGGTTCGTCGAGCTGCCGTTGCGCACCTCCGCCTTGTTCGGACGGCACGAGCTGCCGCTGTTCCACTCGAAATCTTCGATGGTCCGGAACAGATGCCCGTTGTCCACGATCACCCACTGCATCCCCTCGGCCACCAGCGCCGGGATCATCGACGTGTCGAAGGCGCACTCCGGCGGCCAGAAGCCCCTGGAATAGTTGGTGCCCGTGCCCCACGCCTCCTTGTACTGCTCCTTGTGCAGCTTGATCTGCATCCGCATCGACTCCACGCTCGTCAGCGGCATCAGGCTGTGGTGGTAGGCGATCCCCACCATGTCCAGCCGCGAGTTGCCCGAGCTGGTCTTCAGGTTGTTGCGCGCGTTGCGGATGTTGCCCGCCCAATCCCCGTAGTTCCCCCACAGCGACTTGTTGTTCTCCGCCAGCGACCCCGAATAGCTCATCTGCGAGGCCCCATGCCCCGAGGCCCGCGAGACCGCGCCCGCCGGCCAGTCGCGATAGCAGCTGTAGCGGTCCCCGTCCCACACCCCCCGCACGCTGAAATTGAAGCGGTGGTGGTTGTCGATCGTCTCCGGCGACTCATAGGGATAATAAATCGGCTGGTGCATGTGCCACAGATGCGTCACATGGATCGGCACCGCCTGCGCCGCCACCGCCCCCCCCAGGATGCACGCCGCCGCCCAGATTCCCAATCTTGCCTTTTTCATCTTGGCCTTCTCCTTCGAACTCGCCACGACACACCAACGGTGAAAAATGATAGGTCCCCGCCCGGCCAAGGTCAAGCGTTTTATCGGCCTGAATTCTCCAAATCATCCCGAGGCCGCCCAAGCCGCCGCCCCCCCGTCCGCAACGCCCATTCCTTCGGAACCCGCCGATTCCGTTTCCGCTTGAAACCGCGGGCGGGACTGCCCACAGTGGGTCCCCATGAACCTCCGCACCGAAATGCCCGGCGGCGAATCCGCTTGCGCGCCATGAGCTGGAAGGATTTCCCCCTCTCGTGTCTCTGGGAAGGAAGCTGCTCCACGCTTGGCGGCGTGCTGGCCTTCTTCGCCGGAATGGTCGGCGGCACGCTGATCGTCGCCGCGCAAGCCGGTTCCATCCTGCAGGGCGACGGAGCCGCCTATTTGATCGGCTGGATGTTCCTGGTCCTTCGCGCCATGGCGGACCTGCGGGGGCTCGTCCTCCTGCCGTTTCTGGGCATCATGCTCTTCGGTCTCGTGTGGCGCGACTGGAACCGCCTGGCCGGCGCCGCCCTCGTCGCCTTGGTCTTGGCCGGCATCTCCTTCCTGACCGCAGACTGCAACCTTTTCGCCGAACCGGAATCCACCCGGCGGCTGGCCCTCACGGCCGGACCGGCCGTGCTCTTGTTGCTGGCGGGCCTCGCGCGGGAAATCTGGGCGCGCCATCGTCTCCGGCGGCTGGCGCGCTGAGGAAGCCGCCGGCCCCCCGGCCGGCGCTCGCCCTTTTCTTCGGCCGCCCGCTTGACATCCCTCCGCCGCCATGGTTGATTATCCCCCGTGAATCACCTGTGGCGGTATTTCAGCTTCATCTTTAGGTCGCCGGACGCGCAGTCCGGATCGACCCGGTGAGGCTTGGCCTCCGGGACCCCTTCCGAAACCGCGCGTCCGGCGAAAGGATGCGCGTTTTCCGTTTCACTCCGCCGCCCCCTTGAACCCTGAACCCCGGATTTCCCCATGATCATCGTCTTGAAGAGAAACAGCAACGAGACCGACATCGCCACCATCAGCGACCTGGTCTGCTCCATGCGCTACCAGCCGCGCATCATCCGCGGCGTCGAGCAGACCGTCATCGCCTGCATCGGCGACGAACTCAGCAACCACTCCCTCGAGGCCCTGCGCAACCTCCCGGCCGTCGAATCCGTCTTTCCCGTCCAGAAGAAGTTCAAGCTCGTCTCCCGCGAATACCATCCGGGGGATTCCATCGTCGAGGTCCGCGGCGTGAAGATCGGCGGCGGGAACATCGAAGTCATCGCCGGCCCCTGCGCGATCGAGTCCTACGACCAGTTCCGCACCGCCGTGCAGGACCTCGTGCAATGCGGCACCCGCATCGTCCGGGCCATGCCCTACAAGCCCCGCACCTCCCCCTACGATTTCCAAGGCCTCAAGCAGGACGGCCTCCAGATCATGCGCGACGTCAAAGCCGAATTCGAAGTCGCCATGGTCTCCGAAGTGCCCGGCCCCGCCCAGATCGAGCCGCTTCTCGAGCTGGCCGACATGTTCCAGATCGGCGCGCGCAACGCCCAGAACTACGACCTGCTCGAACAGATCGCCAAGGCCGGCAAGCCCGTCCTGCTCAAGCGCGGACTGGCCAGCACCGTCGAGGAATGGCTCACCGCCGCCGAATACCTCATCGTGAACGGCTGCGCCCAGGTCGTCCTCTGCGAGCGCGGCCTGCGCTCCTTCGACCCCAGCACGCGCAACCTGCTCGACCTGGGCGCGGTCGCCGTCGCCAAGCAGCTCTCCCACCTGCCGGTCATCGTGGACCCCAGCCACGCCGCCGGCGCCCGCCGCCTCGTCCCCGCCCTCGCCCGCGCCGGACTCGCCGTCGGCGCCGACGGGCTCATCGTCGAAGCCCATCCCGACCCCCTCAACGCCTTCAGCGACGCCCCCCAGCAGCTCGAAAGCGGGAAGTTCGACCGCTTCCTCGCGGATCTCGCCCCCTGGATCGAGCTGGCCCGCCAAGAACGCGCCGTTCCCAGCCCCATCTGAAAGGAAATCCCATGGCCGCCCCCATCCTGTACCTCGGCCCTGAAGGCACCCATTCGCACGAAGCCGCCCTCCGCCACTTCGGCCCGAAGGCCAAGCTGGTTCCGTGCGGGTCGCACTATGAGATCTTCGCGCGCCTCTGCGCGCCGCGCGCCAAGCCGCGGCCGCTGGCCATCGTGCCCGTCGAAAACTCCAGCGAAGGTCCCGTCACGCAAACCCTGGACCAGCTGGCCGGACACCCCGGCGTGGGCATCCTCGACAGCTTTTCGCTGCCGGTGCCGCAACATCTCATGGCCCTGAAGGGCACGAAGCTCTCCGGCATCCGCCGCGTCTGCAGCCATCCGCAGGTGCTCGGCCAATGCCGCGGCACGTTGGCCCGCTTGCTGCCGCGCGCGGAGTTGATCGCCGAATCCAGCACCGCCGCCGCCGCCGGGCGCGCCGCGCAGGATCCCGCGACCGCCGCCATCGCCTCCGATGCCGCCGCCAAAATCCACCGCCTCGCCATTCTCCGCCAGAACATCCAGGACAGCGAAGAAAACGTGACGCGCTTCTTCACGGTCACCGCCGGCAAGACCCCTCCGCGCCCCGCCGGCAAAACCCAGGACCGCCGCTCGCTCATCTATCTGGTCATCGGCAACCGTCCCGGCGCGCTGCTGCATGTGCTGGCGCCGTTCGACGCCTCCGAGGTCAATCTCACCTTCATCCAGAGCCGCCCCCTCCCCGGCCGCCCCTGGGAATATGGGTTTTTCATCGAAGCCGCCACCGATTGGAAATCCGCCCCTGCCCAGGCCGCATGGAAAATGGTCCTTTCCCTGGCCGAATCCGGCCGCAACATCGGCACCTATCCCGTCGCCTGAGATGGAACCGCTCTCCCATCTGCGCCGCATGATCGCCTCGCTCGACGAGACGCTGGTGGACAGTTTGTGCGCGCGGGCGCGGCTGCGCCTGAATGGACCGCTCTACGCCCTGACCGCCGATCCGGACCCCGGCCTGCACGCCCTCGCCGGGCGTTTTGCGGATTCGCCCACGCTGGCCGGCCGCCTCCACCTCCTGCGCCCGCCCTACCTCCGCCTGCTGTTGCCCACCTTGTGCGAACCGGGCGCCGGAGAGGAGCGATCCGCCTGTTTCGCCGCCGACGCCGCGTGCCTCGACGCGCTCGCCCGGCGCCTCGCCCTCTCCGTTCATGTCGCCACGCGCAAGCGCGAGGCCATCCCCGAAGCGCTCCGCGCCGCCCTCCGCACCGGGGATCCCGTCCGCGTCGAAGACGCCATCACGAATCCCGCCGTCGAAGCCGAGGTGCTCGCGCGCGTTCTCGCCCGCGCCCGCGAAACCGCGCCGCGCGTGGAAACCCCCGGCCAGATCGCCGCGCTCTACGCGGAATGGATCATCCCCCTCTCGCGGAAGATCCAAGTCCACGGACTTCTCGCCGCGCCCTGATCCGCCGGCCGCGTCAAGGGAGCGGGGCGGGGACCGCTTTCTGCTCCACCCAGATCAGCGCGTGGACGTCAAAACCGGCGGCAACGGCCTTCGCCAGCAGTTCCGATTTCAGGTCCGCCGGCAACGCGGGTTCGCGGGCCAACAGCCAGAGGTATTCCCGCGTGGCGCCGGTCACGAGCGCGTAGCTTTCCGGGTCCAGCGCAAACACGTGGTAGCCTCCGTGGAACGGCCCGAAAAACGAAACCTCCAGGCTCGCGACATCCGCCGCGCCCGCAAACCGGGCCCGCCCTTCCGCCGACTTCCATTTCTTCTTCGCGGAATCATAGCCGGTGTTCACGACCCGCACCGAACCATCCCCGTTCAACGAGTATTCAGCCCGGACCTGCTCCAATCCGCGCTCGAACGGATGGTCCAGCCGCGCGATCTCGAACCAAGTTCCCAGATAGGCCGGCAACTGGAATCCCTCCACCGCCTGGATCCCCTCGGGCGGGCCTTTCGTCCCGCATCCGCTCAACACCAGTGCCGCCACAACCACCTTCCACGCGATTTTTTTCATCGGTCGCTCCTGTGGAGGGAAGGATACCCCCCTCCCCGCGCTTTTTCCATTCCGGTGAAGCGCCCATTCCCCGCTTTCCATTCCCGCCGCCTTTTGGCAGACTTTCCCCGTATATGACCCATTTGACCGAAAGAAAGAAACTGGCCGCCATCCGCCGCGTCGTCGTCAAGATCGGCAGCCGCGCGCTCGTCCAGAGCAACGGCCGCCCCGACGCCCGCCGCATGGCCGCCCTGGTCGACGGCATCGCGGCCTTGCACCGCGAGGGCCGCGAGGTCGTCGTCGTCTCCTCCGGCGCCATCGCCTGCGGCCTCCAAGCCCTCGGCATGAAGAAGAAGCCGGACGACCTCCCCACGCTCCAGATGGCGGCCGCCGTCGGCCAGTCGCGCCTCATGGCCGCCTATGACCGGCTCTTCGCCCGCAAGAAATGCCGCATCGGCCAAGTCCTGCTCACCCACGACGATCTCGAGCATCGCCGCCGCCACCTCAATGCCCGCAACACCATTCTCAAGCTCCTCGAATGCGGCGTCATCCCCATCGTCAATGAAAACGACGTCGTTTCCGTCGATGAAATCAAGTTCGGCGACAACGACGCCCTGGCCTCCCGCACCGCGATGCTGGTCGAGGCCGGCCTGCTGGTGCTGCTGACCACCGTGAACGGGTTCCGGGCCACCGATGCCAAGGGCCGCAGCCGCAAGGTGGATTTCCTCCCCGGCGTCACCTCCGAAACCCTATCCCACGCGAAGGGCAAAGGCAGCGCCTTCTCCACCGGGGGCATGGCCAGCAAGCTGACCTCCGCCGCCGAAGCCGCCCGCATGGGCGCCACCGTCGTCATCGCCAACGGCCGCCAAGATGGCATCTTGCAGAAAATGATGGCCGGCGCCAACGTCGGCACGCTGATTCCGGCCGCGAACGCGGCGGCCGACGCCAACGGGACGCTGAACCACCGCCGCCGCTGGGTCGCCTTCTTCCACCACGCGCAGGGCCAGATCACCGTGGACGACGGAGCCCGCGACGCGCTGCTCAAGCGCGGCAAGAGCCTCCTGCCCGTCGGCATCCGCGAAGTCTCCGGCGATTTCGCCTCCAGCGACCTGATCGAGATCCTCGATCTGGAGGGGAACCACATCGCGCAGGGTCTTTCCGAATACTCCAGCGCCGAACTCCGCCTGCTCAAAGGCCTCCAAACCGGAAAGATCCGCGAACTCCTCGGCAGCGAAGCCCCCGGCGAGGTGGTTCATCGGGACAATTTGGTCGTACCGACCTGAGGGGGATCGGTTCACGGTTCAAGGTTCAACGGTTCAGCGGTTGCATGACATGAAGATTGAGAAGTTTGAAGAAATCGAGGCCTGGCCGCTCGCGCGCGAGTTGACCCGCATGGTGGATGCCATGACCAAAAAGCTTGAATTCGCAAAGGATCGCGAACTCAAGGGACAGATCCGCGATGCCGCCGGTTCCGCGATGCACAACGTCGCCGAGGGGTTTGACTCCGAAACCAACATCGAGTTCATCCGGTTTCTGCGCTATGCCAAGCGCTCCTGTTCCGAAGTGCAAAGCGAACTCTATGTCGCGGCGGACGAAAAGCATGTCACGCCAGCCGAGTTCATAACCGTCTATGAACAGGCCAGAAAAACGCGTGCCGCCGTGCGCGGCTTTATCAATTACCTCCGGAAATACGAAGCCCGAAAAAACTCCCGCCCCGAACCAGCCCTCTCCACCCGCTGAACCGTTGAACCGTGAACCGTTGAACCAAAGGATTTGACATGACCCTGCACGAAACGATGATCGAAATGGGTGACCGGGCCCTCGCCGCCGAGCGCCAACTGGCCACCTTGGGCACCCGCCGCAAGAATCTCATCCTCGAGGCCATGGCCGAATCGCTCGACGCCAACCGCGTCCGCATCAAGGAAGCCAACGCCCGCGACATGGCCGCCAGCCGCGCCGCCGGGCTCTCCGACGCCATGCTCGACCGCCTCCTGCTCACCGACAAGCGCATGGATTCCATGATCAACGGGGTGCGCGCCCTCCTCGGGCTCAAAGATCCCGTCGGGCAGAAGATCTCGCGCTGGATCCGCCCCAACGGGCTCGTCATCCAGAAAATCCGCGTGCCCATCGGCGTCATCGGCATCATCTTCGAGGCGCGTCCCAACGTCGCCGTGGATGCCGCCGCGCTTTGCTTCAAGACCTCCAACGCCGTCATCTTGCGCGGCGGGAAGGAGGCCTTGGAATCCAACATCGCCCTCGTGGACGCCCTTCTGGCCGGCGGAACGCGCAAGGGCCTGCCGCCCGACTCCATCCAGCTCATCACCACCACCGACCATGAGGCCGTGCGCGAGCTCGTGCAACTCGAAGGGCGCGTGGATCTCGTCATCCCCCGCGGCGGCGAAAAGCTCATCCGCGCCGTCACCGAGCAGGCCTATGTCCCCGTGATCAAGCACTACAAGGGCGTCTGCCACGCCTTCGTCGACGAAACCGCCGACCAGGCCCAGGCGCTCGCCATCATCGAGAACGCCAAATGCAGCCGCCCGGGCGTCTGCAACGCCCTCGAAAAGGTGCTCGTCCACGCGAAGATCGCCGCCGGATTCCTGCCCCCGCTCGCCGCCCGCATGGCCGACAAGCGCGTCGAACTGCGCGGCGACGCCGCCGCCCGCCTCCTCGTGCCCGCCATGAAGCCCGCCACGGCCGCCGATTGGGACGAGGAATATCTCGACCTCGTCCTGACCGTCGGCGTCGTCCCCTCTCTCGACGCCGCCATCGCGCACATCAACCGCCACGGCTCGCATCACTCCGACGCCATCCTGTCGGAAGACAAAAAAGCCCAGGAGATCTTTTTGGAGCAGGTGGATTCCGCCTGCGTCTACGCCAACGCCTCCACGCGCTTTACCGATGGCGGCGAGTTCGGCATGGGCGCCGAAATCGGGATCTCCACCGACAAGCTCCACGCGCGCGGCCCCATGGGCCTCGAAGAACTCACCACCTACAAGTACGTCATCCAAGGCAACGGCCAGATCCGGGCCTGACCGCGCGGCGGCGCGGCGGTTCTGCCGCCTAGGGGAAGGTCAAGCCCATGCGCATCAGCTTGCGCGAGCCCGCAGGCTGGATCGTGACGTTCGCCCCGTCCACCGTGTAGTGCAGGCCCTCCGTCAGGTTCGACCAGACAAAGCCAGCCCCCGCCACCGCCATGTCCGCGCCATGCACCGAGCCAAGCCGGTAGCCGGCCGGGATGGTGAAAAGGAAGTTGCGGGCGTCGCCGGCGTACGTGACGTCCAGCCGCGGCCCCAGCGTCTCGCTGCGCACCACCTCCACCGTGTCGGTGGCCGCTTCGCCGAATGAGTTGGTCCCGCGCGCCGTGATGACGTTGGTCCCGAACTGCAATGGACTGGTGAACGACCACGAAGCCGCCGCCGCCAACGATCCGCTGCCGCCCAGGTGGTTGGTCCAGCCAATGGCCCCGGACAGGCCCGATGAAGCCCCCCCCACCGTCAGGTTGCTCGTCCCGATGGCCACCACCGCGCTCGCGTTCGTGATGTCCAGCCGCGGCGCCGCGCTGCGCACCACCACCAGCGTGTCGAGGATCGTTTGACCGAGGGGAGGGATGGGATTCAAGGAATCCCAGGGTTCCGACACATACGAACTCGCGGTGATGCTGTTGGTTCCCACTCCCAGCCTGCAGATGAACAACCAGGACCCCTGCGGAACGGACATGTTCCCTGACTGCCCGGTCAGGGTGTTGTACCAGGTGATGCTCGAATCCAAATCCTGCGCCACCCCGCCCACGGCCAGGTTGCTGACGCCAAAAGCCACCGTATCATCCGCGTTCGTGATGATCAGGTAGGGGCCCTCTAGGCTCTGAGTGATCTGCTGGTTGGGCTGAAAACCCTGCTCATACGAATCGACATAGAACTGCTGCTGCGTGGCTCCAAACTCATAAGAGGTGTCCAGCGCCATCAACGGCGTTTCATAATACCAGCTCTCCAGCATCGGAGGGCCTTCATACACGCGCATATAGACGAAACCCGCCGTGTGCCAACTCAAATCGCTATAGAACGCGTTTCCACTTTGAGTGTCGCCATTCATATCAAGCATCCAATTGTCCCAAACCGTTTCATCTTCCGGAGCCGTGCCGCCCCCCATCGGTATGGTCCGCCGGGCCCAGACTTGGTCATCGCCGGAAACATAATCTCCATTGGCACCGCCCGTGGTCAGGCTGGGCAGATCGATGGCGTTGTTTGCGCCCGCATAGACCAGCTGCCAAGTCACGGAGGAGCTGTCGAGCAGGGAATCGGTCCACCCCATCAAATTGGTGGCCGCGTGGCTATAAGCGCCATAATACACCGACCAACTAATCCCCACCCCGGAATAGGCCGGGGCGGCGATCAGGATAAGCGCGGCAACGGCCCCCAAGATTTTTCTCATCGCCATGCGCCACTCCTTGTTCGAATGCGCGATGCGCATTCGCCTGCCGGGAAAGATGCGCCCGGCGATCGCCTCCCTGCAAGCAAAAGCATCTTCGGCCCACCCACGGGGGCTACATGTCCGGCGGCGCCGGCTGTTCCGCCGCCTGGATCACGGGGGCGACATCCGGGCCGGGCTTGAACACCGCGTAGAGCATCATCGCCCCGAAGACGAGGAACAGCACCCCGCCCACCCCGTGGATCACCCGCTCCGACACCATCTTCGAAATCAGCCCCCCGAGGAACACGCCGAGCAGGGTGGAGAGGATGAGCGCGAGGCTGGCGGCCAGGAAAACGATCCAGCGCCCGTGCACCGCGCTCTGCAGCATCACCGCCAACTGGGTCTTGTCGCCCAGTTCCGCCAGGAAAATCAGCAAAAACGTCGAAATGAAAATCTTCCAGTTCATGGAAACTCCTTCGGGGGGGGTCGGGAATCCAGCTCATCCTGCCACACCGGCCCTTTTGCCGCAAGACCCCCAACTCTTTTCTTTTCTTTGCCCCCCCTCTTGTCGTATCCTTTTTCGTCTTGGAGGTTGATCCATGGCGTCTTGGTATTATGTGATTTCCAAAACCCGCGAAAAGAGCGGTCCGCACGACGAAGCCTTCGTCCGCGCCAAGTTCATCGCCGGCGAAATCGCACCGGCGGCTCTGGTCTGGCATGACGGCTTGGCCAACTGGATTCCGGCCCGCGAGGCGTTCGCGGCCTTGAAATCCCCCGCCGGCACAGAAGGCAAGGTGCCCCTGCCCGACGGCCTGCGCGGCTGGATGACGTTCGTGGGGGTCATGACCATCTTGTCGGCCATCTTCCCGTCCCTGGTGCTCTACGGCCTCCCGATGCTGCTGGCGGGCATCGCGGTGATCGGCGCGCGCGCCGCCCTCGACCGCGCTCCGTTCGTCTCCCCGGATCTGGTCCCGTTCTTCGCGAAGCTGAAGACTTTCTTCTGCTGCTGGGGCTGGATGTTCATCCTCGTCATCTTCCTCACCATCCTGTTCCTGCTGGCCTATGCGGGCCTCGCCCTCTGGACGGCCTCTTCGGGACAGATCCCGCTGCACCCCTTCTCCACCCCCTGACCGGCACATGGCTTTCTCGTCCGAAGAACGCAAACGCTACGCCCGCCACCTCGACCTGCCGGGATTCGGCGGCCATGCCCAGGAGCGGCTCCGCGCCGGGCGCGTGCTGGTCGTCGGCTGCGGCGGTCTCGGCTCGCCCGCCCTGTATTATCTCGCCGCCGCCGGCGTCGGGCTCCTCGGCCTGGTGGATCCCGACCTCGTGGACATCTCCAACCTGCAGCGGCAGATCCTGCATGCCACGCCCGACATCGGCCGCCCCAAGGTCGATTCCGCCGTCGGCCGCCTGCGCGCATTGAATCCGCATGTGCGCCTCTCCCCCCATGTCGAACGCCTCGCCGCGGACAACGCCCGCGACCTCTTCGCCCCCTACGACCTCGTCCTCGACTGCACCGACAATTTCGCCGCCAAATACCTCATCAACGACGTTTGCGCCGCCCTGAAGAAGCCGTTCGTCCACGCGGGCATCTCCGGCTTCTGCGGACAGCTTCTCACGGTCCTGCCTGGACAAAGCGCCTGCCTGCGCTGCGTCTTCCCGGAACCGCCGCCCTTGGCCAGCCCCGAATCGGCCCCCGCCGCCGGCCCTCTCGGCGCCATCCCCGGCGTCATCGGCTCCTTGCAAGCCGTCGAAGCCCTCAAGTTCCTCACCGGCATCGGCGCGCTGTTGACCGATACCCTTCTCACGTACGACGGCCTCGAGGCCGAATTCAAACCTGTCCATGCCACCCGCAACCCTGCCTGCCCCGCCTGCGGCGCCGGCGCGAAACCCAAGGAGTAACCCCATGGCCGAAGCCATCCAGTTCACCCTCAACGGCGCGCCCCAGGCCGTCGCGATCGAACCTGCGGACAAGATCATCGACGTGCTCCGCGAGCATTTGAACCTGACCGGCACCAAGCGCGGCTGCGACGACGGCACCTGCGGCGCCTGCACCATCATCCTCGACGGCGACGCCAAGCGCGCGTGCCTGCTGCCCGCCGCCAAGCTCGCCGGCGCCAAGGTGCTCACGATCGAAGGCATCAGCCAGGGCATGGAGATCCACCCCATCCAGAAGGCCCTGATCGAAGCCGGCGCCGTCCAGTGCGGCTACTGCATCCCCGGCATCGTCCTCGAACTCTACGCGCTTTTCACCAAGAACGTGAACGCCTCCGACGACGAGATCAAGACCGCCCTTTCCCGCCACTTCTGCCGCTGCACCGGCTACGAAGCCATCTGGGAGGGCGCCAAGCTCGCCCAGAAAATGATGCAGGCCAAATCTTGATCTTGATTTTATAACCGTGAACCGTTGAACCGTGAACTGTTGAACCCAAAAGGAACTCCCATGTACGACATTCTCATCAAAAACGCGCAGCTCCGCCGCAAGGCCGGCCTCTGGAACATCGCCATCGAAAAGGGCGTCGTCCAGAAGATCGCCAAGCAACCCCTCCGCGCCAAGGCCGGCAAGGTCATCGATGCCGGCGGCAACCTCGTCACCGAGTCCTACGTCAACACCCACCTGCATCTCTGCAAGGTCTACACGCTGGAAATGATGGACGCCAAGGCCCTCACCGCCTACCACGGCGCCGACATGGGCGGGGCCATGACCGCCATCGAGCTCGCCGCCCGCGTCAAGGCCAACTACGACGAGAAATGGATCCTCCCCAACGTCCGCAAGGCCCTCAAGCTCGCCGCGCTCAACGGCAACCTGCACATCCGCGCCTTCGCCGACGTGGATTCCAAGGCCAAGCTCATCGGCCTGAAGGCCCTGCTCAAGGCCCGCAACGAATTCAAGGGCATCGTCGACGTCCAGGTCGTCGCCTTTCCGCAGGATGGCGTCGTGCGCGAGCCCGGCACCGTGGACCTGATGAAGGAAGCCATGGACCTCGGCGCCGACGTCGTCGGCGGCATCCCGTGGATCGAGTTCACCGAGCGCGACGAGCAGACCCACATCGACGAGATGATGAAGCTCGCCATCGGCTACGACAAGGACATCTCCATGCTGGTGGACGACGCCGGCGACGCCACGCTCAAGACCTTGGAAATGCTCGCCGTGCGCACGCTCGAGGAAGGCCGCATCGGCCGCTCCCTCGCGCACCACGCCCGCGCCATGTGCCTCTATCCGACGCCCTACTTCAAGAAGATCGCCGCCCTGCTCCGCCAAGCCGGCATGGGCGTCGTGAGCGACCCCCACACCGGCCCCCTGCATGCCCGCGTGAAGGAGCTGCTGGAAGAAGGCAACCTCGTCTGCCTCGGGCAGGACGACATTTCCGACGCCTACTATCCCTATGGCCGGAACAACATGCTCGAGGTGGCCTTCCTTGCCTCGCACCTGCTGTGGATGACCACGTTCCCCGAGATGGAGACGCTCTACGACCTCATCACCGTGAATGCGGCCAAGTGCATCAACTTGCCGAAGTTCGAGCTGAAGGAAAAGGCCAACGCCAACCTCGTCGTGCTCGACGCCAAGACCGTCTGCGAAGCCTTCCGCAACCACGCGGCGCCGCGGCACGTCATCTCGCACGGCAAGCTGATCAAGGCCTCAAACCTGAAGGGCTGACCCCCCCATGCGGCAACTCGCCGCTCGCGCCTTGGAGAAAAGTTTTCCACGCCCCCTATGTGCCAATGACAATGAGACACAAAGCTGACCGAAGAAGCATAGGGCGGAAAGGCATGGAAAATGGAATCGGAAGTGTCTCCAGGAACGGCC
>SABN01000047.1 GCA_009928955.1 Opitutia bacterium | reverse complement strand
GATCCCGGCGACTTGGGCCAAGTCGCCCTACCACGCCTCGATCTGGGGCGAAAAGGTCGAAAAAATGGCTCCAAAACGGTCCGAAATCGTTAAAAACGGTCCATAATCGATGTCTTGGCGATTTTGGGGCTGCTGCCGCATAAGGTAGGGCGGGTTGGCCCAACCCGCCGTGATTTTCCGATCCCGGCGACTTGGGCCAAGTCGCCCTACCCTACCTCGATCTGGGGGGCGAAAAGGTAAATGAACCCGACACGGTTATAAAACCGGCGATTTCGGGATCAGCTCTTGATGCCGGCGCCGAGGTCGCTGGCGACGACGTGGCGCTGGGCGAGGCGGAAGACGAGCAGGACGGGGAGGGTGACCATGACGGCGCAGGCGAGGATCTGGCCCCACTGGATGGGCGGCTGGGTGAAGAGATTGGCGAGGGCGAGCTGGACGGTGCGGGTTTCCTCGCGGGTGCAGACGATGAGCGGCCAGATGAAGTCGCTCCAGTGGGCGAGGACGTCGAGCACGAGCACGGTGGCGAGGGCGGGGCGGATGGCGGGGAGGGCCACGCTCCAGTAGATGCGGAAGGGGCCGGCGCCATCGACGACGGCGGCTTCCTCGAGATCGCGCGGCAGGGCCAGGAAATGCTGGCGCAGGAAGTAGACGTTGAAGGCCTTGACGGCGAAGGGCAGGACGAGCGCCGCGAGGGTGCGGCCGTAGCCGCCGGTGAGGCCGAGATCGCGCACGGTCAGCAGCAGCGGCACCGCCAGCACTTCGACCGGCAAAATGATCAGCACGAGCACGAGGGTGAACAGCAGGCGCCGCCCGGCGAATTCGAAGCGGGCCAGGGCGAACGCGGCCATGCTGTTGAAGAGCAGCCCCAGCCCGAGGATGCCGGCAACCTGCAGGAACGAATTGAACAGGCCGACGCCCAGCGCGGCGCGGCGCCAGGCGGCGGCGTAATTGCCGAGGCCCAGACCGCGGGGGGATAGGAGCGCCCGGAATCCGCCCGTGAACACCTCGGCTTCGGGGCGGAACGAGGCGTGCAGCATCCACAGCAGCGGCAGCAAAAATACCACCGCCACGGCGCCGGCCGCCAGCCATCCCAGAGCCCGCTTCACGACCGTTCCTCCCGGGCGAAGAACCGCTGGAGCAGGGTCAGGCCCGCCACCAGCAGCAGGAAGAGCATCGCGCCGGCGCAGGCCCGGCCGAGTTCGCGGCCGAGGAACGTCGTTTCGTAGACGAACTGGATCAGGGAAACCGTCGCATCCGCCGGCCCGCCGCGGGTCATCAGGTAGGGCTGCACGAAAAGGCGGAACGACAAAACCAAGGTGGCCGTCAGCACGAAGACGATGGACGGGCGCATGGCCGGCACGATGACGTGCCGCAGGCGCTGGCCGGCGTTCGCGCCGTCGATCTGGGCGGCTTCGAGCTGGTCCTTCGAGAGGTTCTGGAGCCCGGCGAGAAAAATCATCATCTGGAAGCCGACGCCCTGCCAGACGGACATGAAGGCGATGGCGGGCAGGGCGAGGCGGGGATTCTGGAGCCAGTCCTGCGCGGGCAGGCCGAGGCCGGCGACGAGCGCGTTCACGAGTCCCATCTGGTCGCCGCGCAGGGGTTGGTAGAGCATGGTCCAGAGGACGGTGAGCACGGGCATGGAGACGACGACGGGGATGAAGAACACGGTGCGCAGCCAGCGCCAATGGGGCTCGGGGCGGTTGACCCACAGCGCGAGGAAAAACGCGAGCGCGGCCTGCGCGGGCACGACCATCAGCGCGAACAAGGCGGTGTTGAAAAACGCGCGCCGGAAACGGGGATCCGTCAGCAGGTCGGAGTAGTTGCCGGTGCCGATCCAGCGGGCGCCGTCGACGTCGAGGAGATCGGCGCCGGTGAAACTCCACCCGGCGGCGCGCAACATCGGCACCAGGGCGAACGCGCCCAGCAGAAGCAAAGCCGGCGCGAGGAACAGCCAGGGGGTCGCGCGCGTGGCGCCGCAAGCGCGGTTCATGGCGTCCCCCCTTGGCGGTCGAGCCGCCGCTGCACTTGGGCCGCCGCGCGGTCGAGGCATTCCTGCGGATCCGCGCCGCGGGCGATGTCGCGCAAGGCGGCGGCGACGTGCTGGGTCAAGGTGGGATAGACCGGCGTGCGCGGGCGGGCGCGGCCGGCGGTTTCCTGCAATTCGCGGAACAAGCGGAAGGGCGGGTCGGCGTATTCGGGGAAGAGGGGATAGGCCGAGGCCCGGGCGGGCACCGCGCCGTTGGCAGCGACGATGGGTTGGATGCCGTGGACCGGATCGGTCACCCAGCGCAGCCAAAGGGCGGCTCCGTCGGGATCGCGCGCGTCCTGCGTCAGGCCCCAGCACCAGCTGCCGCAGGCGGCGACCGTTTGGGTGCCCAACGTCGGCAGCGGCATCGCCCCGAGCCGGTCGTCTTTGGTCTCCAGATGCGAACGGACCATCCAATGGCCCGACCAGTCCATGGCGGTCTGGCCGTGGCCGAAGGGATCGGGGTCGATGGGGGCGCGCGCGGCGAAATCGCGTTCGAACACCTCGCGCCAGCGGCGCAGGGCCGCGACGTTTACGGGCGCGTTCAGGACGCCTTCGACTTGGCGGCCATCCGCGCTGATGAGGTGTCCGCCGGCGGACCACAGCAGGGGGCTGAAGGCGTAGGTGTACCATTCGTCGCCGGTGATATCCATGTGCAGCGCGACGGGATCGAGGCCGGCCGCCTTCAGTTTGGCGCAGGCGGCGAGAAATTCGTCCCAGGTCCAGCCCCGGCCGGCGGCGGGCAGTTCCACCTCGGCCCGGGTCAGCAACTCGCGGTCGTAGTAGAGCACCAGGGCGGAGTCGAAGGCCCCGAGCGCGTAGAGTTCGCCGCCGATGGTGCCCTGCGCGCGGATGGTCGGGGCGAAGTCGGCGAGTTCTTCTTCGCTGAACCAGGCGGCGATGGGCCGCAGCAGGCCGGCATCGACGAACTGGGCGACGGTGGGACCGTCGAGCGCCAGGACATCGGGCAGGTCGCGCGCGGCGGCGGCGATGGACACTTTTTCGGTGTACTGGAAATCGGGGAAGAAGGTGAGTTGCGCTTCGAGGTTCTGCGCGGCATGGGCCTCGTTGAAAGCCGCAGCCATGGCGCGCATGGCCTGGTTTTCGGCTTCCTGTCCCTGCTGGCACCAGACGCGGACGACGTGGGGCGCCGGGGATCGATCCGGCGCGCACCCCGCCGCGACGGCCGCGATCAACGCCGCCAGCGCCAAGTTCCGGGCCCGCATGACAGAAGGGGAATCCTGCCGCAGGCGCATCCGCTGTCTAGGACCGAGCACACGTCCAACCTAGCGGCGGAGGCGGATCGCGGCCAGCAAAAAATCAACAGAAATCAGGCGGGGCGTATCTGCGGTTCGGGGCGCACTTGGGTTGGAATCCTTTTCAAGGCCGGGCGGTTCTGGAGGGGCGGGTTCCGTCCTGCCCGGTTCCGGGGGCGGAGCCTTCGTTCGGAATGGCAATCCAGGTTGGGTTCGCACGGCGAAACCGATGGGGATCGAGGTCCGAAGGTGGATGGATGGTCAATCTAGTGTTTGCAACTACTATAGTATAGTAATTGCAAATACTAGACTTCTGTGTAGCCCGTCTTGGAGATGGCCCCGGCGGCGGAAACCAGGCAGGCCGGAGCCTGCCCATCCAAAAACGTCTGGCCAAGGAAGCGCATTCCTCTGCCTGAAATTGCATCGAATCGCCGCTGCGCGCTCAGGCGGGGAGGAGCCCGAAGCGGCGACAGCCTTCGAGCACGCCGCTGGTGGCGGAAAGGGTGGCTTGGAACAGGCGGTGTTCGAGACCGCGCCGCGCGAGTTCGCACCGGGCTTCGCCGGCGAGATCGCCGCGCGCGTTGGCGACGACGATGGCGCGAAAGCCGCACGTGAGGGCGGCGAAATCGTTGTCGGAGTCGCCGGCGAAGACAACCTCGTCGGGGGTGAAGTCGGCGTGGGTGGCGAGCCAGATCAACGCCGCGGCTTTGGAGGCGCCGGCGGGCAGGACGTCGAGGAGGCCCTTGCCGTGGAAGGGGTCGAGGCTGGCGAGGCAGGCATAGGGGAGGCGGGCCTGTTCCAGGCGCTGGTTGGCAAGGGCGGCGAGCGACTCGGCGGCAGCGGCGGACGAGACATAGCTGATCTTAAACCGCTGCTGGCGCTCGGGAGACTGCAAGGCCAACCCGTCGAGATCGGCGAGGAGTGCTTCCACGGCGGTACGGTCGCCGCCGCGGGTGTTTTTAGCGAGATGCGTTTCGAACGGCTCAAAAAGAACAAAGGATTCGGCCTGGCGGTGGTGGATGGAGGTGCCGACGTCGCAGACGATCCAGTCGGGCTCGGGCAGCGCGTATTGGCGCAGGGCCTCGAGGACGGATTCGAAATGGCGCCCCGTGGCGAAGACGAGGCCGAATTCCAAGCTTGCGCGCGCATGGCGGAAGGTCTCCAGCGCGGCGAGATTGTCCGCGTTGCCGGGCAGCGGAATGAACGTGCCGTCGAGGTCGGTGGCCAGCACGCGCGGAGGAATCTGGGGATCTGGCTTGAAAATACTCATAAAAAACCTATACTGGAAATCAATCAGATGAAACGAGCGGAAAATGCAGGTTCGGCCGGCGCAGAGCAACCCGTGCCGGTGCTGGTGTTCGGCGAAGTGCTGATCGATGGCTTCCCGGACGGGCGGCGGGTGTTGGGCGGCGCGCCGTTCAACGTGGCGTGGGGGTTGAAAGGTTTCGGGCAGGACCCCGTGCTGGTCGGCGCCGTGGGGGAAGATCCAGACGGCCGGCGCATCCGCGATCGAATGGCGGCGTGGGGCTTGCGGCGGGAGGGGCTGCAGACCGATCCGGCGCATTCGACCGGCGAGGTGAAGATTGAACTGAACGACGGGGAGCCGCGGTACGACATCTGCAGGCCGCGCGCGTGGGATTTCGTGGCCGACGCCGGGTTCCGAGCGGAGAAACTGCTCTATCACGGACTGCTGGCGCTGCGCGGCGAAACCAGCCGGAAGACGTTCGCGGCGATCCGGGAGCGGTCGGTGGGCGCGATCCGGTTCTTCGACGTCAATCTGCGGCCGCCGTACGATTCGCCGGACGTGCTGCGGACCTGGATGCAGGGCGCGGACTGGCTGAAGCTGAACATCGGCGAACTGAATGCCGTGCTGGGCGAAACGGCCATTTCGTTCGCGGGATGCGAAGCGCAACTGGATCGCCTGCGCTCGGAATATGGCGTCCGCAACGTGCTGTTGACGGCCGGGGCGGAGGGGTTGCGCATCCGGGGGGAGTACGGCGAGGCGATTCGTTCGCCCGCGCCGCCGCCGGCACACCTGGTGGACACCGTGGGCGCGGGCGATTCGATTTCGGCCGTCGCGATCGACGGCATTTTGCGCGGCGCGTCCGCGCGGGACATCGCGGAAGGCGCCGGCCGGTTCGCTTCGAAAATTTGCGGGTTGCAGGGGGCCATCACCGGGGAGAAGGAGTTCTATCGCCATGAGTGAAGACAAAAAACTGAAAATCGCGTTGATCAGCCTGCACGGGTTGATCCGCGGGGAAAACCTGGAACTGGGGCGGGACGAGGACACGGGCGGCCAGACGCGCTACGTCCTGGAACTGGCCCGCGCGCTGGCGGCCGATCCGGGCGTGGAACGGGTGGACCTGATCACGCGCCAGGTGGTGGACGAGCGCGTGTCCGAAGACTACGCGCGGCTGGAAGAGCCCATCGCGGACAAGGCGTGGATCATCCGGATTCCGTTCGGGCCGCGGCGCTATCTGGGCAAGACGCGGTTGTGGCCGTACGTCGAAGTGTTCGTGGACCAGTGCCTGAACTACTTCCGGAAGACCGGCCGCGTGCCGGACGTGATCCACGGCCATTACGCCGACGCGGGCTACGGCGGGGGGCAACTCGCCCGCCTGCTGGGCGTGCCGTTCGTCTTCACCGGGCACTCGCTGGGGCGCGTCAAGCGCCAGCGCCTGCTGGACGCCGGGCTCAGCCGGGAGAAGATCGAGTCGCGCTACAACATGGCGGCCCGCATCGAGGCCGAGGAGTTCGCGCTCGAGACCTGTTCGCTCATTTGCACCAGCACGCGCCAGGAGGTGAAAGAGCAGTACGAGCCCTACGAAAACTACATCCCCGAGCGGATGGAGGTCATTCCGCCCGGCGTGGATTTGAGTTTGTTCCATCCCCCCCAAGAAGGCGAGCCGGCGTCGAAAATGGAAGCGGACGTCCGCGGCTTCCTGCGCGAGCCGGACAAGCCGATGATCGTGGCGATGGCCCGGCCGGACGAGCGCAAGAACCTCGACATGCTGCTCAAGGTCTATGGCGAGTCTCCGCCGATGCAGCGCGCGGCGAACCTCGTGCTGGTGATGGGGTCGCGCGACGACGTCCGGGCCATGCCGCCCGGGCAACGCGCGGTGCTGACCAACGTGCTGGCCTTGATCGACGTCTACGACCTCTATGGCAAGGTGGCGTATCCCAAGCACCACCAGGTGGAGGACGTGCCCGCCTTCTACCGCCGCATTGCCCGCACGCGCGGCGTGTTCGTCAACCCGGCGCTGACCGAACCGTTCGGGCTGACGCTGCTGGAGGCGGCCGCCAGCGGCGTGCCGATCGTGGCCACCCACGACGGCGGGCCGAGCGACATCGTCGCCAACTGCCACAACGGCCTGCTGGTCGATCCGCTCGATCCGGAAGCGATCCGGAAGGCCATCCTGCACGTGCTGACGGAGCCGGGGGCCTGGGACGGGTTCTCGCAGGCCGGCATCGAGAACGTGCACGCGCACTATTCGTGGGCGCGCCACGTGCAGCGCTACCTGCGGGACGTGCGCGAGGTCCTCGCCGAGGCCGCCGTCCCGGTGCCCGTCATCCGCGGGCGCCAGACGCGGCGGCTGCCGCAGCTCGACCGCCTGATCCTGACGGACATCGACAACACGCTGACGGGCGACGACGGCGCGATGCACGAGTTTTTCCGGCTCATCGCCGAGGCCCCCCTGAACGTCGGGTTCGGCATCGCGACCGGCCGCCGCTACGAGGAAGTGGTGCGGATGATCCAGGAAATGGACATGCCCCAGCCCGAGGTGCTGATCACGTCGGTGGGGACGGAAATCTACTACGGCAAGAACTACACGATGGACAAAAGCTGGCAGAAGCACATCGACTTCCAGTGGGATCCGGGCCGCATCCGCGAGGTGCTCGACGGGATCGACGGGTTCTTCCGCCAGGCCGACCACGAGCAGTCGGCCTTCAAGGTCAGCTACCAGATCGATCCGGCCAAGGGGCCCAATCTGGCCCGCATCAAGCGGATCCTGCGCGAGAACGGCCTGCGGGTCAAGGTGGTGCTCTCCCACGGGATGTTCCTGGACGTGATCCCGACGCGCGCCGGCAGCGGCGTGAGCGTGCGCCACATCGCCTACAAGTGGAACTTCCCGATCGAGCACATCCTGGTGGCGGGCGATTCCGGCAACGACGAAGGGATGCTCTCGGTGAACGCGCTGGGCGTGGTGGTGGGCAACTATTGTCCCGAGCTCGAAAAGCTGCGGAAGCTGCCGCGGGTCTATTTCGCCCAGGGGCACCACGCGGCCGGCATCATCGAGGGCATCCGCACCTACAACTTCCTGGACCGGATCGTGATTCCGAACGAGCGGGTGCCGGACGCGGAGAAGGTTCCCGAAAACGACAAGGAAGCGAAGCCCGATGCCTGAATTCGACGTCGCCTACGAAGCTGAGCGCTCCCTCCGGCGCATCCGTCCGCTGATTCTCCGGCGGATCCAGGCGTCGTGCAGTTCGCGCTTCGGCGTCGACCAATGGATCGAGACCGTCGATGCGCGGCTGGCCGCGCACTGGCCGCGCTTCTTCGGGTTGCTGCACCGGTTGTATGGCCACCACTACGACTTCTTCTACTATCTTGCCAGCATCACGCTCACGGCGATCGACTGCTGGCTCGAGCGCCCCGACGATCTCTACGAGCTCGATCTGCGCCGCGAGAACGATCCGGGCTGGCATCTGTCCGAGCGGATGGCCGGCGGCTCGCTCTACGTGGACCTGTTCGCCGGCGATCTCGCCAAGCTGCGCGAGCGGATTCCGTATCTCCAAAAACTCGGCCTGACCTATCTGCACCTGATGCCGATTTTCGCCGTGCGTCCCGGCCACAACGACGGCGGCTACGCGATCAGCGACTATCGGAGCGTCGATCCGCGCCTCGGCACGAGCGACGACCTGCGGGCGTTGGCGGCGGATCTGCGCCGCGCGGGGATCTCGCTCGTGCTGGACTTCGTGTTCAACCACACCTCCGACGACCACGTCTGGGCGCTGCGGGCCCAGGAAGGCGACCGGGAGCACATGGATTACTACCACCTCTACGAGGACCGCACGATCCCCGACCGGTACGAGCGCACGCTGCGGGAGATCTTTCCGACGGTGCGGCGCGGGAATTTCACCTGGCACGCCGGGATGCAGCGCTGGGTGTGGACCACGTTCAACAGTTTCCAGTGGGATTTGAAATACGCCAACCCCGAAGTCTTCCGCGCGATGGCCGCCGAAATGCTGTTCCTGGCCAACACGGGGGTGGAAATCCTGCGGCTGGACGCGGTGGCGTTCATCTGGAAGCAGATGGGCACGAGTTGCGAAAACCTGCCCGAGGCGCACCTGCTCATCCAGGCCTTCAACGCCTTGTGCCGCATCGCCGCGCCGGGACTCGTCTTCAAATCCGAGGCCATCGTGCATCCCGACGAGGTCGTGCGCTACATCGATCCCGGGGAATGTCCGCTCTCCTACAACCCCGCGTTGATGGCGCTGCTGTGGGAAAGCGCGGCCACCCGCGAAACCCGGTTGCTGAAGCAGTCCCTCGGCCATCGGCAGAACCTTCCGCCCGGCACGGCCTGGGTCAATTACCTGCGGTGCCACGACGACGTCGGCTGGGCGTTCGCCAACGACGACGCGGAAGCGGTGGGGATCCATCCCGCCGACCACCGGGATTTCCTGAACCGCTTCTATACGGGGCGCTTCGAGGGATCTTTCGCCGCCGGCGTGCCGTTCCAGCACAACGAGGACACGGGCGACATGCGAATTTCCGGGACGGCGGCCTCGCTGGCGGGGCTGGAACAGGCGCTGCAGAAGGGCGACGCCGCCCTCGCCGACCTGGCGCTGCGCCGTCTCCGCGTGTTGTACGGCGTGCTATGCAGCATCGGCGGCCTTCCGCTGATCTTTCTCGGCGAGGAATGGGCGATTCTCAACGATTATGCCTACCTCGATGATCCGGACAAGGCCGACGACAGCCGTTGGATCCACCGCCCCCGGACGGATTGGGCGCTGTTTGCGGCGGAAGTCGAAAAAGAGGAAACGATCCGCCATCGGCATTTCGAAGGGCTGCGCGAACTGATCGCCGAGCGCAAGCGGCAGCCTGCGCTGCAAGGAACCGCGTTGCGGCTTCTGCCGGGCGAAAACGGCCACGTGTTGGCCTACCTGCGGGAGCAGGGCAGCCAGCGGCTCGCCGTATTGGCCAATTTCTCGGAGCGGGAACAGGTCGTCGATCTGAGCGGCTGGCGCGCGGCAGGTCTGGCGCACTATTTCAGGGACGTCTTCACGGGCCGCTCGCTTTCCACCGCCGGCATCGCCGAATTGGCGCCTTACGAGCTGCTCTGGCTGGTGGAGGATTAGATGGCGTAGACGACGGCCTGGCCGGGCTGCAGCTCGGCGGGGAGGGGCTGGCCGGTGAGCAGGTCGACGGTGGCCGACGAATGCGGCCGGGTGAAGGGTTGCGCGCGGTGCATGTCCGTATTGGCGAGGATGGCGAAGCCTTCGCGCGCGCCCGGCCGTTGCCGGACGTAGCCGGTGATGGCGCGGTTCGGGGTTTCCAGCGGGATGATCGTGCCGGGGGAGGGATCGCTGAAGAGGTCTTGGTGCTGCGCGCGCAGGGCATGCACGCGGCGGAAATCGGCGACGAGGGTTTGCGCGCGGGTCCAGTCCATCGCGGCGGCGCTGAACAGCGGCAGCACGGCGGCCGGCAGGGCGGCGGTTTCTTCGTCGGTGAAATCGAAGCCGGTGTTGACCGGAGCGGGCTCGGCGAGCTCGATGCCGTTGTGGAGGTAAGGGACGCCGGGCAGGAACGCGCCGAGCGTCTGCGCGTAGCGGGCGTAGTCCTTTCCGCCGGCCCAATGCACCGCGCGCGGGGTGTTGTGGTTTTCGGCCGTGGCCATGAAGGGGACGGGGATGCCGGCTCCGTGGAGCCAGCGGAGCCAACTGCGGAAGTTCTCGGGGTTGCGCATGGTCTGCAGGAAGGGGCCGAGGCAGACGTTGTAGCCTTCCTCGCGGGCGTGGGGGGTGATGTTGAATTCCTCGGCCCAGAGCGCGAAGTCGGGATCGACCTGGCGCGCGCGGGCCACGAGCTGTTGCTTGAGGGGCACCGGCAGGGAGTGGCCCATGTCGATCATCACGCCGTCCACGCGGTAATGCGTCTGGTAGTGGGGAATGATCTCGATGATCTTGTCCCAGAGCGGGCGCACCACGTTCTCGGGGTGCGCGAGTTGGGTGGCGTACATCCGGACCGTGTTGTAGGCGATGTAATTGAAATCGGGGTGGTCGTAGAGCCGCAGATAGGTCACGTCGGTCCACGGCGGCTGGGTCGAATCGGGCGTCCAGTCGCAGAAGGCGCCGGGAATGCGGACGGCGACGGGCCGGCGGGTCCGCGGGTCGGTCGCGGTGCCGCGCCAGCAGCCGTTTTCCTTGTGGATGGTGTCGGGCGCGGGCGGGGGCATGAACATGTCGCGGTGCACCGCGTGGGGCGGCGGCAGTTCGTGGAAGCGGCCCTGGCCGACGGCGTCGTAGACCGCGCGGAGTTCGTCGGGCGGGAAGAGCGGCACGCCATAGGATTCTTCCGACGTTTCGCCGGCCTTGCGGTCGGGAATGTCGGCGCGGATCCAATAGAACCATTCGGGGTTCTCTTTCGCCCAGACGGAATCCTTGGCGGCGGTGCGGAAGACGAATTCCACGACGATGCGGATGCCGAGATGGTGCGCGGCTTCGACGAAGGCGGCGAATTCGGTTTCAACGTCGAGGCCCAGCGCGGGCTCGGCGAGGTGTTCATCGAGCGCGTAGGGGTCGCGGATGGCGAAGGCGCTGCCCATGTCGCCCTTGTTGCCGTCCTGGCCGATGGAGGTGATGGGCAGCAGATGGATGACGTTGCAGCCGAGGGAGCGGATGAACGGCAGCATCGTGATCGCCTTGAGGAAGGTGCCGGTCTCGCGCCAGCCGGAGGCCAGGGGGTCGCAGGAAATCTTCCCGTCGCCGTCGTGGTCGAAGGCGGCGCCATAGCGGACGAGGAGGTTGTAGGCGATCGCGTTCTTGCCCCAGTCGCCGGGAACGTCGCCGTCGACCACCCGTTTTTGGGGCGGCGAGGCCAAAAGGGCGACCAGACTGTCGCGGAAAAACCGCTCGGGGACGACGGATTGTGCGGCGACAGGGCCGTCGGGATGGAGCCAAAGCCCGGGAATGCGATAAGCCGGCGAGGGGGAGCGCGCCAGGCGCTCCTCGATGCGGACCATCACTTTGTTCAAGGCATTTGTATTCATCTGGACTCCATTCAAAGGGGGGGAATATAGGGATGGGGGCGCGGAAAGGGAAGAGAAAAACGATTTACTCGCCATATTTTTGGAAATTTACCCCTTCCCGCTGCCCGCCAGGAGCCCCGGAAGCATCCCGATATCTACGCATAGTTAATTAACTATGCGTAGATTTATTGGAATGCAATTCAATGATTATGAATGGAATGCGCCTTTATTTCCCCAAATCCGGTTGTGGCCGGATCGGGTTCAGGAAGCCGAAGGGCGGGGGGGCTTGGCGGGGCGGTAGAGGGAGGCGCAGAGGCCTTCGTGGAGGTCGGCGGCCTCGCCGAGGGTTTCGGAAAGAGTGGGGTGCGGATGGATGGTGCGGGCGAGATCCGCGATGGTGGCGCCGGTTTCGAGGGCGAGGGCGGCCTCGGAGATGAGATCGCCGGCGCCGGGGCCCGCGATGGCCACGCCGAGGAGCTTGCCGGTGCCGGGGTCGGCGAGGATCTTGGTGACGCCGTCGGCGCGGTCGAGGGTGAGGGCGCGTCCGCTGGCGGCCCACGGGAACTTGGAAATCTTGACGGGGAGTCCCTGCTCGGCGATCTGGGCTTCGGTGCGGCCGACCCAGGCGATTTCCGGATCGGTGAAGACGACGGCGGGGATGTGCGCGGAAAGGCGGGCCTCGCGCCCGAGCAGGCGCGAAACCAAGGCGCGGGCTTCGTGCGTGGCCTTGTGGGCGAGCATGGGATTGCCGGCGACGTCCCCGGCGGCGTAGACGTTGGGATTGGCCGTGCGTCCGTCCGGATTGGCCAGGATGAAGCCGCGCTCGCCGGCGACGATGCCGGCATGCTGGATCTCGAGCCCGTCCGTGAACGGGCGGCGGCCGATGGCGACCAGCGCCTTGGAGAAGGGTTCTTCGCGCTTTTCGCCGGTCTGGGCGTTTTCGAGCGTGACGCGGAGCCCGGCGGGATCTTCGGCGATGTCGGCGACGCGGGTGTTCAGATGGATGGCGTGGAAGCGCGCGCGCAGGCGCTTGGCGAGGGGCACGATCAGATCGCGGTCGACGCCGGGCAGGAGGCCGCCGGTCATTTCGACGACGGTGACGCGGGAGCCGAGCGCGGCGTAGACGGACCCGAGTTCGAGGCCGATGTAGCCGCCGCCGACGACGAGCAGGTCGGTGGGAATTCCAGGCAAGGCGAGGGCGGTGGTGGAATCCCAGAGGTGCGGATGTCCGGCGGGGAAGCCGGCGGGCATGGCGGGCGCGGAGCCGGTGGCGATCAGCAGGGTGCCGAAGTCGTGCGGCTGGATGGAGCCGTCGGGGGCCGCGAGCAGCAACTGCGCGGGCGAGGCGAACGAAGCCGTGGCCTGCACGACGCGCACGCCGCGGGCCTTGGCGACTTGCGCGAGGCCTTGCGCGAGGCGGTCGGTGACCGAATTCTTCCAGTCGCGCAGCTTGTCGAGGCGGACGGTCGGCGGAGCGAATTCGAGGCCGAGGGCGGACGCTTCGCTGGCGTCGGCGAGAAGGCGCGCGGCGTGGAGGAGGGATTTGGAGGGGATGCAGCCGCGGTGGAGGCAGGTGCCGCCGAGGACGGGAGCGGATTCCACGAGCGTGACGGGCAGGCCCAGGTCGGCGGCGAGGAACGCGGCCGGATAGCCGGCGGGGCCGGCGCCGAGAATGGTGAGGGACGGAGGCACTGTCATAGGGGGATACGGTAGGGTTTTCGAGTGGCGGTGGGCAAGACGAAAGGGGGCCGAAAATACGGTATTGTTTTATCAAACGCCACCCATTTCGTTCAGCGGCATCCGGTGCCTTCCTCTGGAATGGGGGGGAGGCTTTCTTTTTGAGGACCGGACGGATAGGATGATCTTATGAATGGAAAAGGCGCGATCTGGGTGTTGTCGGCGGTCCTGTGCGCGGCAGGGTGCGGACAACAGGCGGCGGAGCCGACGGCGGCGTTGGCGGAGGCGGGGAAGCCGGGGGCGCAAGTGTCGGGCGAGTCCGCCTTGGAAGAGGTGCGGCGATTCGTGGCGCTGGGGCCCAAGGAGCCGGGGACGGCGGGGGCGGAGCGGGCGGCGGCGCATCTGGTCGCGCGGCTGCGGGAGATCGGCGTGGAAGCGGAGATCCAGGAGTTCCGGGATCAAACGCCGGTGGGCGAACGGACGTTCCGCAACGTGCTGGGGCGGATTCCGGGGGCGGGCGGGGGGATCCTGCTGCTCGGGTCGCATTACGACACGAAGACGGGGATCGAGGGCTTCGAGGGGGCGAACGATTCGGGGTCGAGCACGGGCTTGCTGATCGAACTGGCGCGGGTGCTGAAGCGGAACGGGCCGCATCCGCTGGAGATCCGGTTCGCGTTCTTCGACGGCGAGGAGTGCTGGGTGGAGTATGGGCCGGGCGACGGGTTCCACGGGAGCGAGCATTTGGCGGCGGCGATGGAGGTGGACGGGAGCTTGAGGCGGATCGCGGCGATGATCCTGCTGGACATGGTGGGGGACGGGGATTTGACGATCACGATTCCGCGCAACGGCACGCCGGGACTGATCGCGCTGGCGTTCGAGGCGGCGCGCGCGGAGGGGGTGCGAAAGCATTTTTCGCTGTATCCCGGACACATCCGCGACGACCACATGGCGTTTTTCCGGCGCGGGGTGCCGGCGGTGAACCTGATCGACTTTTGCTACGGGAGCGCGCCGGGGAAGAACGATTATTGGCATACGGCGGAGGATTCGATGGACAAGCTGTCGGCGGAGAGCCTCGAGATCGTGGGGCGCGTGGCGGCGCGGATGGTGGAGGAGCTCCTGCGGCGGGAGGCGGCGGCGGAAAAATGAGGGGGGCGGGGCATTTTTTCTCGACAGAAAACGGGGGGGCGGTCCAGCATCCCCGGGTGAAGAAGAAGGAGTCGACGATGTTCAATCCCCAAGAAGAAGCGCGGCCGGTCGGAGAACTGCGGAAGCTGCAGGGGCGGCGGTTGCGCGATCTGGTGAAGCGGGCGTATGAGAACGTGCCGTTTTACCGCACGAAGCTGGAGGCCCAGGGCGTGAAGCCGGAGGACATCCGGGGCATCGAGGACATCGTCAAGCTGCCGTTCACGCTGAAGCCGGAGTTCCGCGAGCAGTATCCGTTCGGGATGTTCGCGGTGCCGCGCCAGGAGATCGTGCGGATCCACGCGAGCTCGGGGACGACGGGCAAGCCGACGGTGGTGGGCTACACGCGCAACGACATCGAAAACTGGGCGGAGTGCGCGGCGCGGTCGCTGGGGTGCGGGGGGGCGACGGCGGACGACACGGTGCAGATCGCCTACGGCTACGGGCTGTTCACGGGCGGGCTGGGGATGCACTACGGGGCGGAGCGGCTGGGGGCGGCGGCGCTGCCGATGTCGTCGGGCAACACCGAGAAGCAGATCATGCTGATGAAGGATTTCGGGGTGACGGTGCTGTGCTGCACGCCGAGCTACGCGCTACAGATCGCCGAAGTGGCGAAGCAGATGGGCGAGGACTTGCGCAAGCTGCCGCTGAAGAGCGGGCACTTCGGCGCGGAGCCGTGGACCGAGGCGATGCGCGCGCACATCGAGGAGACGTTCCCGCTGAAGGCGCTGGACATCTACGGGCTGTCCGAGGTGGCCGGGCCGGGCGTGGCGAACGAGTGCCTCGAGCAGAACGGCCTCCATGTGTTCGAGGACCATTTCTATCCGGAGATCATCGACCCCGAAACGGGCGCGCCGCTGCCGGACGGGCAGAAAGGCGAGCTGGTCTTCACCTGCCTGACGAAGGAGGGCGTGCCGCTGATCCGCTACCGGACGCGCGACATCACGCGGATTTTGGACGAGGGGCCGTGCCCCTGCGGGCGCACGAGCCGGAAGATCGCGCGCCTGATGGGCCGGACGGACGACATGCTGATCATCCGCGGCATCAACGTGTTCCCGTCGCAGGTGGAGGACGTGCTGGTGCGGATCGAGGGCGTGCATCCGCAGTACCTGATCGTGGTGGATCGCCAGGGCAACCTGGACACGATGGAAATCAAGGTGGAGGTGACGGAGAAGCTCTTCACCGACGAAGTGAAGGGGCTGGAGGCGCTGCGCGACAAGATCCACCACCAGATCAAGACGATGCTGAACGTGAGCGCGAAGATCACGCTGGTGGAGCCGAAGACGATCGAACGCACGCTGGGCAAGGCCAAGCGCGTGCAGGATTTGCGGAAACTGACCTAGGAACAAAGGAGCGAACCCATGAAAGTGCGTCAAATATCGATCTTTCTGGAAAACCGGTCGGGGCGGCTGGCGAGCGTGCTGAAGGAAGTGGGCCGCGCCGGGGTCAACATCCGGGCGCTGTCGCTGGCGGACACGAGCGACTTCGGCATCTTGCGGCTGATCGTGGACGACGTGGACAAGTGCGTGAAGGCGCTGCGGGAAACGGGCCACACGGTGTCGCTGACGGAGGTGCTGGCGGTCGAGGTGCCGGACCACCCGGGCGGGCTGGCGGGCATTCTCGACGTGCTCTCGGAGGCGGGGCTGAACGTGGAATACATGTACGCGTTTGTGAGCCGGGCCAGCGAAAAGGCCGTCGTCGTCTTCCGCTTCGAGCGCGTGGACGAGGCCATCGCGGCGCTGAAGAAATCGAAGGTGTCCATCCTGGCGGCGGAAAAGGTCTATTCGCTGTAGGCGTTCCGGCCGCCTTCGCTGCCGCGCGGCGGGGCCGGGGGTCTATTTGCGCGCCTGCAACAGGGGCTTCGCGAGTCCGGGGGAGCGCGGCCGCCAGAAGAGGGGGGCGGAGTCGTCGCGGTAGGGGGCGAGTTGCTCTTCGAAGACGGGCTTGCCCTCCTGGCGATAGAGCACGCCGAGGGGCCAGGGATGGGTTTCCGACGCCCGGAGAAATGCCGCGCCCTTGTCGGCGGGGTCGCAGGCGCCGTCCAGCTTGCGGGTGTTTTCCTTGAACCATGTGTGCGTGTTCATCTTGTTGAACGACGGGCAGGCCTGGAAGACGTTGACGAGCGAAAAGCCCTTGTGGCGGATGGCCTGCTGGATCAGATCCTGCGTCAGCGCGGGCTCGCCCGCGGCGCCTTGCGCCACGAAGGTCGCGCCGAGCGCGACGGCGAGGCTGACGGGGTTGAGGGGCTCGGACGCGACGCCGAAGACCTGCACCGGGGTGACCATGCCGCGCTGGGAGGTGGGCGCGGCCTGGCCCTTGGTGAGGCCGTAGACCATGTTGTCGTGCGCGATGACGGTGAGATCGGGGTTGCGGCGGATGGCGTGCAGGAAGTGGTTGCCGCCCTCGCCGTAGAGATCCCCGTCGCCGCTTTCGACGACGACGGTCAGGCAGGGGTTGGCGGCCTTGATGCCGGTGGCGTGGGCGAGGGCGCGGCCATGCAGGCCGTTGAAGTAGCTGACGTCCAGATATTGCGGCGACTTGGCGGCTTGGCCGATGCCGGAGACCATCACGAGATCCTTCGGGTCCAGCCCGAGGGCGGCGAAGGCGTTCATCACGCAGTTGTGCAGGCCGAAGTTGCCGCAGCCGGGACACCAGGCCGTCTCGACGCCCGGAATCTCATAGGTGGATTTGTCCATCACCGCGCCTCCTTCATGCGGGCCACGAGTTCCGCGACGGAAAACGGCAGCCCGTTGTACTTGAGAATGGGCGGGGCGAAGCTCGCGCCGGTTTCGAGGCGCAGCCAGTCGGCGAAGGAGGCCGTCTGGCTGTTCTCGATGGCGACGATCTTCTTCGCCTTCCCGAGCCGCGCGGCCGCGTCGCGGGGGAGGGGCCAGACCTGCGTGAAATGCAGCAGGGCCGCGCCGGGATCGGCGAGGCGCCCGAGGGCCTCGCGGGCCGCGGGGCCGGTGGAGCCCCAGGCCACGAAGAGAATCTCGGCCTCGGCGGGGCCGAACCGGTCCGGCGGCTGCGCCGCCTGCCGCACGAGGTCGAATTTCCGGAAGCGCTTGTCCTTCATCTGCAGGCTGATGCCATCGAGATCCTCGGTGATGCGGCCGCTTTCGTCGTGCTCGTCCGAATCGACGCACACGCGGCCGGGGCCGAAGCTCGGGACGCCGCGCGGGGAGAGGCCGCTGTCCGTCAGGCGGTAGCGGCGGTAGCCGTCGTCCGCCTCCACGATGTGGCGCTGGAGGTCGGGGCCGTCGAGGGGGAACTCGGGGACGTTGCCGGAGGAATCCAGGAGATACTGGTCCGTGAGGAGGAACACGGGGATCTGGAATTCGTCGGCGAGGTCGAAAGCGCGCCGGGCGAGGTGGAAGGCCTGCGCGAGGGTGCCCGGCGCGAAGATCGCGCGCGGAAAGACGCCGTGGCCGGCGTGGAGCGCGAGGTTCAGATCGCCCTGCTCCGTGCGCGTGGGCAGACCGGTGCCGGGACCTGGCCGCTGCGCCAGATGGATGACCACCGGGGTTTCGGTGATCCCCGCGAGGCTGACGCCCTCGGCCATGAGGGCGAATCCGCCGCCGGACGTGGTGACCATGGCGCGGGCCCCGGCGTAGTTCGCGCCGAGGGCCATGTTGATGGCGGCGATCTCGTCTTCGGCCTGCTCGACGACGATGCCGACCTCTTTGGAGAGCTGGGCCATCTCGGCGAGGACGCCGGTGCCGGGCGACATGGGATAGGCGAAGATGGCATCGCAGCCGCCGGCGACGGCCCCGAGGGCGATGGCGGCGCTGCCATCGAGGACCATTTCGTCGGCCAGCGAGGGATCGGACGGCAGGCCGAGCGAGAGGCCGGACTTGGCCGCGAGGTCTTGGCCTAGGGCCAGGCCGCGCTCGGCGGCGCGGAGATTGATGTCGAGCAGGGTCGCCGCTTGGGCGGCGAAACGGGCGCGGATCCGGTCGAGGAGGGACTCGGCGCCGAGGCCGAGGAGCCCCGCGACGACGCCGGTGGCGACCATGCTGGCGCTCCGCTTGTCGCCCAGCTCCGCCGCGATGGCGGAGAACGGCGCATCCTGCATGCCTGCGCGCTTCACGACGGCTGCTTCGCCGACCACGAGGGTGGCGGGCGAGAGGAGGTGCGCGTAGCGGCGGACGGCCTCGGCGGTGAACGGAAGGAACAGGTCCACGGCGCCGGAAAGGGCCTCCACGCGCCGGCTGGAGATGCGCAGGGCGGTGGAGTTGCAGCCGCCCCGCACGCGCGACATGAACTCCTTGGCGGCGAAGACGTGGTATCCGCCGTTTTTCAGCAGAGGAACCAGGAGGGTTTCGATGGATTGGAGGCCCTGTCCGGCTTCGCCGGCGAGACAAACAGAGAAATCGGTTTTTCGGGCCATGCCGCCGCTCCTTCGTTCCGGGATCCTTGGCCGGGGGCGGCCCCGGAACGATCCAAGGCTATCCCGCCTGACGGACGGTGTCAATCCATGGCGGCCGGGAACGGACGATGGAGTTCAGCTTCATGGCCGGAATCCTGCCGTTTTTCGCATGGGGGGCAAGTGGCGCTTGTCCGAACGGCGGCGGAAAGGCATACTCCTTCCAAAGAAAAAAAAGGGTCCAACCCAGGAGAAGCAATCCATGAGCAACGAGAATCACGAATCGGTCATCGGATCGGATGTCGAAATCATCGGCACGATCAAGAGCAACGGGACGGTCCGCCTGGACGGCAAGCTGGAAGGCGAGCTGCTGTGCGGCGGGAACGCCATCCTCGGCAAGAGCGCGCAGGTCAAAGGCAACGTGACGGCGACCTCCGTCACCATCGAGGGGAAGATCAACGGCAACATCCTCGCGAAGGACAAGATCGAGATGAAGGCGACGGCCACGGTCAACGGCGACATCAAGGCGCGGCGGCTTTCGGTCGAGGACGGCGTGACGTTCGTGGGCCGTTCGGAAGTCAATCCGAACGCCGCGCCCGCTCCGGTCCCGCAGCCCGGCGTTCCGCAGCGGTAAGGTTTCTTTTCCGTTCGAGGCTCCCGGGCGATCCCGCGCAAGCGGGCGGGCGCCGGAGGCGATGGACGGAAGGATCCAGGCGTGGCGGACAAGCGAACAAAGTTGATGGACGGCTATTCCGTCGTGCAGTCGCTTGCGAAAGCGAAGCAGGACGGCGTGCTGCCGCAGCCCGGCGCGCACCGGGGGGCGGAGGATCTGTCGTCGCATCCGCCGCCGCCCTCCAAGCCGGGGGACAATCCGCACATCGTCAAGACGATCCAGCCGACCAAGCGGACGATCCGCTGCTTCAAATGCAGCTACGAGTTCCAGCTGTCGGGGACGACCAAGACCATCTACTGCTCGAAGTGCCGCGAGAAGATCGACCTGGGCGACTACGTGATCGACCGCCCGTGGTCGGAGGAGATCAAGACCGGCGGCAGCGTCATCATCCGGCCGGCCGGGCGGCTGGAGAACGCGCGCATCTGGGCCGGCAACGTGATCTTCGAAGGATCGATGGACGAGCATTCGTCGATCGAATGCACGCAATGGCTGGAGCTCGGCGGGCCGGCGCAACCGGATCCGCGGCAGCTCGCGATGCGCAACCTGCGCATCGCGGCGGGGGCGGCGATGCAATTCAAGTACAAGCTGCAGGTGCATCACCTGGAGCTGTTCGGCGCGCTGGAGGCGGATGTCGAGGCGACGGGGCTGGTGTCGATCCGCGAGGGGGGGCAGTTGAAGGGCACGGTGCGCGGCGCGCATCTGCAGGTGGAGGAAGGCGGCGGGCTCTCCGCCCGCGTGTTCATCTGGCCGCAGGGCAATCCACCGGCCGGAGATCCGTGATCCATTCCATGGGCGGGCACATCCATGTGGCGGGGGGGGGGGGGGGGGGGG
>SABN01000173.1 GCA_009928955.1 Opitutia bacterium | reverse complement strand
CGGCGTCACCCGCGGCACCCACATCATCCGGCGCTTGGCCCGCAGCACCATGTGGTGCTCCGGCAGGAAGAAGAAAAGGACATCGAGGAATCCCGCCAGCCAGAAAACCGGCGCGAAGGCCGCATAGACCGCCGCCGCGCGCCGCAATCCCCGTTCGCTCAACGCCCCCGGCTCGCACGACGAGGGGATCACTCCGGCGAACAGCTCCGCCAGCAGGCTGGCGAATTCCGTGAAAAACCGCCCCAGCCCCGCTGTTTCCTGCACGTCGAATCCGTCCTTCAACACGTCGAACAGCTCCGTGGGCGTGAATCCGGGGCGCACCATCGGCCGCGTCGGGTCCGTCAGCCCCGACAACCGCCGGAACAGCCCCACCAGCGTGCGCCGCTTGCGCCGCACATGCAGGATCAACCGCGTCTTGGACCGCATCACCCGGTGCAGCTCCGCCATCAGGTCGGTCGGATTCTCCACATATTCCAGCATCTCGCTCACCACCACCGCGTCGAACGCCCCCTCTTCGAAGGGCAACTGCGGCAGCGCCGCCAGATGGATGCGCTCGATCCCCGATTCCGCCAGCAGCTCCGCCTGGGTCTCCGCGGTCGCCACGCTGTGCCAGACGCCCCCCCCGCCGCCGCCCGCGTTCTGCATCGCCGCGCTCGCCGCGTCGTCGCCCGACATCTCCAGCACCTGTTGGCCGCCCACCTTGTCCAGCAACCGCATCTGCCGCGCCAGCAGGCGCCGGCGCAGCGGGGAACGCAGGAAGATCTTCATCCGCAACTGGACGATTTCCGACGTGATTCCATGAGGGGGGGGCTCGTTCATTTCATCCGGAAATATGCCTCATCGCCCCCGGCATTGTCCAGCACAGACCCCACCCGCCTTTTCCGCCCCGCCCCCGCCAGTCCACTTCGCCCGCCGCGCAACTTCACGCGCAACTTCGCCCTTGTGTTCCCGGCCGTCTTCCTCCATCCTTTTCTCCTCTATCACGGAGCCTTTCCATGCTTCTCCGACATCTGCTGCTGCCCGAAATCCTCGATCTGGTCGAAGCCGGTCGCCTCAACGAGGTGCGCGACTTCCTGGCCACCCAGCCCGGCCCCGAAATCGCCGAACTGCTCACCGCGCTCGACGACAAGGACCGGGTCCTGACCTTCCGCGTGCTCCCCCGCCAACTCGCCGACGAAGTCTTCTCCCTCCTGGAACTGCCCTTCCAAGACCTCCTGCTCAAGAACATGGCCCAGGAGGAGGTCCGCCAGGTCATCTCGGGCCTCTCCCCCGACGACCGCACCGCCCTCTTCGAGGAACTGCCCGCCCGCGTCACCAAAGGTCTCCTCGGCCTCCTCAGCGACCAGGACCGCAAGCAGGCCCTCACCCTCCTCAGCTATCCCGAAGGCAGCGTCGGCCGCCTCATGACCGACCGCTACCTCACCGTCGATCCCGAATCGACCGTCGCCCAAGCCCTCGAGCACCTGCGCTTGCGCGGCACCGATTCCGAAACCATGGCCATGATCTACATCGTCGACGCCAAAGGGCACCTCATCGACGACATCCGCCTGCGCAAGATGATCATCGCCGACCCCGCCACCCGCGTCGCCGATCTCCTCGATGGCCATTATGCCTCCCTTCATTCCCTCCAGCACCGCGAAGAGGCCGTCCAGGTCTTCCGCAAATACGACCTCTACGCCCTCCCCGTCGTCGATTCCGACGGCATCCTCCTCGGCATCGTCACCATCGACGACATCCTCGACGTCGCCGAACAGGCCGCCACCGAGGACTTCCACAAGCTGGCCACCGTCAGCCCCCTGCAAATCAGCTTCAAGGACGCCACCCTCGGCCTCCTCTTCCGCAAGCGCATCGGCTGGCTCATCGGCCTCGTCATCGTCAACATCTTCACCGGCATGGGCATCAAGATGTTCGAGGACACCATCCTCGCCGTCGCCGCCCTCGTCGCCCTCATGCCCCTCCTCATCGGCAGCGGCGGCAACGCCGGCGCCCAGGCCGCCACCCTCGTCGTCCGCGCCATCGCCACCGGCGAGATCGGCTCCGGGGACTGGTGGAAGCTCCTGCTGCGCGAAATCGGCGTCAGCGCCTGCATCGGCGTCGCCATGGCCGGCGCCGCCTTCTTCCTCGGCTGGGCCCTCGGCGACATCCGCGTCGCCATCGTCGTCGCCCTCAGCATGGTCACCGTCGTCATCGCCGGCAGCCTTATGGGCACCGTCCTGCCCATGCTCCTCAACAAACTCAAGCTCGACCCCGCCACCGCCAGCGTCCCCCTCATCACTTCCATGGCCGACATCCTCGGCGTCCTCATCTATTTTTCCATCGCCAACGCCGTCCTGGCCTTCTTCAAGCTGCCTGCCACGTGAAAGGAGACATCCCATGAATCCCCGCCTGCCTGCCGTCGCCGTTCTCTTCCTCGCCGTTCTTTCCGCACCCGTCCAGGGGGTCGAATTCCAGCGCCAGAAATTCGACCGCTCCCGCTTCGACCGCGCCGGCCAGCCCGCCGCCCCCGCCGCTGCCGCGCCGGCCGCCCCCGGCTTCGCCGCGCCCGACGCCCCCATGGCCACGCCCGCCGCGCCCGCCCCCATGGTTACCCAAAGCTCCGCCGGCTCGATCTTCTCCACCAACGCCCCCTCCGGCGGCGCTTCCTCCGCCTGGGGCTCGTCCTCCACCTCCGCGCCCGCCGCCATCTTCTCGGCGGACGCCCCGGCTTTCTCCGGCCCCCCGCCCGTCAGCTACCCCGCCGGCATCACGCCCGAGGAAAAGGCCGCCTACGACGCCCCGCTCTTCGACGAGATCCCCGCCAAGTGGTTCAACAATCCCAAGGACCACGCCGAAATCCTCGCCCTCCAGAAGAAGACCGGCGCCTGCCTGCTCATCTACTTCAAGAATTTCGCCGTCCCCAACGAGAAGGGCCTGTGCAGCTGGTTCGAGAAGAGCATCACCACCGACATCAAGTGGCGCAAGGCCATGAAGTTCTACGTCAAGCTCGAGATCAGCGTCCCGGGCAATTCCGCCGTCGAGGAACTCGTCGCCCTCTATCGCGCCAACAAGACCCCCGCCGTCTTCGTGCTCAAGCCCGGCGCCACCATGCCCACCCGCCTCAAGCTCTTCGACTATCCGGCCGGCTCGCGCCCCGTCCCCATCGAGGCGGAAGTCGTGCTCGCCGCCCTCAAGGCCGGCAGCACCCCCGCCTATCAACCGCTCTTCTAGGCCCCCATGCCCGCCGCCGCCCAGTTTTCCGCCATCGCCCGCCTCGCCGCGCTCGAGGCCATCCGCCGCCCCGTCTTCCTCCTCGTCTCCCTCTCCTGCGTCGCGGGCATCGCGCTGATGCCCCTCCTCCTCAACTACACCCTCGGCGATTCCGCCCGCATCATCCGCGACAGCGCCCTCGCCCTCTACTTCGTCGGCGGCCTCCTCCTCGCCGCCACCGCCGCCAGCGAGACCCTCGCGCGCGAACTCCGCCGCGGCACCGCCGCCACCATCCTCGCCAAGCCTGTCCCGCGCGCGATCTTCTTCCTCGCCAAGGCCGCCGGCATCGCCGCCGCCCTCGCCCTCTTCTCCCTCGCCGCCCTCGCCGCCACCCTGCTGGCCGTCCGCGCCGGCGCCAGCGACCTTCTCCTCGACTGGACCGCCGAAGGGCCCGCCCTCCTCGCCCTCCTCCTCGCCCCCGCCCTCGCCGGCGCCTGGAACCACCGCACCCGCCGCCCCTTCGCCTCCGCCGCCTTCTTCCTGCTGCTGGCCTTCCTGCTGCTGGCGATCTGCGCGGCTTCCTTCTTCCGGACCCCCATCGACCGCCTCGCCTTCCCCCTCAACTTCTCCTGGTCCCTCCTGCGCGTCGGGCTCCTCCTCTACTTCTGCCTCGCCATGGTCGTCGCCCTCGCCGCCGCCCTCGCCACCCGCCTGCAAGCCTCCCCCGTCCTCCTCCTCTCCTCCGGATTCTTCCTCTTCGGCCTCATGGGCGATTCCGTCCTCGGCCCCCGCCTCGCCTCCTCCCTCGCCGCCCGCGCCGCCTACGCCCTCCTCCCCAACGTCCAGGCCTTCTGGCTCCTCGACGCCCTCGACGCCGCCACCCCCATCACCCC
>SABN01000003.1 GCA_009928955.1 Opitutia bacterium | reverse complement strand
CCCCCCCCCCCCCCCCCTGTGGTATGCTCCTCCCTGTTCATCAACCAAGGAGAATTTCGCCATGAAAAAGATCGCGTGGGTTCTGATTTCCCTGATGGTTTTCACCGCCGCGGCTTTCGCCGCCGACATCGAAATGAAATCCGTCAAATCGTCGCTCATCGACAAGATCGGCTACGACCCCGAAGCCAAAACCTTGGTCGTCCAGATGAACAACAGCTCCGACACCTACACCTATGAAGGCGTTTCCCAGGCCGTCTTCGACGACTTCCTGGCCGCCGAATCCAAAGGCGGCTACTTCGTCGAACACATCAAAGGCAAATACGGCCACGGAAAAGGCGAATAGCCCCCCCGGTTCCCTCTGGACGCCGCACCCCTCGCGGCGTCTTTTTTTTGTCTCCGCGCCTCTTCCGTTGCGCTCCGGACCGCCGCGGATTTCCCGTTCAGGGCGGTGAAACGACCCGCGCCGCCAGCAGCTCGCGGATCATCTTGTTCACCTTGAACCGCCCCACTTCGCTCAGTGGACACCACGAGGTCTTGCCCGTTTCCTTGTAGACGTCCAGCCAGACCGCGATCAAATCCAGTTCCGGCATCACCACCATGGCGAACCGCCCCCCGTAGCCGGACCCCATGAACGTCCCCGCCGGCGCATCCGGCAGCAACCGCATCCCGTCCGGCGTGATCCGGTTGAACCACCAGAAATATCCCAGGCATCCCAGATGGTTCTTTTGGTCCTTCCCCCCGCCGATGGATTGTACTTCCTCCAAATGCGCCACCTCCTCGCCCGACGTGCGCGGAAAATCCATCGGCAGCGGTTCGCTCAGCGCCTCCCGGAACAAATCCTCCCGCAACACCCTCCGCCCCTGCCACTCCCCGCCCCGCAAATACAGCAGCGCAAACCGCGCCAAGTCCCGCGCCGAAATCCGGATCCGGTGCGGCCGCGAATTGCGGTGCCGCACCGTCGGCGCGTGCTCGAACCCGAGCGCCTTGCCGAGCAACTCTCCGTTCAGCACTTCATCGTCCTGCCCCGGCGGACTCGCATAGACCCGGTGGAACAACGTCCACGCCAGCAGCCCCGTCGCATAGTCGTTGTAGGCGAAGGCTTCCCCCGCGTCCTCCTCCAGCCCGTAGCCCGAAGTCTGGCTCAGCAAATGCCGGAACGTGATCTTCCGGTCCTTGAAGCCCCGCTCCGCATTCAGCCCCTCCAGCTCCGGCACCCACCCCGCCACCCGGTCGTCCAGCGAACCGATCCGCCCTTCCTCGATCGCCTTGAAGGTCAGGAACGCATAGATCGGCTTGGTCGACGACGCCACGTCGTTCCGGAACGCCGTGTCCCCCCACTCGTGGATCATCCGCCCGCCGTGCACGAGGCACCCCGTCCCGCCCGCCTGGTCCGAAAACGCCTGCAATTTCTCGGCCGAAAACCCCGCCCGCCCGGGAGACTTCCAGCCCCAGCGCCGGCCGGGCCACGCCGGCCCGCGTTCCGCGCACCCCGCGCCCCACAGCCCCGCGGCCAAGGCCGCGCACAGCAGTCCGCCCGCCGCCGCCCGCCACTGTACGCTCCGCCGCTTCATGCCCGCATCCTAGACGAATCCGCCCTCGCGCTCAAGACCCCCGCGGCCTTGCGCCGCGGGTGAATCAAATCCGCCCCCCATCCTTCCACCTTTCCATCACTCCACTATTCCCCCCCAAAACGCAAAACGGCCCGCCCCCGCGGGGGACGGGCCGGGACCGCGCAACGCGCCGCCTACGCCTTCTTGGCTTCCTTCGCGATGAACAGGTGCCGGTTCAGCGCGTTGACGTAGGCCTTCGCCGACGCCATCACGATGTCGATGTCCGACCCCTTCGCCGCCACCAGGTCGTCGCCGTACTTCACCTGGATCGACGCCTCGCCCAACGCGTCCTCGCCATGCGTCACCGCCTGCATCGCGAACGACTTCAGCTCGCCCTTGATGCCCGTGATCCGCTCGATCGCCTTCAGCGCCGCCTCCACCGGCCCCGACCCCGTGGCCGAATCCTGCATGACCTTGCCGTCCTTCTCGATCTGCACCGTCGCCGTCGGGATCGTCTGGTTTCCCGCCGACACCTGCAGGCGCTTGATCGCATACACCTTCGGCACGTCCGAGATGTGCTCGCGCAGCAGCTCGATGATGTCGTCGTCGTACACCACCTTCTTCTTGTCCGCCAGCGCGATGAACGCTTCGTACACCGCCTGCAGCTGCTCCGCGCTCACCTTCAGCCCCATCCGGTTCAGGTGCGCCGAGAAGCCCGCGCGCCCGCTGTGCTTGCCCAGCACCAGGTCCGTGCCCGTCACCACCCCCACGTCCTCGGGGCGCATGATCTCGTACGTCTCCCGGTGCTTCAGCATCCCGTCTTGGTGGATGCCCGACTCGTGCGCGAACGCGTTCGCCCCCACGATCGCCTTGTTCCGCTGCACCATCATCCCCGTCAGCTGGCTCACCAGCCGGCTCGCCGGGAACAGCTCCTGCGTCCGCACCCGCGACTGCACCCCGTAGTGGTCGTTGCGCACCTTCAGCGCCATCACCAGCTCCTCCAGCGAGCAGTTGCCCGCCCGCTCGCCGATGCCGTTGATCGTCACCTCCACGCCGCGCGCGCCGCATTCGACCGCCGCCAGCGAGTTCGCCACCGCCAGCCCCAGGTCGTTGTGGCAATGCACGTGCACCACCACGTCCTTCAGCTCCGCGACGTTTTCGCGCAGATAGGTCAGCAGCTGGCGAAACTCCTGCGGCACCGTGAATCCCACCGTGTCCGGGATGTTGATCGTCGTCGCTCCCGCGGCGATCACCGCCCGCACCACCTCCGCCAGGAACTCCGGCTCCGTCCGCGACGCGTCCTCCGGGCTGAACTGCACGTCCTTGCAGAACTTCTTCGCGTAGGCTACGCCTTCGACCGCCTGGCGGAGGATCTCGTCCTTCGCCTTCTTCAGCTTGAACTGCCGGTGGATCGCGCTCGTCGCCAGGAACACGTGGATCCGCGCCCGGTCCCCCGCCGGCTTCAGCGCCGCCACGCATGCGTCGATGTCGCTCTTCACGCACCGCGCCAGCCCCGCGATCCGGCACTTCTTGATTTCGGCGGCCACCTTCTTCACCGCCTCGAAATCCCCCGGCGACGCCGCCGGGAATCCCGCCTCGATGATGTCCACGTTCAGCTTCTCCAGCTGCCGCGCCACCTGCAGCTTCTCGTGCAGCCCCATGCTCGCCCCCGGGCATTGCTCCCCGTCCCGCAGCGTCGTGTCGAAAACAATCACATGATCCGGCTTCTTCATATCCCTAGGTTTCCTTGTCGGTCTTCTCTATCTTTCGCGGGCAACAAAACGCCCGCCGGACTTCATCTCGTCGGCGGGCTTTCCAGGAAACAGACGGTTTCGGAAATTCCATCAAACGCAACACCCGCCGCCCGCCGGGACACGGGTGTCGCCGCGCAACGCCAGAAGGCGCAGGTTTCGGATGGATATGGCCGTCATCATTGCCGCTCACTAAACCATCCCCCCGCATCCCTGTCAAGAATCGCCGCCTGTTTTTATCGCTCCCAGCCGCCACCCGGCCATCTATGGTTTATAAACTGTGGATTCAGTGAATCTCATAAGCACCTGGATTTGACGCTTAATCGATTGCCAATGATGCAAATACGCATATAATCCATAATCAACAGTTTATAAACTATGGGCAGCTTGTCTATTCGCGAGCGGTCCGCAAGCGCGGATCCAACGCGTCCCGCAGCGCATCGCCCAGCAGGTTGAACGCCAGCACCACGGCGAAAATCGCCGCCGTCACCGCCGCCAGCTCCCACCACATCCCCTGCCACAGCCGCAGCCGCGCCGACGAAATCATCGTCCCCCAGCTCGGCTGCCCCTGCGCGCCGATCCCCAGGAAGCTCAGGAACACCTCCGTGCCGATCGCCGCCGGAAACCGCAGCGTGAACGACACCAGCGCCACATGGATCACGTTCGGCAAAATGTGCCGGAACAGGATCCGCCCGTGCGAGAACCCCAGCGCCCGCACCGCCCGCACATAGCCCCGGTTCTTTTGCTTGAGCACCTCCGCGCGGATCAACCGGCACACCCCCACCCATGTCGTCAGGCCGATCGCCAGGAAGACCCCCAGCAACCCCTTGCCCACCACCATCGCGATCGCCAGCACGAACAGCAGCCCCGGAATCGACGCGAACGTGGTCGAGAGCCATACCACGGCATCATCCGTCTTGCCGCCGAAATATCCGCCCAGGCAGCCCAGCAGCACGCCGATGGGGATCGCGATCAGCGATGACACCACGCCCACCTGGAACGCGATCCGCGCCCCCTGCATAAGCCGCAGGCCCACGTCGCGCCCGAGCCCGTCCGTGCCCAGCCAATGCCTTGCACATGGCGCCAAATAGCGCGCCCCCAGGTTCTGCGCTTGCCACGGCGGCGTCACATCCCGCCACGCGTACCACGCGTTCGCCGCCTCGCCCCACAGCGCCGCCAGTAGGAACACCGCCAGCACCGCCAGGCACGCCCGCGCCACGCGGCTCGCCCACACCTGCCGCCACGCCTCGCGTCCGAACGACGCCCCGCCCCGCGCCGCCGCCTTGGATTCCGCCGCCGCGCTCATACCAGCTTCACCCGCGGATCCACCCACGCCAGCGCCACGTCCGCCAGCACGTTCGCCGCCGTGAACAGCAGCGCCCCCACCAGCACCACCGCCCGCACCACGTCCACGTCCGAGGAATGGATGGCGTTCAGGCTCAGGTAGCCCAGCCCCGGGATCCCGAAGAAACTCTCCAGCAGCAGGCTGCCCGTATACAGGAACGGCAGCGCCAGCGCCACGTTCACGATCACCGGCCCCAGCGCGTTCTTCAGCACGTGCTTGAACAGCACCTGCTCCGCCCCCAGCCCCTTCGCGAACGCCGTCCGCACATAGTCCTTGTGCATCTCCTCCAGCAAGATCGTCCGGTAGAAGCGCACGTTCGCCCCGAGCCCCGTCGCCACCCCGATGACCACCGGCAGCAGCAGGTTCCGCCACGACTCGAACCCCCACACCGGAAACCACCCCAGCCGGTACGCCAGCACATACTGCCCGAGCACGATCCACACCAGATAGTTCACGCTCATCAGCCCCACGCACGCCGCCACCAGGCCCCGGTCCAGCCACGACCCGCGCCGATATGCGCACAGCAGCGCCAGCGTCAGGCTCACCGCCAATTCAACCAGCAGGATCGGCACCGTCAGCGCCAGGCTCGGCCCGACCCCCGCCTTCAGCAGGCTCCAGACCGGCCGGTTCAGGCTCGTGCTCGTGCCAAAATCCAGCCGCAGCAGGCGCCCCGCGTAATCCACCAGCTGGCTGTCGAAAAAATGTCCCGTCGCCTTCTCCAGCCGCACGCGCCGGATCTCCGCCGCGCCGCCCTCCGCCCGGAACCCCGGTTTTTCCACACTGTGGAAACTTTTTTTCCACACCGTGGAAAACTTTTTTCCACACCGTGGAAACCCTTCGCCCCGGCCCTCCACCACCAGCCGCCACCGGGCGCCCTCCGGCAGCGGAAACGCCAGCGGCAGCGCCAGTTCCTGCCCCGCCTCGAGCCGCAGCCACCCGCTTTCCCCCGCGCCCCACTTCGCCCGCACGCCCGGCGGCGCCGCCTCGAAATCCACCGTCTCCAGCGCGCGCGTCTTCGTCCAGTTCCCGAAAAACAGCGGCTTGTCGTAGCCCCGCGCCGCGTCGAATTCCTCCAGCGCCCGCGCGCTGGCGTTCTGCCCCAGCACCATCGCCGCCGGCGACCCCCCCACCCCGTTGAACAAGAGGAACGTGATCAGCACGACCCCCGCCACCGTCGGGATCGCCTGCCACAACCGCCTGGCCACATACCGCCACATATCCGGCCACCATGCCCCATTCCCGCCCGCAACCCAACCCGAAACGTCGGCGCCCCCTCAGTTTTCCTTTGCCCACGCGTCGAGAAGTTGCTCGGCCAAGGTGTCCAGATCGGCATCGGAGGTGTCGATCTGGAGCGGGATCTTCGCGTAGAGCGGCGCGCGGACGGCGAGCAGGTCGCGGATCTTCTGCGCGGGGTTTTCGCCGGCGAGCAGCGGCCGTTTTGGGGAGCGCGCCGTGCGGGCCAAGATGACTTCGGGCCGCGCCGTCAGGCACGCCAACACCCCGTTCCGCCCCAGCGCGCGCAGATTCTCCTCCCGCAGGACCGCGCCGCCGCCGCAGGCGATGACCGCCCCCTCCCGCTTCCCCCATTCCTCCGCCAACTGCGATTCCAAGTTCCGAAAGGCTTCTTCGCCATCCTCCGCGAAAATCCGGGAGATGGCGCGGCCCGCGCGGCGCTCCAGTTCGGCGTCCATTTCCAGGAACGGGCATCCGGCCAAGACCGAAACCCTCCGGCCGAGGGCGCTTTTCCCGGTCCCCATGAAGCCCAGCAAAACCAGATTGCGGCGGTGGTTCATCCCGGAACAGGGCACCCTATTCCGCAACCGGTGTCAACCCCAACCTTCTGACATTTCGGGCCCGGAGCCCGTTGGACAACTGGTCGGCATCGAATTCCACCTGATCCCCCTCGGCAACCGCGCGCGCGTCGCCGTCCACGATTTTCGAGACATGCAAAAACACGTCCACGCCCGTCTTTTCCAGCTCAATGAACCCAAAGCCCTTGGGGCGGTTGAACCATTTGACGACGCCTTTGCACATTCGCGGAATTCCTTTTCGCCCGGCAACCTTCTTTTTGCAGGCGTACCCACTATCCCCCAAGATGATTCAGGTTCCATTCCGGGAAAATTAATTTCCCGTTTATTTTCGAGGCAAGGAAAACCCCGGCGGGGAGGGCCGGGGCGGCGCGGCGCGTCCGCTTGCGGAAGAAATCCGGATCAGGGGATGGCCAGGCGCGTCGTCTTGATCAACGCCTTCCAAAGCTTTTCCGACGTATCTTCTTCCAACAGCTTGTCGCGGTTTTCCGGCTTCTGAAAAATCTGCGAAAGGCCGGCGAGGAGCTTCAGATAAAACGCGCTGGCCGCCGTGGGGATCACCATGAAGAAAATGATGCGGGTGTTGGCCTTGCCCGCCGGATCGAACTTGATCCCCTTGGGCGCAAGGCCCATCGCCAAGGTCAGCGCCCCGCCTTCGATGCACCGCACGTGCGGAAACGCCAGCCCGTTCTCCACCGAGGTCGAGATGATCGCCTCGCGCTTCAGCGCGGACTCCAGCAGCTTCGCCGCATCGTCCACGAATCCTTCGTCCGCCAGCTTCTGGCACATCTCGGCCAAGACCGAGTCGCGGTCCGTGCCTTTCAGGGCCGGAATCATGAGGGATTCCGCGGAAAACCGGTCGATCCCCACCTTGGGCGGATCGCTGCGGCGGGGGGATTTGCGCAAGTTGCGCGCGCTGGACGCCCGGTGGAACAGCAGCCGGGCGCAGGAGGGGCAGGCGTAAATCTGCTCGGCGGCATGCACCTTGTGCACCAGCGACACCGGCAACGTCATGCCGCAGGCCGTGCAAACCCCGTTGACCACCGGCACGATCGCCAGATGGTTCTTCTGCAGCAACCGCGAAAACTGCAGGCTGACCTCGTTCGGCAGTTCATGGGTCAGCGAAGCGATGGCGGCATCCAACTGGTCCAGTTGGGAGCCCGGCATGCCGACTTCCTGCTGGGCGCGGGCGATGGTGAGCTCTTGCAGTTGAACGAGGTGGTTGATGATCGGTTGCATGACTTCCTGTATGACGACAACGCGTCAAATTAAATGTTGGTCATCCGTTTTACGCCGGGAAATCCCGCCTGTAAAGAAGAATGACGACCCCGCGCCGCCTAGGGCCAGGTCACCATCACGACGTTGCTGCGCTCCCTCACGTTGCGCAGATGGCTCCGCGCCAATCCGCTCACCATCAGCCCGATCCGCTCGCCGCTGCGCGGCCGCCACCCGTTCAGCGGCGGCACCTTGATGTGATCGCCCAGCGCTCCGTTCAGCACTCCGACCGGCTTCGACGTCTGCCCATGCCGGAAATACTCGAACGTCGCCGCATACCATTGCCCGTTCAGCTTCACCAACACCCACGGATTCGCATTCACCCCGTCCGCCGCAAACCAGACCCGGGCCTTGTCGTAGGGCATGTGGATCCCCCCCCCGCCCACGCTCGCGCTCAATGTCGCCGTCTGCGGCCAAGCAGAAACATCCGTGTGCAGCCAATGGATCAGCCCCGTGATCTCCGCCGGAAACGACCCGTCCGCCGGCACCGCGCTATCGCCCCCTTCCGCCGCCCCGCCCGACGACCATTCGCAACCGGCCGACAAAGCCAACCCCGCCGCCAGCCCCGCCCAACAAATCCACCGGAAGTGCAGTTGCATCATGGTCCTCTCCTCTGTCCGCCGATTATACCTCTCCCCCGGGGGGGGACGCAAGCCCCACCCCGGTCAAGATCGGCCCCGCCACTTCTGGCGCTCCGCCGCCGGAAACTTTTCGATCGCATCGCGCAGCATCGTCCGCGGCATCCGGGCCGCGTGGCGCGCCAAGAAATCCCGCAGCGCGGCCGGATCGCGCTTCCCCGCCTCCCGCAGCATCCAGCCGGCCGCCTTGTGCATCAGGTCTTCTTGATCTCCCAGCAACCGCTCCGCCAACCAGAACGTGTTGGCCAGATTCCCCCGCCGGATGTGCGCCAACGTCGCCACCATCGCGATCCGCCGCTCCCACAAGCTGGCCGAACGCGCCAGCCGTCCCAGCGTCCGCCGCCCTTTTCCCGGCGGCAAATGCCGCCCCACGATCCCCGGCGCGCTCACATCCACCAGATCCCAGTTGTTGATCCGCGCCGTCTGCGCAAGATAGAAATCGAAGATCGCCGCGCGCCCGGCCGCATCCCCCCAGGCATAGGCCCGCACCAGCGCCGCCACCGCGAAGAAGCGCGCCTCGTGGATGGGCGAAGCCAGCAACTCGCCCGCCACGCCCGCCGGCACATCGGGAAAATCGGCCAAGATGGCGCGCACCTGCGGAACGTTCAGCCCCCAGAACCGGTCGCCGGCCCCATATTCACCGGGCCCCGTCTTGAAAAACCGGCGCAGGACCGCGGCCTGCGCCGGATTTTTACGCCGGGCCAGTTCCCGCAGGATTTGCGCGGAAGACGGCCGCCCCCGTCCGGCCTTCACTCGCGCGGCCTCCCGTCCGACCCCTACGGCCAGGTGACCATGGAAACATTGCTGCGCTCCTTGACATTGCGCAATCCCCCGCGCGCCAAGCCGCTGACCATGATGCCAAACCGCTCTCCGCTGCTGGGGCGCCACCGGCTCAGCGGCGACACCTTGAAATGGTCGCCCAGGCTGCCATTCAGCACCCCCACCGGCTTCGAAGTCTGCCCAGATCGAAGATATTCGAAGGTCGCGGCATACCATTGGCCGCCGATGTTCACGATGGCCCAACAGTTGCCGTTCAAGCCGTCCACGGAAGGCCACACCTTGGCCTTGTCGTAGGGCATGTGGATCGTGCCGCCGCTGACGCTCGCGTTCAGGCTGGCGGTCTGGGACCAGCCCGACACGTCCGTGTTCAGCCATTTGATGGCACCCGTGATCTCCCCAAATCCACCCCCGCCCGTGTCCCCGCCGCCATCCGTGTCCCCGCCGCCGCCCGTGTCCCCACCGCCGCCCGTGTCTCCGCCGCCGTCCGGGTCCCCGCCGCCGCCCGGGTCCGAAGGCGGGGCCGGCGTGATGCCCTGCAACTCGGCCAACGTGATGGTGCCCTGATTGTCCATCGTCGCGGTTTCGCAACCGACCCCCATGGCCGCCACGACCCACAGCGCGCATCCGATTTTCGCCCAAGTCATTATTCTCGCCATTTCACTTCTCCGGTTCCGTATGCTCCCTATCGTGCGGTGTAGATACCTCATCGCGATGAACGAACACAACCATAATTTTCGGGCGCCGGGGAACTTCTTCCGCCGAACAAAGTTCCGGCACTGGTTATTTGAGCGTCTCCGACACCGGCGTGGTGAACGCCCACAGGCCGGTCATGGCGCCCACCTCGTCGCGCAACGCCTGCAGGCGCCCCATCAACCGCGCCGCCACCTCGTCCTCCACCACCACGAAGGCCCCCGAATTGGCCCCGGGCCACACATGGTTGTCCATCCGCGCGCCGCTCTTCGGGCCGCGGCCGGTCATGCGCTTCCAGCGCGACAGCCCGACGATCCCCATTTCGTCGAGGATGTCCTGAATCTCGTCCGCCAGCACGATGTCGTGCATCATCCACACCGCTTTCATGCGCGCACTCCCTTCTCGGCGGCCGCTTGTTCCCGCCGCCGCGCCACTCGCGAATGGGCCAAGCTGTACAGGGTCGGCACCAGCACCAGCGTGATCAGCATCGAGAACAGCAGCCCGCCCACGATCGTCGCCGCCATCGGCTTCCAGGTCGCCGCGCCTTCGCCCCGGCTCAGGATCATCGGCGTCATCCCCAGCGACGTGGTCATCGTCGTGATGAGCACCGGCCGCAGGCGCGAGCGCCCGGCGTTCACGATCGCGTCGGACAGCCCCTGCCCGCGCTCCCGCAGCAGGTTGACGTAGTCGATCAGCACGATGGCGTTGTTCACCACCACGCCCACCAGCAGGATCATCCCGATGTAGGACATGATGCTCACCGTCAGTTGCAGCGCCGTCAGGGCGATCGCCACGCCCGTGAACGCGAACGGGATCGAGAACAGGATCAGGAACGGATCCAGCAGGCTCTCGAACTGCGACGCCATCACCATGTAGACCAGCAGGATGCCCAGCACCAGCATCAGGCCCATCTGGCGGAACGATTCCTCCTGGTCCTCCGCCGTGCCGCCGAAATGGATGCCCGTGCCCGACGGCAGCGGCACTTCCGCCGCGAGGCGGCGGCGCAGGTCGCGGACCACCTCGCCGCTGCTGCGCCCGAACACGTCGGCCGTCACCTGGATCATGCGCTCCTGGTTGCGGCGGTCGATCTGCAGCGCCCCGAGGCGTTCCGCCACGTTCGCCACGCTGTCGAGCCGGATCCGCCGGCCGTTCGGCAGCGCGATCTCCGACTGCGCGATGTCCGCCACCGTCTGCCGGAACGGCTCGTCCAGCCGCAGCACGACGTCGTAGTCCTCGTCGGACTCGCGGAACAGGGTGGCCGTCGTCCCGTAGAACAGCGTGCGCATGCCGTTGGCCACCTGCGACACGTTCAGCCCGTGCGCGGCCGCCTTCGTCCGGTCGATCTCCACGCGGATTTCGGGCCGGCCGGGATCGCGCCCGATCTCGGCGTCCACCGCGCCGGGCGTCGTGTTGACCACTTCCAGCACATGCTCGGCGATGCCCTGCAGGACGTCGAGGTCGAATCCCAGCACCTCGATGATGATCGGCTTTTGCCCGCCGCCGGGCCCCATCTGGGCGGTGTCCACGCTGTACTTCTGGACCTCCGGCCACTTCGCGACGACGTCGCCCACGGCGCGGCCGATTTCCTTGAGGCCGCGGTCGCGCTGCCTCTGCGACACCAGGCGCATCATGACCTGCCCGATGTGCGATCCGCCCCGGCCGCCCATGCCGCCGGTCTCGCCGCAGCGCCAGGCGTAGACGAGCACGTTGTCCCGGCCGGCCTCTTCCAGCGCCACCTCCAGGATCCGCTGGCCGAGCGCCGCGGTCTCTTCCACCCGCGTGCCGATGGCGGTCTGGTAGCGCAGCATCAACCGTCCGGAATCGTCTTCCGGCGCATACTCGGACCCCAGCCCCTTGAACAGCGCCACGCTCCCCGCGAACACCGCGATCGCCGCCGCGACGACCACCCAGCGGCCCCGCAGCGCCCGGCGCAGCAGCCCGGAATAGGCGGCGTCCAGCGCCGCGAACCGGGCCTCGCTCCACGCGTGGAACGCCTCCGCGAACCGCCCGCGCGCCCGGCGCTTCCCGGACGCCCGCAGCAGGCGGCTGCTCAGCATCGGCGTCAGCCACAGCGCGCACGTCAGGCTCGCCAGCAGCGTCGCCGTCAGCAGCCCGCCGAGCTGCTTGAACATGATCCCCGCCTCCCCCTTCAGGAAGATCAGCGGCACGAACACCACGATCGTCGTCAGCGTCGAGGCGCTGACCGCCATCCCCACTTCCTCGCTGCCGAACATCGCCGCCTCGCGCGGGGCCGTTCCCTGCTCCACCTTCGTGGCGATGTTCTCCAGCACCACCACCGCGTTGTCCACCACCATGCCCATCGCGATCGCCAGGCTCGCCATCGAAATGATGTTGATGGTCCAGCCCATCGTCCACATGAAGATGAACGCCAGGATCAGCGAGAACGGGATCGTCAGCGCGATGATCAGCGCGGAGCGCACGTTGCGCAGGAAGAAGAACGCCGTCAGCACCACGAACACGAACGCCCAGCGAACCGTCATGGCCACGTTGGAGATGGACTGGGTGATCTGCTCGCTCGTGTCGAAGATCTGGTGGATTTCGATGTCCCGCGGCAGCATCGGCTGGATGTTCCGTTCCAGTTCCCGCATCACTTCCCGGGCCGTGTCGACCGTGTTCGCCCCGGAGCGCTTCTGGATCATCATCATGATCGCCCGGCGGTCCTTCACCTTCGCCAGCCGGCGCTCTTCCGCGAAGCCGTCCTCCACCTCCGCCACGTCGCGCAGGCGCACGTGCGCGCCACCCGCCGACCGGACCACGATGTCGCCGATCTCCCCCGCCGTCGCGAATTCCCCCGGCACGCGGATCGTGTAGTCCATCCGCCCGACCTTCACGTTGCCCGCCGGCAGCGTCACGTTCTCCTTCGCCAGCGCCGCCGCGACCTGGTCGAACACCAGCCCGTAGCCCGCCAGGCGCGCCGGATCGAGCTTCACGTTGATCTGCCGCTCGAGTCCCCCGAACAGCGTCACCGCCCCCACGCCCGGCAGGCGCTTCAGCGGGTCGGCGATCTCGTTGTTGACGATCTCCTCGAGCTGCTCGAGGCTCTCGGCGCAGGTGACGCCGTAGAACTGGATCGGGATCTGCGAGGTGTTGAATTTCCACAGGATGGGCGCGTCGGCGTCGTCCGGCAGCGCCTTGCGGATGCGCTCGAGGTTGCTGCGGATGTCGTTGGACGCCTCGTCGAGATTGGTGCCCCAGGAAAATTCGCAGGTCACGCTCGAGACACCCTCGATCGTGGCGCTGGTCATCTCTTCCAGGCCGCTCACCGTGCCCAGCGCCCGCTCCACCAGCTTGGTCACCTTGCTTTCGACGTCCTCGGCGCTCGCGCCTTCCCAGGTCGTCACCACCGTCACGGTCGGCTGTTCGATCTCCGGCATCAGGTCCACCGGCAGCTGGGTCAGCATCACGGCGCCCATCACGAACACCGCCAGGAAAAACATCAGCGTCGTGACGGGGCGCTGGACACCGAGTTCGGGCAATTTCATCGCCGGCTACTCCGTCGGCCGTTCCGCCGGCGCCCCGAATTCGCCGACCCGCTCGATCGCCGCGCCGTCCGTCAGCTTGTTCTGGCCCATCGCCACGTATTCGTCGCCTTCCGCCAGGCCGGCGAGGATTTCGACGTCGATGCCGTCCCGGACGCCCGTCTGCACGGTCGCGGCGCGGGCCACGCCGTCGCGGACGACGTAGACCAGCTGGCGGTCCAGCACGCGGATGACCGCCGCCGCCGGAACCGCCAGCGCCCCCGGGCTCGTGGCCAGCGTCAGCTTCGCCGTCGCGTACATGCCCGGTCGCAGCGGCCAGCCGCCGGCGGCGCGCGGATTGGCCAGCAGGACCTCCGCCCGCACCGTGCGCGTCGCCGGGTCCGCCGCCGGGAAGATCCGCGCCACCGTGCAGTCGAACGCGCGTCCCGGAAGGACGTCCGTCGCCACCGACACCGGAGTCCGGCCTTCCTCCAGCATCGGCAGCAGGCGCGCCGGGATCGCCAGCATCAACCGCAGCGGATCCATCTGCGCCATCCGCACGATGGGCGCCGACGGTCCGACCATCGCGCCCGGATCCGCGTGGCGGTCCGTCACCACGCCATCCATCGGCGCGCGGATGTTCGTCTCGTCGAGGTTCACCTTCGCCAGCTTCCGCTGCGCCTGCGCCTGCGCCAGGGCGGCCTTGGCGCTCTCGTGCGCGGTCACGGCCGCGTCGCGCGCCTGTTCGGTCGCCACCTCTTCCGCGAACAGCGCCTCGAGCCGCCGGCGCTCGCGCTCGCGGTCCGCCAGCGCCACTTCGGCTTGGCGCGCCTGCGCTTCCGCCAGCGCCATCTGCGCATCCAGTTCCCGGCGGTCGATCTCGGCGATCGTCTCGCCGCGCTTCGCCACCGCCCCTTCCGTCGTCGGCAGGCCGTCTTCCAGCTCCATCTTCTCCAGGCGCCCCTGGATCTTCGGCTTCACCTCCACCGACACCGGCGACTCCAGTTCGCCCGTGAACAGCATCGTCTCCGAGAGATCCCGCCGCTCGACCCGCGCCGTGCGCACCGCCACCGGCCCGCGGCCTTTCTGCGGCTTGCCGTTGTCCTGCTCCGCCGGCTTCGAACAGCCCACCGCCAGCGCCGCGGCCAGCCCCGCGCCCAGCACAATCAAAAACCGTGTTTTCATGGGTTCCTCCAAATCATTCGGCGGATCCGACCGATCCGTCGGATGAAGCCGCAATTCCCAGCACGGGCGCGTCGGGCAGGACGTCGGGCGACATCAAGCCCATCGCCTGCTGCAAGACCACCCGCGCCATCGCGTGGGCGAAAATCGACTCGTAATAGTTTGCGGAGGCCTTGGTCAGGGCCTGGCGGGCGTCCATCACTTCGATCGGCGAATTCTGGCCTTCCTTCAGGCCCGCCTCCACGAGGCGCAGCGCTTCCTGCGCCATCTCCAGATTCTGGCTCTGCGAATGCGCGAATTCCTCGGCCGTCTTCAGCGACAGCACTCCTTGGCGGATCTCGCTCACGGTCCGCTCTTCCGCGTCCCGCAGGGCGATCTCGAACTGGCGCAGCTTCGCCCGCTCCTGGATGAGCGTGCCGCGCCGGTCGAGGCCGTCGAACAGCGGCAGGCTCACCTGCACGCCCGCCTGCCACTCGTCGCCCCAGTCGTCGCGCGTGGATTCGTGCGGATCGGGATTGGCCCACGCCTGCGAGACGTAGCCCGACACCTCGGGCAGGTAGCGCCCCTTCGCGGCCGCGACGCTCTCGCGCTGCATCCGCAGGGCGTATTCCGCCACGGCCAGGTCCGCGCGCCGCTCCAGCGCCGTCCGCGCCGCGTCGGCGAAGGAAACCGCCTCGACCACCCGCGGCACGTCGTCCACCAGCTCCGCCGCGCTCTCCGGCGACGCCCCCATCAGGCGGTACAGGGCCGTATAGGCCACGTCCTTGTCGTTCCGCGCCTGCAACACCTGCGCGCGGAAGTTCGACACCTCCACCTGCGCGCGCAGCTCGTCGTAGTTCGACGCCATCCCCTGCCGCCGCCGCGCCTGCGTGTTCTCCAGCTGTCGTTCCGCCGTTTCCAGCGCCGTCTGGTTCACCTCCAGCAGGTGCTCGCTCAGCACGGCCGAATAATAGGCCCGGATGGTCTCGCGCTGCACGGACTCCGTCGCCGCGCGGATCGTGGATTCCATCCATTCGCCATAGAGTTTCGAAGCCCGCAGGGCCGCGCCGATCCGGCCGTTGAACAGCGGCTGCGACAGCTTGAGCCCCGCGCTATATTGGTCCTGCAGGCGCGTCGGCACATAGACCCCGTCCCTCGTCGTCCCCAGCTCCTCGTCGCGCCGCACGTAGCCGCCCGTCAGCGCCAGCGTCGGCAGCGCCTCCGAATAGGAGGCCTCGATGCGCCCCCGCGCGATCTCCCGCCCCACCCGCTCCTGCTGGAGCGGCCGGTTGTAGCTTTGCGCCAACGACACGGCCTCCCACAGCAGCAACGGCCCGGACAGATACACCCCGCTTTCGGTCGTGGTCTTCCGCGCCAAGTCGTCCAGCCGCCGAACCGCGGATTCCGCCCGGATCCCGCGCATCTGCTCCGCATCCGGCACGCCCACGCACCCGGACAGCAGGGCCGCCGCCACCGCCGCCCAGCCCCCGCGCCTCTTCCACTTCTTCATCTGTTTCACCGTTTTCCAGATCGTCGCTCCGCGAGACGGAAAGGTTACACCATCGGCGTCAACATCGCCGGATTTTTCAGGTCTTCCTCAAATGCGCGGCTCAGCTCGCGCCAAACGGGGCCGGGCCGGCCATCGCCCACGGGGCGCCCCGCGAACTCCGTCACCGCCGTCACGTGCGGGCTCGTGCCGAACACGAGCATCTCTGCCGCCTTCTCCAATTCAACCCGCGGCACGTCCGCCTCCTCCACGCCCGCGAGGATCCCCGCCGGAACGAGCTGTTCGCGCGCCAACTGCATCACCCGCAACATCGTGGTGCCCAGCAGGATGTGATCCGGTCGCGGCACCCGCAGCAACCGCCCCGCCGTCACGATGCCGAAGTTCTCGGTCGGCAACTCGGTCATATGCCCGTTCTGGTCGAACCCCAGCATGAAATCCACCCCCGCGTCCACGGCCTGCTTCTTCATCAGGACGTTCGGCAGATAGTTCACGCTCTTCACCTGGGCGAAGAACCCCTCCTTGTTCGGCACGCCGCTCACGCCCACCTTCGCCCCCTCCGGATGCGCCTCCATGAATGGTTCCGCCAGCCGGATCGCCAGCACCATCAACAGCGGCTCCGGACATTCATACGGATTCGCCGAATGCCCCCCCGGGCCGCGCGACACGAACACCCGCACCAGCGCATCCCGCCGCCCCCCCGCCCGCAGGACGTCGCCGATGATCCTCCGCAGGTCCGCGCGGCTCCACGGCATCCGCAGCGCGATGGTCTTCGCGCCGCCCTCGAGGCGCGCCAGATGCGCGTCCAGGTTGTAGACCGCCCCGTCCACGCATTTGAACGTCTCGAACAAACCGTCGCCCCGGTGCACCATGTGGTCGTCCACCGGCACCACCATCAGGTTCGGCTCCGTGGTGATCGCATCCCACCAGCTCGAATACATCGCGTAATAACCCGCGTGATAGGCCGGCCGGTGCGCCTGGCAGAACTCCGAAAAATCCTTCGCTCCAAAATCCGTCTTCATCGCCATTCCCAACCCTTCGGCTGCTTGCTCATTTCCGCTTGTGCGCCGGCGGCACGCCCAGCTGCTCGCGGTACTTCGCCACCGTCCGCCGCGCCACCTGGAAGCCCTGCTCCTTCAGCTTGTCCGCGATGGCCTGGTCGGAGAGCGGCTTGCGCACGTCCTCGTGCCCCAGCACCTTCGCCACCGCCTCCTTGACCGCCTCCGTCGAGATGCTCTCCCCGTCCGCCATCTTCAGCCCCGCCGTGAAAAAGAACTTCAGTTCGAACACCCCCTGCGGCGTCCGCACGTATTTCCCCGAAACCGCCCGCCCCACGGTCGTCTCGTGCACGCCCAGCTTCTCCGCCACCGCCCCCATCGTCAACGGCTTCAACCGCGAAATCCCCTGCTCGAAGAATTCCTTCTGCGCCGCCGCGATCTCCTCCGCGAGGCGCTTCACCGTTTCCCGGCGCTGATGCAGGCTGTCCATCACGAACTTGCCCGACCGGACCTTTTCGGCCAGATACTTCTTCGCCTCCGCCGCCGTCTCCGGGTCCTCCAGCATCGATTCGTATTCCGCGCTGATCCGCAGCCGCGGCAACCCGTCCCGCAGCATCTCCACCACGTATTCCCCCTCCGCCGTCTTGCGGATCTCCACCTCCGGCGTCACATACACCGCCGGCGCCGCCGAGAACTTCAGCCCCGGCTTCGGATCCAGCAGCGCGATCGCCTTCAGCGCCTCCGCCACCTCGTCCGCGGCCAGCCCCGCCGCCTTCGCCAGCGCCGCCGCGCCCGCCTCCCCCAGCGCCTCCAGATGCCCCGCCACCAGCCGCGCCTCCGCCGATTCCGCCCCCCGCCCCGACCGCCGCAGCTGGATCAGCAGGCATTCCTTCAGGCCCCGCGCCGCCACGCCCGGCGGATCGAATTCCTGGATCACCGCCAGCGCCGCTTCCACCGCCGCCTCCGGCACCCCCGCCTCCCGCGCCACCTCCGCCACGTCCGCCGCCAGCCAGCCGTTCTCATCCACGTTGCCGATGATGTACTCGCCCGCCTTCTTCTGCGCCTCGTCCAGCCCCGACTCGTTCAGCTGCTCCTCCAGATGCGCATGCAGCGACGGCGCCGCCGTCAGCGAATCCAGGAAAAACTGTCGTTTTTCATCCGCCTCGGGCGAAGAGACCGGCGTCCCCGGCGCCTCGTCCAGCGGCCGCGGCTCCAGCATCTTCTCCAGCGCATCGATCTCCCGCCCGAAATCGTCCGGATCGAAATCGTTTTCCCGGTCCGCCTCGTCCAGCGTCGCCGCCACCGGCTCCAGCGGCGCCAGCAAGGCGTCGGAATCGCCCACCTTCTCCTCCAGCACCGGATTCTGCTCCAACTCGCCGCGGATCAGGTCGCGCAGCTCCGGCAGCGGCGCCTGCAGGAAGCGCAGCGCCTGCATCATGCGCGGCGCCAGCTTCATCTCCTGGCGCAGCTGCGCGTTCTGGAACATGCCTTGTTTCATCACTTTCTCAATTTACCCGATTCCCGCCCCCCTGCACAGTCCATTCCAGATGGCTGCATCCCGTGGGAATTGGATGTCGGACATTGGTTATTGGATGTGGAGATCCTCTCCGCCCCGCTCGCACTTCCGCCCCGACGCCAGCACCTCGTCCACGCGCCCCAACAGCGTGGCCGCGTCCACCCGTTCCTCCAACGTCCGCGCCAGCACCCCGAAGCCCCGGAAGCCCCGCAGATACCGCACCAGATGCGGACGCAGCACCAGGCACGCCGTCAGCTCCACCCCCAGCTTCAGCTCCTTCTTCCCGCGCCGCGCCATCAGCTCCATCTCCCGCCGCAGATGCTCGCGGATCGTTTCCCGAACTTCGTCCACCGTCGGCATTCGCGGCGCGCGCCCCGCCGCCAGGTCGCGGATGTCGCGGAACAGCCACGGATGGCCCAGCGCGACCCGCCCGACCATCACGCCATCCACCCCCGTCTCGGCCACCATCCGGAACACGTCCGCCGCCGTTTTGACCCCCCCGTTGCCGATCACCGGGATCTTCCGCGCGCGTTTCGTTGCCGCGATGAGCGTCCAGTCCGACGGCCCCGAATGCCGCACGCTCGCCACCCGCCCGTGCAGGAAAATCGCCGCCGCCCCCGCTTCCTCCACCCCCGCCGTCGTCTCCAGCACGTTGATCGTGTCCGCGCACCAGCCGATCCGCGTCTTCACCGTCACCGGCAGCGCGCCCCCCGCCGCCGCCTTCACCTGCCGCACGATCTCCGCCATCTTCGCAGGATCGCGCATCAGCCCCGCCCCGTCCCCGCGGTTGCGGATCTTCGGCATCGGACAGCCCGCGTTGACGTCCAGAAAATCGAATTTCTTCGTCTCCGCCACTTTCGCCGCCGCCGCCGCCATGCGCCCCGGATCGGACCCGTAGATCTGCGCGCCGAGGGGATGCTCCTCGCCCCACGTGTCGAGGAAATGCCCCGTGCGCTCATGGCCGATGCTCATCCCGTGCGCGCTCGCCATCTCCGTCACCACCGCCCCGCACCCCTGCTCCAGGCACAGCGACCGGTACGCGCCGTCCGTATACCCCGCCATCGGCGCGAGAAACACCGGCCACTCCACGCGGAGCGGCCCGATCAACACCGGTTGGAGCGAAAACTCGGCCATGCCCCCATCCTATGGCAGTTTTTCCACACCGTGGAAAACTTTTTCCCGCGCCGCGGAAACCCCCGCGCCCGGCCCCCGGCGGCGCCTGAACGCAGGGGGCGGGCGGCGGCCCGGACGAAAAAAGGGCCGCCCGGTTTCCCGGACAGCCCGTTGCGAACGCCGCAGGAGGTCTTAGAAGACGTACTTCATGGAGACCTGGATGCGGTCGTTGGTGGCGTCGGCCTTCTCCAGATACTCGGTGGTCATCTGGCTGTATTCGGCGATCGCGCTGACGGCCGGGGTGATCTTGTAGGCGCCGTAGAGCCAGATCAGATCGTTCTTGGAACGCATGCCGACGCTGAGATCCTCGTCTTCCGGATCGTCCACGGAGTAGCCGAGGCCGAAGGAGAGCTTGTCGGTCGGATCGTAGAGCAGCTGGACGAACCCGCCCACGGCTTCGATTTCCTCGTCCAACGCCACGTTCACGCCCTGGCCGATGCCGCCGTAGTAGGTATCGAGGTTCACGCCGTTCCAGACGTTGCCCTGCACCGCCAGGCACTTGGTCAGCGGCAGGAAGAGGGATCCCTGGACGGACCAGGTGTCGTAGTCCGCGACATCCGTCGCGGTGACGACCTTGTTGCTGTCGACGGCATCCACGGTTTCCTGCCCATAGTGGCCGGCGAAGGAAATGCGGGCGGCCTTCTCGGTCCAGAGCTTCTGGTGCAGGGCCACGTTCCACTGCACGGTGGGATGGTCGGCATCCGCGCCGTCATCGAACCCGCCGCCATCGAGGTCCTCGCCCACGGTCTGCGCCACGGCGGCCTTGAGCACCAGCTTGGTGTTGTCGCTGAACTTCACTTCCTGCGTCACGCGGGCCTGCGGCCGGCGGAGGCCGAGAAGCCCCACATCCGCCAAGGTGGCGAAGTTGTTGATCCGGGGAGCCACCTCGCAGAAGGTGTCCCAGTCCTGGCCGAAGCGCGCGGAAAAACCGGAGGCGCGGGCGAGATCCACATAGGCCAGGCGGATGCGCGGATTGTAGGAATTGGGATTCCCGCCGCCGTAGAAGTCCAACTCGATCTTGCCCGTCGTCTTCCACGACTCGGTGTCGGGCCCGAACAGGTTCAGGCCAAACCGGCTCTCGCGGGCGGCGAGACGGGTCTGGGCGTCCTTCTCGCCCGCCGTTTCGGGCAGGACATAGAAGGTGAAGTCGTTTTTCGGCGCGGTGCCTTGGGTGTCGTACGACAGGTCGGCCTTGACATAGCCGTACACCTGCAGGCGAAGGTTGGCGGCATCTTTCAGGGTCACTTCCATGGCGCTGGCCGAGGCGGCGCAACCAAGGGCAAGGGCGAGGACAATCCAACTCTTTCTCATTCAGGGCCTCCTGGGGTGTCTTTCTAACATATATGGATGAGATTCTTTCAGAAGAAACAAAGGGGTTCAACCCCCATTCCTCGCCCAAATCAATTTTTTACGCCTTCCCGGATGGCAATTTCACGGCTTCCGTGCTAGGATTGGCCGGAGATTCAACCCCCAAAACAGGAGATCCGCATGTCCGAATTCAACAGCACCATCCAGCAAGCCGATTGGAAAGTCGAAAAGCACGCCCCCGTCATCGAAGCCCCGGATTCCGTCAAGGCCGGCGAGTTCTTCACCGTGACGGCCGGCCTGGGCAAGGCCATCGCCCATCCGAACACCCTCCAGCACCACATCCGCTGGATTTCCCTCTATTTCCTGCCCGAAGGCGCCAAGATGACCATTCAACTCGCCCACGCCGAGTTTTCCGCCCACGCCGATTCCGCGACGGACCAGCCCGGCCCGGCGCTGACCAACCCGAGCATGATCGCCAACCTCACGCTGGCCAAGTCGGGCGTCCTGCAGGCCGTCTCCTACTGCAACATCCACGGCGTCTGGCAGTCCTCCAAGGCAATCCAGGTCGAGGCCTGACCGCTTCAGACCCCCACGACCTTGCGCCGTGGGTGAATCAGGTCCGCTGGCTTCAGACCCCCACGGCCTTGCGCCGTGGGTGAATCAGGTCTACACATTCATATGGCATACACTCACTTGGATATTGGATATTGAGTTTTTCCGCATTTCCCTTCCCGTCACCCCACTCATCTGCTCCCCCTTGCACCCAAATGAAAATCCAAGTCATTCTCCTATCCCTGCTGTTGCTCCACCCCGCCGCCCGCGCCGAGGTCCCCATGCCTGAATTCCTAAACCACGCCTTCACCAACGGCACGTTGACCCTCGAACTCGCCGACGGCGCGTTGGCGCTGACGCTCTACTCGGAACATGCGCTGGAAGCCGTCTTCACGCCCAAAACGAACGCCTCGCCGCTGCCGTCCTTCGCCATCGGCGCTGCGCCCCGGCCGGTCCCCGCCACCTTGGAAGAATCGCCCGACGCGCTCGTCCTGCGCACCGCCGGTCTCGAAATCGACGTCCGCAAGTCCCCGTTCCGGGTCGCCTACCGCTTCCGGGGCCGGGACCTGATCGCCGAGGAGGGCCGGGTGGCAAACGGCTTCCGCTTCCGGATCGCCGACGGCGAGAAATTCTTCGGGGGTGGCTCGCGCGCGCTGGGCCGGATGGACCGGCGCGGCGAACGGCTCGATCTCTACAACAGCGCCAGCTACGCCTACGAGGAAACCGCCCGGCTCATGTACTACTCCATGCCCGCCGTCGTCTCCTCGAAGAAATACATGCTGGTGTTCGACAACTCCGCGCGCGGATGGCTCGACATCGATTCGGCGGGCGACGGCGTTCTCTCGTTCGAGGCGGTCGGCGGCCGCCTGGCCTGCCTGCTCATCGCGGACGACACCTGGCCCGGCCTGTGCGGACGGATCGCGGACCTGACCGGCCACCAGCCCCTGCTGCCGCGCTGGGCGCTGGGCCACATTTCCTCGCGCATGGGCTACCATACCCAGGCCGAGGTGGAAGCCGTCGTCGAGGGCTTCCGCCGCGACGACATTCCCCTGGATGCCGTCGTGCTGGACCTGTTCTGGTTCGGCGCCAGCATCTACGGCAACATGGGCAACCTGGACTGGGACCGCAAGACATTCCCCGAACCGGTCGCCATGATGGAGAACTTCCGCCGCCAAGGCGTCCACACCATCCTGATCACCGAACCGCTCGTCCTCACGGAATCCAAAAACTGGGACAACGCCGTCGCGCACGGCGCCTTGGCCACGGATGCCACCGGAAACCCCGAGACCTTCGCCGCCTTTTTCGGCGAGGCCGCGCTGATCGACGTCTTCAAGCCGGAAGCCCGCGACTGGTTCTGGAGGTTCTACAAGAAGCACACGGAAACCGGCGTGGCCGGCTGGTGGGGCGACCTCGGCGAACCCGAAACGCATCCCGCCGAAATCCGCCATGCCATCGGGCGGGGCGACGATCTGCACAATGCCTTCGGCCATGAATGGGCGGGGCTGGTGCATGAGGGGTTCCGCAAGGATTTTCCCGATCGGCGCCCGTTCAACCTGATGCGCGCGGGGTTCGTCGGCACCCAGCGCTACGGCATCCTGCCGTGGAGCGGCGACGTCAACCGCACCTGGGGCGGACTGCGGCCGCAGGTCGAACTGTCCCTGCAGATGGGCCTGCAAGGCGTCGCCTGGATGCACTCCGATCTCGGCGGATTCGCCGGGCACAACCGCGACCCCGAACTCTACGTCCGCTGGATGCAATACGGCGTCTTCCAACCCATCTATCGGCCGCACGGCCACGAAAACGTGCCGCCCGAACCCATCTTCTGGGACGCCGACACCAAGCGAATCGTGCGCGAGGCCATCCGCCTGCGCACCCGACTCCTGCCCTACAACTATACGTTGATGTTCGAGAACGCCACCGCCGGCCTCCCGCTCATGCGCCCGCTGTTCTTCCTCGACGACCGCCCCGAAATGGAAGACCGCCTCGATGCCTACCTCTGGGGCGACGCCTTCCTCGTCGCGCCCGTCACCGACCCGGGCGCCACCGAACGCCTCGTGCCCCTCCCAAAAAACGCCAACTGGTTCGATTTCCGGACCGGCGCGCATCACGCGGGCGGCCAAATCCTCGCCGTGCCGCTCGCGCTGGACCACATCCCCGTCTTTGTCCGGGCCGGCGCCTTCATCCCCATGATCGAGCCCATTCCCAACGCCGACCGCTACGACCCGGCCAACCTGCACGTCCACTTCTACGCCGACGAGTCCGTGGCGGAATCCACCGGCCAATTCTACGACGACGACGGGATCTCGCCCGATGCCGTGGCCAACCGGCGCTACGAACTCCTGCGCTTCCGCTCCGAGCGCACCGCCGGCCAACTCGTGCTGCACCTCGACGGCGAACGACACGACTATCCCGGCCGCCCCGATACCCGCCTCCTCCAGTTCGTCGTCCATGGCCTCCCCCAGCCTCCGGCCTCCGTCCGCGTGGCGGACAGGGAAACCGACGAGGCCATCTGGGATGCCGCCACCGGCCGCCTCACCATCCCCGTCCGCTGGGAAGGCCGCCCCTTCGCCGTCGCCATCGCCACCGCCCCATAGACCCCCACGGGCTTGCCCCGTGGGTGAATCAGGTCCGGACATTGGACATTGGATATTCCTTGTTGGGTATTGGATATTGAAGTTTTCCCCGCATTTCTGCTATCCCTTGCACCGATATGAACCCGCCCCCCATCCGCATTCTCGACGATGCCTTTCTCGATCGCCTCGCCGCCGAGGCCGCCGCGTCGCCCCGCCGCCGCAAAAACTTCAACCTCCACGCCAGCCCCAACTATCCCTGCCAGCGCTTCTTCAACGCCCTCTGCGCCGACACCTACGTCCAACCCCACCGCCACATGGATCCCTCTAAGGATGAATCCCTCGTCCTCCTCCGCGGCAAACTTGGGGCCGTCATCTTTGATGACGCCGGCCAAGTACTCTCCGCCTCAATTCTCCATCCCGGCCAAGTCGCCGATGTGCCCTACAATACGTTCCACACGTGGATCGCCCTCGAAGACGGCACCCTCTTCTTTGAGGCCAAGGCCGGCCCCTATGTCCCCCTCGTACCGGCCGAAAAAGCCGCCTTCGCACCGCCCGAAGGCGACCCCAAGGCCCCCGCCTATCTTGCTTGGCTCAAATCGCTCTGCTCCGCCACAGGATCCCTCCAGCCCCCCCCCCCGCCATCGTTATGCATCAACAAAATCCCCCCGCCTCGCCCGATTGGGCCAAGGACGCCGTCTGGTACCAAGTATTCCCCGAGCGCTTCCGCAACGGCGCGCCGCAATCCGACCCGCGCCCCGAGGATTTCGGCGGCGAGCGCATCCCCGGCTGGCGCGTCTCCCCCTGGGGCATGGAGTGGTACGGCCGTGACGAATGGGAACGCCCCAAGCAGCACAACTTCTGGGGCACCGTCTTCGACCGCCGTTTCGGCGGCGACCTCGTCGGCCTGCGCGAACAGCTCCCGTACCTGCAGCAGCTCGGCATCAACGCGCTCTACCTGAACCCGGTGTTCTGGGCCGCCTCCCTGCACAAGTACGACGCCACCTGCTACCACCACATCGACCCCACCCTCGGTCCCGACCGCGAAGGCGACCTCGCCGCGCTCGCCGCCGCCCACGAGACCGAAGATCCCGCCACCTGGATCTGGACCGCCGCCGACCGCTATTTTCTGGATTTGGTGGCCGACGTCCATGCGCGGGGCATGCGCCTCATCCTCGACGGCGTCTTCAACCACTCCGGCACCCGCTGCTTCGCGTTCCAGGACCTGAAGAAGAACGGCCGCGCCTCCCGCTACGCCGACTGGTACCAGATCGCGAAGTGGGGCGAGGACGGCACCTTCGAGCATGCCAGTTGGGACGGCGGCGGCAGCCTGCCCAACTTCGGGCGCGACGAAAACACCCTCAACCCCGGCATCAAGCAGTACATCTTCGATGCCACCCGCCGCTGGATGGACCCCTCCGGCCGGGGCCGCCCGTCCGAAGGCGTCGACGGCTGGCGGCTCGACGTCGCCTACTGCGTGCCCCACGGCTTCTGGCGCGAATGGCACGCGCATGTGCGTGCGATCAATCCCGAGGCCTACACCACCGGCGAAATCGTCGGCCCCGCCCAGGACTGGATCCGGCCCGACGAATTCTCCGCCGTCATGAACTACGAGTGGACCTATCCCACCCTCGCCTTCTTCACCACCAACCCCGCCGCCATCGGCGCCGCCGAATTCCGCGCGCGCATCGACGCCCTCCACGCGCGCCACGAGCCGGGCAGCAATCTGATCATGCAGAACCTGCTCGATTCGCACGACACCGGCCGCATCCTCACGCTGCTCGAAAGCGCCTGCCCGCCGCCGACCTCGTGGGACGCCTACTTCAACTGGCCCAAGGCCGCCGACAATCCCGCGCTGAAGACGCACCGCCCCGGCCCCGATGCCAAGCAGGCGCTGAAGATGGCCGCCGCCTGGCAGTTCGCCGGCCCCGGCGCCCCCATGCTCTACTACGGCACCGAAGTCGGCATGTGGGGCGCCAACGATCCCTGCGACCGCCAGCCCATGCTCTGGAGCGACCTCGCCTACGAAGACGAAACGCAAGGCTTCCGCGCCCCGCTCCTCGCGCCCCACCCGCGCAACCCCGATCTGGACCTCTTCGCCTTCTACCAGCGCCTCATCGCCCTCCGGCACGCCGAACCCGCGCTCCGGCGCGGCGCCTTCCGCTGGCTCCCCGCGCCCGACGACGCCACGCTCGTCTTCGAACGCGAACTCGACGGCGTAAAAATTGTCTGCGCCATCCACAAGGGAAGCGCAGACGCGGAAATCGATCTGCCCCGCCCCGCCTGCGACCTCTGGACCGGCGAAGATCTTCCCGCCGGCCCCCTCCGCGTCCCCGCCAACGGCTTCCGCCTCGTCAAGGAACGGTAGCCATGGAACCCGCCGCCATCTTCATCGGCTTCATCCTCCTGATCATTGTGATCCGGCTGATGGCGGGCTCCATCGACGGCGAGCGCGTCGAGCGCTATCTGCGCGAACGCGGCTGGGAGCTCGTCGACCGCAGCTGGGAGCCCTTCGGCCCCGGCTGGTCCGGCGAGAAGGATTCGCGGATCTACCGGATCACCTACCGGGACGAGCACGGCCGCCTGCACCGGGCGCACGTGAAGACCGCCATGTTCAGCGGCGTCTATCTCACGGACGACTGCATCGCGGAGGAGCAACCGCCCCCCGCGCCAACGAGCGCAGCAGCGCTGGCCGAGGAAAACCGCCGCCTGAAAGCGCGCATCCGGGAACTGGAAAACGACCGGACCTGACAGTTTTCCACGCAATGGAAAACTTTTTCAGGGTTTTTCCACGCAATGGAAAAAAAGTTTCCACGGTGTGGAAAAAACTGCCCGGTTTTTCCACGGTGTGGAAAAAAGTTTTCCACAGTGTGGAAAACTTTTCGCCGCGGCGCGCGCCGCGCGTCCCCGCAGGGGTGGCTCAGGTCGCGGCGGCGGCGCTTTCGACGACCTGCGCCTTGTGGGGCGCGGTGTCGGGGAAGATCACGCGGACGGCGGCCGCGCCGAAGCTCTTGGCCAGCATCTCCATCGTCTGGCGCGCGGAGGTCTGCACTTCGGAGCTGAGGCGGCGGGCGAGGTTTTCCGCGAGCGCCCCGGCCTGCGCCTTGGCTTCCTCCATCAGCTTGTTGCGGTCCACTTCGTTGAATCCGCCGCCGAGGATCTTGTTGATCACGTCGGGCAGGATGATGGGCAGGAGCTTGCCGCCCTGCTCGTCGTAGAAGGTCACGTTGCGCACGTGGACGACGTAGTCGCAGCGCGGCATCTGCAGGCGGTAGCGGCCGGGACCGTCTGCCTGCACCGTGAACGACGGATCGCGCAGGTCGTACTGGAAGTCGATGTCGAACTCGAAGATCATCGCCATCTTCTTCGACGTGATCAGCCATTCGAGGTAGCGCTTGCCGAGATCGCCGAGCGAATGGTCGCGTGCCGTCACGATCTCCTTCGTCACCGCCTTGAACACGGACAGCACGCCAATGGCCTTCAGCTCCTCGATGGCGGCCGTGGCGCGGATCTCCATGCCTTTCTTGCCGCCGCCCTTCCGGCGCAGGGCCAGGATCAGGCCGGCGAACAGCGCGCCGCTCAGCAAACTCAACAGCACGATGGTCAGGGATGCGCTCATGTCTTCACCTCGATTTCAAAACCTGCGTCAGAACATACCATAGTTTTTCCGCGCTGGCTTCCCACGTGAACCCGGCGGCGCGCGCCTTTGCCGCGGCCACCTGCCGCGCCCGCTCGTCGCGCGGCAGCGCCGCGGCCGCGCGCAGGGCGGCGGCGAAGGCGGCCTCGTCGCGGCCGTCGGCGGTGCGCACGGCGTCGCCGCCGATCTCGGGGAGGGACGCCTCCCGCGTCGTCAGCACGGGCGCGCCGGCGGACATCGCTTCGAGCACGGGCAGGCCGAAGCCTTCGTAGAGCGACGGAAAAACGAACCAGTCCGCGCCCTGGTAGAGCGCGATCAGGTCGCGCCGCGGCAACCCGGGCAGGCGCACCACGCGCCCGGGCGGGGAATCCTTCAGCGCGGCGGCCACCTCCGGCTCGCCCAGCCGCGCCTTGCCCACCAGCACCAGCCGGTGCGGAATCTCCGCCGCGATCCGGTTGAAGGCCCGCACCAGCAGCGCCACGTTCTTGTGCGGATACGTATGCGCCACGCACAGCAGATACGGTGCGCCGGCCACCGCCGCGGGCGGCGGCCCTCCCGGCGCGCCGAACGCGGGATCCGCCGCCAGCAGCGTCACCGTCACTTTTTCCGGCGAAACGCCGAGAAAATGAACGACCTCCGCCTTGGCGAATTCCGAGATCGCGACGATGGCCCCGCACCGCCGCGCGGCGGACGGATAGAGCACATCCATCGCGCGCGCCGCGAGCCAGGAGACATCGGCGGGGAACCGCTTGTACTGCATGTCGAGGATCGACACCACCTGCGGACAGGGGCAAAGCGCCGGCGCCGTGTACCCCGGCGACCACAGCACCTCCACGCCCGCGCGCTGCGCCAGGCGCGGCAACCGGACCTGCTCGGCCAGGATGCGCGCGACGCGGTTCGTGGCGGCGACGCCCGACGCCACCACCTCCGCGTCCGGAAATTCCGCGCGCAGCTCGCCGTCGTTTTCGGCGTTGGAGAACAGCGTGACCGCGGGCTTGTCCGGCCGGCGCGCCAGCGCGCGCAGCGTCTCCCGCAGATAGGTTTCGGAGCCCCCCACCTCTCCGGGCAGATAAAAGAGCGCGTTGACGCCCAGGCGCAGGGAGGCGGCCCTTGTTCGTTCCGGCGCCGGTTTTCTCGGGTTGTTCATTCCGGTTCGCTTTTGTTGCCAGGGTTCTGCGCTTGAGCCTCCACGAAAGGCGGGATGATTTCAACCCCAACCTTGCGGATGCAAATCTGCTCTGGCGCATTCTTGCGGATGTGGATCGGAAAGGGGTTTTCCAGGGTTTCTTCTTCGCCCAGACGGTCCAGCCAAATCACGCCCTGCGCGCACCGCCCTTTCACGAGAAACAAAAGTCGCGTGCGGAGAACGGTTGCGACATCCCAATCCGGAGCCCAGGACACCTCGACCGCATGGGCTTCGGACTCCGACCCGAACTCGATGTTGAGCAGCACGACGGATTGCCCTTGCAACGGACCGAGTGCGGCCAGGCTCAAGTCCGCATCGCCCAGCCCTGCCAGAAAAAATCCACCTTCGCCATCCGGGCGCAGCCCCACTTCGCCATGCGCAACCACGTCGAACGGCGTCGGCACCCAGCAGGGACCCGCCGCGGCCAACGTGTCATATCCCAAGCTGTGCAGGCGCGCCACGGAAGTGAATTCGCCCGGCAGGGGCTCGTCGCCCTTGCGGAGCAACAGGTCATGGTTTTTGATGTCCGAAAACGAATTTCCCTTCAAGGTATAGACACCCCGGGATCCCAGATAACGGTACAGGTTGTCGTCGCAGTAGATCCGGTTTGCCCGCCGCCCCAGCGGAGATTGCTCGACGAGGTTGCGGACAACCCGGAAGGCCGGGGAAACAAGATTGAGTCGCCCCGCCAGCTCGGTTTTCCATATGCGGGGGGCTTGCACGGCTTGCCCCCACCGGGATGCGTTTTGGATCGTGCCCCAGGAAAAACCCAGCCCGAACAGAAGATACACGGAAAGCGTCGTCAGTCCGTCGATCCAAGGATGGTTTTTCAAGCGTTCGTTCATCCAGGTCAAGCTTCCGGCCAACAGGACGGACAGCAGCGCCAAGGGGACAAAGGCGTTTCGCCAATCATACGAAACCGTGAAAAACCACAGGACGAACCCCATCCCGGCCATCAGGGCAATGGGCACCAGGCGGGGGATGGCCACGGCCGCAAGCGCGCCCCCATAAAACGCCAGCCACCAGATGCGGGCATCCACCCGCCGGAGAAAGGGAAGTTGGCGATACCCCTCCACCAGCGTTTTCGCATCGGATCCGGCCTTCCGCCAGGACGGCTGGATCAAGTTCGGCTTGGACACCTCGACCACGAACGTGTGCAACCGAGGATTTGCGTCGGCCTCGTCGTAATGCCGGGAATAATAGGACTGGTGGACATAGAATGGCGCGGTCCAGAGAAGACCCAGCGCGACGGCGCATCCCAGCCATGCGGCGACGGGCCAGCGCCGCGAACGGGGCGCCAGCCACACGCCGCACGCCAGTCCCAGCAACGCGAACACCACGCCTTGCGCCTTGGAAAATGCCATGAGAAAAACGGGCAGGGAAAAAAGCAGGCCGATCACGGGGCGCCGCCCCGTCCAGGATGCGGGCCATGGGTCGACGGCGGCGGTCAACATGAGCGCCAAGCCCCCGATGGTCAACGCCGTCGCCGGAATGTCCGCATATCCCGATGTCAAGCAGAGCCGCACATGCTCGTTTCCAAACAAGACAAGGGCGGCCAGGGACCAGCGCACGCGCAACACGGCGCACAAGCGGATCAGGCCCGCCAACAGCAATAAGGGGAACAGGGCATTCAGGCCATGCAACAACAGTTGTTCGTCCGGAAGTCCCGCCAACCAGGTTCCGGCCACCTTGTAGTACGGGGAATACAGCGTCGGAAGCATTTGAGGATAGCCCCCCATGGCATAGCGCCCCAAGCCCGTCCGCTCGGCCATGTCGCAGCCCCATTTATCCCATGACACAATGGCATCCCAAGCCCCGAAATGGGTTCCGGCGGCCTGCAGCATCGAAAACGCAAGATCCAGCGCAAGGATCGCAAAGACGATCCGGTCCAGTCTCGGCTGCCGAAACCACCAGCGGCGGAAAGCCAACGCCGCCGAGAGGGGATGCGCGCCGGACGCTCCCGCCATGCCCAGCAGCCCGGAGATTCCGAGCACGCTCCACGCCGCCGTCCCCGTGTAGATTCCGAACCAATACAATGCCCACAAAACCAATAGATTGGCGCCTAAACTGATCCAAACCACCCACAGAAATCGGGTCAGGGGGGATGAATCCGGCATGGGAAACATCTTGAGCAGAAACAAGCCCGGCCCGGCAAACAGGGCGACGGTAATCGCGCTGAATCGCAAAAGGGAAAGACCTCCGTGAGGCGCGGCGGCGGCCAGCGCCAACCATTTCCACGCCATCGCAAAGGCGAGGGCCACCAACAGCCAAAACCAACCTTCGCCCGCAAAGCCCAATGTTTTCCGGAACAACGCCATTTTCACCTGGGCACTTCTCGCGCCGCGCATCTCCGGCCGGTTCATTTCACGAACCTGCCGGACGTTCCCGCCGCAGATGGCCGCTGGCCGGCCGTGAGGAATCGGCCTTTCCCCAAACACCCGGCCCTCCCGGAAGATGGGCCCGCGCGTTGACGCCCAGCCGAAAAGAGGTGTTCATCGCCCCCTAGTCCAGAACCGGCGGTCCCGACGCGTCGAATACATAGATGGCCACCGCCGGATTGTCGAACACCTTGCGGAACCGGGGATCCGCCTCGATTTCCCTCACGAAATAGTCCGGATAAACGCCCAAGTTCGTGAGGGCCTCGTCCACCGGGCTCACCAGATGCTTTTTCACCACGAGGCCTCCGACCCGGTTCTCGGCCAGCAAACGCAGGCGGAAATCATTGTCGCCCCGCCAGAAATCGCGCAGGCGGTACTGCAAGTACCAGTTGTGCGTGACGGGAAACAGGCGGTAGTTGCCTTCCGGGTACATGAACACGCGGTTGTGCGGCGGCGGATTGTCTTTCAGATAGGCCATGCCCGCCTTCAGTTCGGGGGTCACCTGCCGCAACTGCACGGCCTTCGAGAGCACGAATCCGGACTGCGCGATGGCGAGGGCCACCCACAGCGACATCCAGATCCGCTGCCGGGGCAGCCGCGAGAAGGATTCCACGAACGGCAACAGGAGGAACGGAACCGCCGGCAGGAAGAACCGGGCGTCCGGCGCGGTCTTCAACAAATACGCCGTGGGCGCCAGATAGGACAGGCCCACCCAAAGAGGCCATTGATCCCGCCCGAGCGTGCGCCAGCCCACCGGCTCCCGCCACCCCGTGAGGCGGCGCGCCAGCCCCAGCCCGATGACCAGCCACAGCAGGACGCCGCCATAGAGCACCCAGTTCATCGGTTGCCGCAAATCGCCCGGATGGTTGACGATGATTTCCGCTTCGTACGAGGTGATCGGATGGGAGTCCACTGCCGCCCCGCCGCCGGAAACCGGAGCCGGAGCCGGGGGCGGTGCGGCGACGGGACGGGCGAGGCCACCCGCCACCTTCCTGGCGAGGGAGGTCAACTGCCCGAATGGATAGTAGCCGCCGTAGCGCTCGAGCAAACGGTCTGAAATCTTCATGGGCATCCACAGCAGGACGCCGGCCACTGCCAGCGGCAGCGCCACCCGGCCGAGGCGGACCGCGAGGCGGGATTCCGCCCGGGCCGCGCCCCACCGCTGGAGCAGCAGGAACAGCATGAAGGCCGGCAGGAACAGGATCGCGGTTTCCTTGACCCCGAGCGCCGCCATCATGAAGACGGTCGCCCAGACCCAGCGGCGGCGGTCCAGCAGGCAGAAGGCGGTCACCACCTGCGCGGTGACCGGAACATCCTGATAGAACGTCATGGAAAAAATCAGGGTGACGGGCAAGGAAGCCAGCACCAGCAGATACAGCAAGATGGCCGGCGTGGTCGCCTCCGGCCGGCGGCGGATCAGGAAGAACCCGGCCAACAGGAGCTGGACCAGGAAGAGCGCTTGGTAGATCTGGATGACGGCGAAGGCGGGAATCCATCGGTACAGCCAAGCGCCCGCATAATGCCACAGATGGGTGTGGGGGTACCAGCGGACTTCCGCCCCTCCCCATCCGGTGGAAATGTGCGACTCGAAGGTCGCCGCCGGCAAGACCTCCGCCTGATGGACCAGCATGTGGTAATGCGTGACCTCGTCCCCCACCATGGCCTGCGGAGCCCGGAACCCGGACCACAGCACCGCCAAGGCGAACCCCGCGATCAACACCGGAACGCCCACCACGAACCCGCGCAACATGCGCCGGCCGCATTCAGGGCGGTCCGGTTCGCCCGGCGGCGCGAACGGAGCCGGCGGCGTCACCGGAGGCGCAAGGGCGCCCGCTCCACGGGAACCCGCCAACTCGCCCGCCAACTGTTCCAGCCGGGCCTCCAGCTGGGCGCACCGTTGCGCCGTGGCGGTCTCGTCCTCTTGGATGTTCGACAGCGCCAGCGAAATGTGGAACAGCACCATCAGGAAAAAAACGAACATCAGCACGCCGACCGCCGTCACGTATTGCATGCCCAGCAGCGCCGTCAGGAAGTCCAGGATGGCCGGGAAAAACGCGCACAGCAGGATCACGCCGCCCGTGAACATCCACAAGATGGCGTAGCGCTCCTTGAGCCGGGACCGGCGGACCGCCTCGAAGGTCACGCCCATGACCAACACGCTCAGCAACCCCATGACCAACCGGATGCGGATCAGATAGCTGGTCGAAACCAGCCAGTGCAGGATCCGGGTGTCCAAGCTGATCATCACCAGGAACACGCCGGCAAACAGGATCAGCAGGGCGGGCGCCACCCGGATGCGCCGCGTCCACAGCGCGGTCACCGCCGCCACGCACGCCATCAACCCGACCAGCAAGGTGACGACCAGCGGCAGGGTCACGCCCACCCATTGGGAAACCCAGAACAGAAGGGCGTCCGTCATTTCCTTTAGGTTCATGTTCCGGCCCCCTCCAGCCGCTGCTTGGCAAAGCGCGGATTCACTTCCCGCACCCGATCCACCAGCAGGGCCAGCCCCACCTTGACCATGTAGTAGAGGGCATCCACGAAGCCGATGGACGACTGCCCCGCCTGCCGCCCGCGGAACCGCACGGACGCCTCCGCGAAGGAATACCCTTGGCGGCGCAGCAACGCCACGGCCTCCGGCTCCGGATAATCGGTCGGATAATAGCGGGCGAAATAGTCCAGCAACGGACGGCTCACCAGCCAGAATCCGGAGGTGGGATCCGAAATCCGCGCGCGGCAGATCAGGCTCAGGAACAAGGCCAGCGTGCGGATGCCCGCATAGCGGAAGCGGGAGCTGACGCATTCCCGGGTCGCCCCGAACCGGCTGCCCACGACCAGATCCGCGCCGCTTTCCGCCATCCGGGCGATCAATTTCATGGCCTCGGCGGGCGGATGCTGGCCGTCGCCGTCCATCCGCAGCACATGGCCGAATCCGTTGCGGACCGCGTATTGGAAGCCCGCCTGCACGGCTCCGCCCACCCCCATGTTATGCGGCAGATCCAGCACCCGGACCCCGGCGGCGCGCGCCACGTCCACGGTCCGGTCCTTCGATCCATCGCTGACCACGAGGATCGGCACCTGCGGCAGCGCCGAACGGATCTCGGCCAGCAAGCCCCCCAGGGAGGCCTCCTCGTTGAACGCCGGCACCACCACCACCAGATGCTTCAGGATCTGTTCGCTTGTCGCGCAAAACGCCTTGTTCATAGGTCTTGCAGACTACTACGCCCCCGAACGCTTGGAAAGAAAAACACAAGCCCCCCCCTTCTATTCCGCCGGGGACGGGACGGGATCGGCGGCCCGCTCGGCCGGCCATTCGTAGAGGCCGAACACGCGCCGGTTTCCGCGCGTTTCGAAGTGGTCCGCGCGCGCGCTGTGAACCACGGTGCGATAGACGAAGGGCCTGTTCTCAAGCACCGGCAGGACCGGACCGATGTCCAGCGGATACACCCCCAGCCCGTCCGCGGTGCTGGTCAGCCACAGCACCCGCCGCCCTTCCTCCCGCTGCAGGCGCCGCAGCATCCGGAGATAGTCCGCCTGGAATCCGGGCTCCGAACTTTCCCACAGGCGCTTGCCGTCCAGCACATCCCGTCCATAGGCCAGCAGCAGCGGGGTGCCCCAGCGCGGATCGTCCGCGACGACCACATCGCCCGGTTCCAGATGCGCATCCCAATCCTGAAGCAGCTCGGACAACCCCCGGTAGTCGCCCACCCGGCAGGCCGCCACGCTGTTTTCCACCCCGCCAACCAGGGCCAAGCCTATCAGCAGACAACCCAGCCCGCGCCAAACCAGCGGAATGCGCCGCCAACTTTCCACCAGCCGGATGATTCCATAGGTCTGGGTCAGCGCCATGAACGGCACCGCCACGATCACATACCGGCGCAGGGCCCAGGGATAGATGGGGGCCACTCCGCCGTTGACCAAGAAAAGCGCCATGACCAGCCCCAACCCCAGCACAACCAGGCGCAACGCCCGGCGAGAAGGCCGCCGATCCCAAGCGGCACACCCCATTCCCATCCCGACCAGCAGGAAGGTGGCCGCGCCGTGGAACGCCAACAGCCGGTCGAACCGAAGCAAGACATTCCTGGCGCCGGGAACCAGATCGACCCCCCGAAAACAGAAGTCGCGCGCAGCCGGCACGCTCAGCGCGACAACCAACACCGCCAAACCGACCGCCCCCCCGGCAAAAATCCACCGCGCGGCGCGACTGGCCCGCGCGACCCACCGGGAGGGCAGAGGTCGCCACGCCCATAGGAGCGCCAAGCTGCTGAGGGCCACCGCCGGGACCAGCACCAACCACAAGACACCGTCCTTGGCGTGCAGCTTGTGGATCGTGGTTTGGGCAAACACCATGTCCCAGGCCGCCCCGGCCGCCAAGGCGGCCACGCCCAACCCCACCCGGCCCAAACGTCCCGGAAGTCGCGCCGCCGCTTCGCCTCCCGCCGCAACCAGCAGGAGAACGCTGCCCACCACCCAAAAGTTGAGGTGGTTGATCGTGGCGGCCAACAAGCAGAGCGCCGCCGCCAGCGGCCACGTTGCGCGCGCGGCGGCGGCCTGCACGTAAAAGAGCAGGCCGCCGCACAGGAGCAGCATGTACAAAGGCTCCGTGGTGGGAATCGCCTGCTGGTACCACCACATGGGCGCCAAGCACCACAACGCGACCCCCGCCACGGGTCGCCAACGGCGCAGCCCCAGCCGGCGCAACAACGAATAGACCGGCCAAAGCCCCAGCAGCGCCAACATCCCCGGCATCCGGTTCAACAGATCCGAGCCGCCCAAGCGATGAAACCACGCGCCGCAGATCGGGGTCAGATGAAAAAAGAACAGCGGCAGGGCTCCGTCTGACAATTGAATCGGCACCCCCGGAAGAGCCTCGGGATAGGTGTCCGCCGACTGGCTGACCAAGGTCCGTTCCGCTTCGGTCATCGCCGCGTAGACGGTCTGACGCGCCGGCTGCAGGCCGTTGCGGGCGGCGATGGCGCGCGCGTTGTTCTGATACAGGCCCGGATCCCATCCCCCCGCCCACCATTCGGATCGCGTCGGCAAGAGCAGGACGACCAGCGCCGTCATCCCCACCGCCGCAAACGCCAAGCCGGCGGACCGCGCGCGCGCGCGCAAGCCCAGCGTCCCGCGCACCCGCCAGGCGCCCGCGCCCAGCCACAATCCCCACGCCACCCAATCCCCGGCCGGCGTCCACACCCCGAGGGGCGCCAACACCAGCGCGGGCAGCAGATTCAGCAACAGCCCCAGCACGACCACGAGCCCCAGCCGGTCCAGGCCGTCCGCCATCCGCCACCGCCCGCCGATGCCGGCGGGCCAGGCCACCCACACCTCGCCCAGCGAGACGATGCGCAACGCCAACAGCAAGCTGGTCCACCCCGGACTCATGCGCGGTCCCGCTTGCGCCACCGCCACAGGAAAACCAAGCTGACGCCGCTCAGCACGCCGATGCTGGCCACGCGGTAGACCGAGTAGGCCACGACCGCCAAGTGCGGATTGCCGCCCAGGAAATATGCGCCCAAGGCATTGGCGCTTTCCGTGACGCCCAGATTGCCGGGCGTGACGTTGGCAATGCCCGCCGCATTCGAAAGCAGGCCCAGCATCAGGCTGCCGTCCCACCCCAGCGGCGCGCCCAAGGTCCGGAAGGACAGCCAAAGCGCCAGGGTGGTCAGCAGCAGTTGCGCCACCTGCAACAGCGCCATCCGCCCCAGGATATGGTGTTGCAGCAGCGTGGCCATTCCCGCTTGGAAGCGCTGCAGCCGGCGCCAGGGCCGCAACATCCCGAGGAGCGGGCTGAACAGCGCCACGCTGGCCGCCAGCCCCGCAAACAGGAACCACAACGGCTGCGGCGCCGCCAGCCCATGGAAGCGCATCCCGGCCAATCCAAGCAACCCGAGGATGCCGATGGCCGGCAGCATCATCGCGTAGGTCACCAGGACGGTCGCGGTAAAGGTGTCATAGGGCAATTGATGGACCCGCTTCAGATACAGGCCCCGCACGATGGCCCCGGCCTGCGGCACCGGCAGATAGCTCCCCAGGGATCCCGCCGCCGTGAGGCCGATCCATTCCCAGGGACGGAGCCGCACGTCGAATTGACGCACCAGGCGGTTCATGATCTGCCCGTTGAGAACGATGCTGGCGAGCGCGGTCGCCATCAGCCCGGGCACGTATTCCGGCCTGAAGTTTTGGAGGTGTTCCCGCAGCTCGGCGGCGTGGCGGCCGATGTATCCCGCCACCAGCCCGAACAGGATCAGCAACGAGGCGGTCCGCCAGAAAGCGGGACGCAGGGTGATTTTGCTCTCCGCCGGCGCCGCAAAGCCCTGGGCAACCAGCCAGTCGACCACGATCGCCGAGGGCGCCGGGGCCGCGACCAGCGGCGGGCGGCGGTATTGCGCGTAGCGGGCGCAAAAGTCGTCGATCCGGGCCGGATCGAATTCCGAAAGAACGGCGGTTTCCCCGAGTCCCTCCCGGCGCTCCGTCGCGTGGCGCATGATCAACGTGGGCTTCCCGAGGTAGGACAGTTCCTCTTGGTTCGAGCCCCCGTCGGTCACCACGAATTCGGCATGCGCAATCAGCTGGATGAATTCAAAAAAATCGCGCCGGGGGGCAACGGTGATCCGGGGATTCAAGGCCAGCCGGGAGCGCAAGCCCAGCCGATCCAGTTGCCGCGCCGTCGCCGGATGCTCGACGAAAACGACGTCCCTCGTCGCGGCGATCTGCTCCAGACGGTCCAGGACCCGGCGAAAGGCCGCGGGATCGAAGATGTTTTCAAACCGGTGAATGCTCGCCACGACGTAGGGCGACGCCGGGAGCGCGGCGGTGGCGCCCCCGGCCAGCGCCAGTTGGACCGAATCGTACAGGGTGTTGAGCTCGGTGTTGAGCTTGACCCCGCGGTAACGCCGGAGGTTCTGCCGCGCCCATTCGTTCGGGCAGGCATAGACGGTCGTCAGCGCAAACGTGAGCAGCCGAATCAGTTCTTCGGGAAACGGCTTGAACAGATGGAACGACCGCAAGCCGCTTTCGAGATGCAGCGCCTGGTTGCCGGTCAGGCGCGCGAGCAGGGTGCCCCACAGGCAGGTGGCCGTGTCGCCGTGGTTGAGCACGATGCCGCCGCGAAAGGGGATGAGGGCGCGCCGCCGAAACCACAACGCCCAGAACGCCCGCCACGCCCAGCCCCCGAACAGGCGGATGGTTTTGGCCTCGGACGGGCCCGCCGCCAGCGTGCAATCGGGGGCCTTGATCCCGAAGTTGGCGCGGATGGCGTCGATGGTCTCCCGGTGCTGCGCGGTGAAAACAAACCAATAGGGAATGCCCCGCTGCTCCAAGAGGCGCATGACGGGCGCCACCTTGATCAATTGCGCCCGGGTGCCCACCACCACCGCGATCCGGGGGGCGGTCTTCATGGGGGCGGAGCCGGGGCGTTCGGAGATCCCATCCCCGCCCTGCGTTCCGCGACTCGCAAGCGATAGTCGATCTCTCCCGCCCGCAAGAGCGCGGCTTCCAACCCGCTGCGCACGCGCGCCAGCATGGCGGCCACCAGTCCAATCAGGAACACCAGCAGGGCCGCGCCGCACAACGCCCCCCCGGCGAATCCTACCGCTTTGTAAGGAAACAAGGCCCCGGTGCGCGCCCAATGGAATCCGAGGAAAACCAGCGCGGCGACGCCCGGGGCGCCCAGCGCCGCCGCCAGCGCCCCGAAAAAGGCCAGCGGCCGATAGTCGCGATAGGTGGCCAAGATGATGGCGGCGGCTTGCCACGCGTAGCGGAACAAATTCCCCGCCACCCGCGATTTTCCATGCTCGCGCACGCCGCGCACCTCGACCGACACCTCCCGGATCCGCAATCCGGCAAAAGCCAGCGACAGGAAAACCTCGTGGGTGTAGGTGAAATCCCCTTGCGGATTCAACCGCAGGAACGCCTTGCGCGCGTAGGCCCGGAACCCGCAGGACACATCGTGGAACTCCCGGCCCGTCATGCGGCTCAGCCAGCGGGCGATCACCCCGTTCCCCCAGCGCTTGGCCTTCGGCATGGCCGGTTCCAAGGCCGGATCGTGGAACCGGGACGCGCTCACGAAATCCGCCTCGCCCGCCAAGATCGGCGCGATCAGGGCCGGAATATCCTTGGAATTGAACTGGCCGTCGGCGTCCATCGTCACGAGGATGTCCGGCAGCAGATCGATCGAGCGGCTCAGCCCCGATCGGAAGGCCGCGCCCACCCCCCGAGGCCGGTCGTGGACCACCACCTGGGCGCCCCGCTCGGCGGCGATGCGCCCCGTGCCGTCGGAAGATCCGTCATCCACCACCACGACCTGGATGGCGTCGATGCCCGGCAGGGTTTTCGGCAAGCCATCCAAGACCTGCCCGAGGGTCGCGGACTCGTTGAGCGCCGGAAGTTGAATGACCAATTTCATGCCGTCGAATCCCTTGTTATTCATTCCCGCCGATCTTTTCACCGCGCCCCACCTGCCGTCGAGCGCGGAATTCAACGGAAGTCAATTCCATGTGGACCGGGGCGCCCCCACGTTCAGCCGCGACCAGCCGCAGCAAGATCGATTCGCCCCCCGCCCCTTCGCAGCGGATCCGGCCCGCGCCGGCATCCACGTCGCACGGCGTTTCCGCCGGGTCCCCGGCCAAAACCGGCAACCGCCACACCGCGCCCCCCGCCGGAATCTTCCCGTTCAACACCATCTCCCAGCGGATGGGGACATCCGCAAGCACCGGCGGCAATTTCAGCGGCAGATCCCGGGCGGTGCTGAAAAACGGACAAGAGGGCCTCTCATCATCCGGCTTGCGTTCCGGAAACAGGGAATTGCTGGAAAGCCGCCGGTCTCGTCCGAGGTCAAAGGTGACGGGCTCATCCCCCCGAACCGCGGCGACGACCGGGCGGGACGGGAACGGACCATCGCCGTCCGCAGACAGCAAGGCCTTTTTGCCCAAGACCCCCGCGCCGGAAAGGAATAGGGCTTGGAGTCCGTTCCCGTCCAGTTCATGGCGGCTCCACACCTCGCCGCTGCCGGCATCTTGAATCTGGATGTTCTTGCGCAGCGCGGGGTCCGATCCCCCGAAATCCAGCCAGAGAATCTGGTCGACCCCCGGCACCAGCGCCACGGACTGCTCGCGCCGCCCCGCCCGCCATGGCGCGAGGCGATGCTGGGCATAGCGGCCGGCGCCGATCAGGCGGATGCCGTCCTCGCCCTCGCCCACCGGCAACAGGTCCGCGCGATGCTCCAAGATCCGGTCCGCAAACACCTTCAGATACATCAACCATTGCGGAGTGGCCCACAGCGCCTTGTGGTTCAACGGCTTGAAATAGTGCGCGGGAGCCCAGCCCGCAGGCCAGGCCTCCATCTGCTTCGGATCGAGCAGTTCCGCATCCGTGTAGGACATCAGCATGTCTTCCAGATAGCGCGCGCGCTGCTCCACGGCGATCCGCACGCGCCCGTCCGGCCCCGGCTCAAGCCCCGCCACCCGCGACTGCCACGCCCGCACGTCGGCGGCGGTGACGGCGGGGCCCCAAACCGCAACTTGCCGCGTGGTCCGGACCAAGCCCGCCACCAGCAGAATCCAAAGTCCGCCGGTGAGCAAGACGGCGCCCGGCCGGGTCCCTCGGCCCACCCCCGCGGGAAAAACCGCCCCGCCCCGTTCCACCAGACGGCAAAGCCCATCCAAGCCGTATCCCGCGAACACGACCAGAAAAAGCAACGAGGTCAGGAAATACCGGTCATGCATCTGCATGTACGCGCAAAACGCAAAGAACAGAACGGCCGGGAACAGGAACCAAGCCAGCAGCACCCGCGACTTCCACGCCGCGCGCGCGAGGCCCAGCGCGATCAGGAACAGCCCCAGCCAACCGCCGGCCTTCTGCGGAAACCAACTCAGCATTCTCCCGGCCCGCTCCAGCGCCACGCCGTGATTGCCGAGGTATCCCATCACCGAAAATTGGCTGAAATCCTGGATGGAAATGGCGGACAGCACCACCCAGGCCGCGCCGCCCGCCACGATCCAAGGCGCCAGAAACCAGCCCCACGCCTGGATCCGCCCGCGCCACGAACGGGACAACCCCCCCAGCCCCAGAAGCAACCCCGGCAACACCAGCACCGAGGGCTCGCGGATCGCACAGGCCGCCATCAGCAACAAACCGGCGCCCAACAAGCCGCCCCGGCGGCGCCACCCGGCCGATCCCATTCCGACCAACAACAAGGCATAGGAAACGAAAACCAAGGCGAGCCGCGGCGTCTCGCGAAACGGATACAGCAGAAACGGCGCATGCAGCGGATGGCCGCTGAAAATGATCCAAAGCCAACTGAGCAGGGCAAACGACGCCGCCCGCCCCGACCCCATCAGGCGCCGGAACACATGCCACATCAGGGGCAAGACCGCCGTCCACACGACGGCGTTGATCCAATAGGGCGACAAGGGGCCAAACAGCTGGATGACCCCCGCCAGGAAAACGGGATAGCCCGGAGCCACGAACGTCAACGCGTGGCGCACGGCCTCCGCTCCATAAATTTGGGGCTGCAACAAGGTTCTCGCGGCCCGGATGTACAGCATGGGGTCGTTGCCGCAGACATAGGTCGCGACCCGCCATTGGACCCTCCAAAGAAACAGCCCCGCCGCCAGCAACGTCCAGACGGCAAGACCCCACCGCCCCAGACGCCCCGGATCCTTGCGAATGTCTGAAAACCAACCAAGCATAGGGGGACTACTCTTGCTCCAACCGCCGCTTTGGGCAAGCACATTCACCGCTGCGGCCCCGGTCGCGACCCCGGCTCATTCCCGCCGCCCGCGAAGCGATCGCCCCCGCCCGCCATGCCCCGAACAAGTGGCCCGGAAAACCCCTGCCATCTATTCGCGATTTTCCAGTTCCCATTGTACCCCGTGGTGTTCAGCGATCTGGCGGAGCGATTCTTCGTGCCCCGGACCATAGGGGTCCCAGCCGGCGCCGGGATCGCAGCCAACGGCCCGCACCCGGCCAAACCAAAGAGCCTGCGCCAAAAAGCTCTGGGCCGAGTGCGACCACGGATAGATCCAAGCTTGCGCCATCGGCGTCGCGGGCGGCTGATCGACATGGACGACGCCCGGTTCCACGCGCGAAACCTCTCCCGCCCACGCCTGATACTCCCGCCAGCCCGCCGTCATCCAGGTTTCGCTGGCGATCAAGGCGAGGGTCATCCATACCAAAAGCGCCCGCCCGCCGGCAGGCATCCGCGCGGTTTCCCCGCCCCGGGCGACCGCCATCAGCCACCCGCCATACGCCAACGGCAAAATCAGGTTGAGCGTGCGGAACGGATAGCTGTAGCGGATCATCGTCGGGTGCTGAATCGCGCACAAAATCAGCAGCAGCGCGAAGGACACGCCCAGAACCCACAGCCGCGCGCGGCTCGACGGAATCCATCCCGGCTGCGAACGGTCCCGGAACCGGGTGGCCCATCCCACATGCGCGCACACGCCGAGAAACCAAGCGGTGATGAGCGCCAAATAGACGGGATAGGTCGTGCCATGCAGCATCTGAAGCAGGCTGGACTGGTTGGGATTGTCTGAAGCATGCGAAAGCCGCCACGCATGAATTCCTGCGCTGGCCGCGAAAACAAGCAGCGCCAGAACCCCGGCAGTCCGAACTTGTCGAGACAAGCCCGGCCACCGGGGCCAGAGCCGCCACCCCAGGATGATCCCCATGCCCACCGCATAGAATGCCCAGAACTCGTACAGAACCCAGGAGAGCAGGCCCGCGGCCAACAGCGGCAGCCATGATCGGCCATGCTCGGGCGCAAAAGAAACCGCCCCAACCAGCGTCAGCAGGAAAAGGGCTGTCGGCGTATGCGAATCCGTGACGATGCACAAGCCGCCAAAGCCCATCAAAAGAAAAACCATCGCCAGATAAACGACGGCCTGCGCTTCCCAGCCTTTCCGCAGCAGAAGCCAGAGCGATGCGCCATGAAGGATGGCCGGGGTGAGCATCAAGCCCGCGCCGAAACACCCGGCCAGCCAGCGGATGTCCGAACAACCCGCCGCGATCGCCACCGGCGCCGGCCACTGGGTCAGGACATAAGTGGCCGCCCGCCCCTCCGCCGGAAAGAAAACGGCCTGCTGCTCCAAGATCTGCAAAAAGAAATACGCCCCGTCCGCATAGAGAAAGCGGAAGAAATACAGGGCGGGCAAAAGTCCGGCCAGAATCCACGCCAGCCCGCAAGCCGCCACCAGCCCGGGATCGCTCAACCGGAATTGCTTTTCCATCCGCACTTCCGCCCCCTCCTCAGCGCTTGGCTGGCGCGGTTTTCAGCAAGGCATCGCGCAACTCGGCGCGCAGCCGGCTGGCGTCCAGATGGGCGCGGCAATACGCCCGGGCGGCGGCCATCTGCCGGGCGCGGGCCGCGCCGTCCATCTGCAACCGTCTCGCGACCTCCCGCATTTCCTCCGGCGCATCCACTTCGATCCAGGCGCCATCCCCCGGAGGGATGCCGCGCATCGCGCCGCGCCGCGCCACGATGGCCCGTCCCGCCGCCAGCGCCTCGATGCTCTTGATCTGCACGCCCATTCCCAACGCCGTCGTCATCAGGATGATTCCGCATTGGCGGTAGGGATCCATCGCATCGCCATAGCGCCCCGCCGATTCGAATCCAGGTCCCGAGGCAAACCGCGCCAGCCCGCCCAAAACCCTCACCGGCACATCGGACCTGCCGGTTCCCAACCAGCGCAACCCCTCGCGGTTGAATTCGTTGGCGGAACCGACCAATCCGATGCGGTCCGAGTCCGGCAATTCTTGCGCGGCCACGAACGGCGGACTCCACAAGGTTCTGGAAATTCCCCGCCCATGGAGGCGGGCTTCCTCCTGTTTTGAAATCACGATGACCAGATCGGCGGTCTTGAGGTCCTGCGTTTCAGCCTCGGTCCCGCCCCGCATGAAGTCCGACCACAAGTCGAGCAGGAGGACCGCCTTGGGGCACGGGACCTGAAATCCGGCCCAATAGCTGTAGGTGAAAACCGCCAGATCGGCGGATTCCGCGCGCCGCGCCACCCATTCCGGATCAAACGCCAGCCGATGATAGGGATTGGCGTGCCCAAACGCCCGCTCCCGCCCCAGCGCCTTGCAGCCGGCCGCATAGGCCATACCCCAGGCGCGTCCGGGGCGGAACCGGCGCGGCTCGTCGTCTTCGCGGAAAACCACCGAAAACCCCTTCCCCTTGAATTCGTCGCGCGCGGCTGGCGTCCACCCCATGCCCACCGGCCGCGTCCGGGCCGACAGGATCGTGCAGGGCCCCAAGTCGCGCAAGCATTCCAGCGCCTTCCCCATCTCCACCTTTCCTCCGTGATCGGCGGGAATCGGACAATACGGGATGAGAACAACGGATTTCATAAATGGGCCGAAATGAACTCAACATAGTCCCGGGCGACCTGCGCCGGCGCATACGCTTTTGCCGCGCGCCGGCATGCCGACTCGCCCGCTTGGCGGCGCCGCGCCGGGTCATCCAAAAAGCGCGCGATGGCGCCGGCAAAGGCATGGCTGGAGGGTTCCGCCACCGCACAGGAAGTATCGGCCAGCATCTCCGGCATTCCACCGAACGGACTGGCCGCGATCGCCTTCTTCCGCACCATCGCCTCCAATACCACCTGGGGAAACGTATCCCAGCGGGAGGGCACCATGACAACCCATGCGCGACGATAGGCGTCATCCAGCGCTTCGCGGTCCAAGAAATCCAGAAAGCGGACGTGCCGCATCAGGGGGCCCAGCTGACGTTCCAGCCAAGCCCGCATGGAACCGAGGCCGCGCGCATAGCTGTCGTCGCCGCGAATCTCCAAGCGCAATCCGGGGAAATCCGGCGCCAATTCTGAAAGCAATTTCGGAAGATACCCGATCCCCTTGCCGATGTCGCAGCGGCCCACCATCAGCAACGTGGGCGAATCCGCCTCCCGGTTTTCCCAGTGGGGGAGCGAGGGAATCGGATTGGGCACCACCGTTCGGAACTTCGGCATTTTCAAGCGTTGGCGTTCCGCCTCATCCATTATTTTCTGACACGAGGCCAGCAGAATATCGGCATGTTCCAGACAATCTTGTTCCGCCCGAATCGACCGCCATTGCCGGACACAGGCCAGATCAATCATCGGTTTTTGCCACGGGCGCCATGCTTGCGCATGACGCGGCGTTTTCAGCACATCGTTGTAGTGCATTTTGACCACGACCGGCGGACGGTTCCGGAGCCGCAGCAGGGGGGCGCATTCCCCCCAATGGTCCGCCCCCTCGATCCAATCCGCGCCATGCCGCCGGGCGATGTCCAGCACCCGCTCCGCAACCCATTTCGACCGCATGTCCGCCCGGTCGAAACAGCGATATATGATCCCCGATTCGCTTTCTTCCCTTTCCGGACACCCGGCGGCCCGGCTGGTTGCGATCACGGTCTGGTGCCCGATGTCCCGCAAAGCGGACGACATTTCCGCCACATACCTCCCGATGCCCGAGCCCACGGGCGGAAATTCCCAACAGAAAAATGCGATTTTCATCCGCAACCCCTATGGCCGGCACGTGGCATGGCAACTCGCCTCCTCATCCGTCTCGCGCATGCCCGTTGCCCGGCGAGTTTTCCGGAAAAAGGCGAATGCGGCGAACCCGGTCATCGGCTCAAGCCACAACCGGGCCGCCGCCCCGAAGGATTCCAGAAGTCCGTCCCGTCCCGTCCGGACGGGAAATGCAGGCAGGTCCCCCATCTTCTCTTCGCCGATGGGGATGCCAATTCATTCCTCCTCCATTTTCATCAGCAGCCGCCTGGTTTGGGTTGTATCCGCATAGATCATGGGCACATCGTATCCGCTGCGGTTGGAATTCACGGCGTCCTCTTCGACACAAGAGAAATCCAAGCCATGCCGTTCGAGATGGCCGGCCAGGACCTCTCGCATCGAGACCGGGATCCCGCTGGCGACATGGTAAACTTGCCCCGCGGCGCCAAACCGGGCGATGGCCTCATATTGGAGGGCGGCCTCCTCAAAGCGGAGATAGTCGCGCACCGCGGAAAGCGGCCCCACCTTCACTTTTTCAGCCTTGCCCGACAGGATCGCTTCAATCTGTCGTTGCACCCGTCCAATGAAAAGCCGATCCGAAAGCCCCGGACCATCCAAGTTGAAGGGCCGCGCCACCACGACCTCCACCCCCCGATGGGTGAAAAAATGCGCCAGCAGGGTCTGCCACGCCTTCGTCAGGCCATATATCGAAACGGGCGCCAGGGCATGCGTTTCGGGAATCGGATTTTCCGCCGGGGAAACAACCCCATACTCGGCCGCCGACCCGGTCAACACCACGCGCGCATCCCGGTGCTTTTTCTCAACGGTTTCCAGCAGCGTGCGCGCCACCTCCACGTTGATCGCATAGGCATCGGCGGGTTCGGCGCTCGTCGTGCCCGCCAAATGCACGATCACATCCGGGCGGATGTCGCCCAGCAAGGCCTCCACCTGCACGCGATCCCGCATGTCGCAGGGCCGGACGATTCCTCCGGGGGGGCAATTCATGTCAGTCCCGAATACTGTGAAATCCGGCCGGCTGGACAACCCGGCGAGGACCGACGGGCCGAACGCTCCGCTCGCGCCGGTGACGAGAATCCGCCTCATAGCGGCAAGCCCAGTTTTTCGGCCAGCGAAGAAAAGTTTTCGTTGGCGGACTCGTAATCGTCGGCGCGCCCGATATCCAGCCAGAATCCGTTGAAGGGACAGATCGCCACGTTTCGGCCGCAGGAAAGACTGTCGCGCATCAACTGGTCAAACCCGTAGGGCTCGCCTTTCGGCAGATCGTGAATCACGCGCTTGTTCAGGCAATAGATGCCCATGCTGACGTCGAACGAGAACACGGGTTTTTCCCGGAAATCGGTCAAGCGGCCTTCCCCATCATATTCCAGCACTCCGAAATCGATCGGAACCGCCCGCCGATAGGCCGACACGGAAACCGACTGGCCGCCTTGGACATGCTGCCGGAGAAAGCTCCCATAGTCCAGATCGCACAAGATGTCCCCGTTCATGACCAGAAAATCGTCGGGCAAATCGCGGATGAGCGTCAGGGGACCGATGGTGCTTAGCGCCCGGTCTTCGCAGGAATAATCAATGTGGATTCCCCACCGAGATCCATCACCGAAGTATGCCATGATCAAATTGCTTAAATGATTTACCGCCATGGTGATGTGGGTGAACCCACATTGGGCGAGCTGCATGACAACGACTTCAAGAATCGCATATTTTCCACCCAAAGGCACCAGCGGCTTTGGGATCAAGGTGGTATAGGGCAGCAGACGGGTTCCCTTTCCCCCAGCTAGAATGACCGCTCTCATGATACGTCCTGTCATATGTTGTAGATGTCCGACTTGTAGCCGGCTCGGTTTTCCGGATTTCTGAACCACTCCACGGTCGCCAGCAGTCCCTGCCGCAACGTGTGGGTCGGCCGCCAGCCGGTCAGCGAAGCGATTTTGGCGTTGGCCCCGCACAGGCGCATGACTTCCGACGCCGCAGGCCTCACCCGGACTTCATCGCCGATCAGCGCGGCTTCCGGATCGATTTCCTGAATCAGCATCTCCGCCACCTGGCGGATCGAATATTCTTCGCCGGTCGCGATGTTGACTTCCTGGCCGACGGCGCGGTCGGCACTCGCCAGCGCGATGAACCCGGCCGCCGTATCCAGGACGAAATTGAAATCGCGCGTGGGCTCCAAGCTGCCGACCTGGATGCGCTTGCGGCCCGCAAGCAACTGCGTGATCAGCGTCGGGATGATCGCCCGCGCGGATTGCCGGGGGCCATAGGTGTTGAACGGCCGCGCAATGATGACCGGAACGTTGAAGGAACGATGGAACGACTCGGCCAAGCGGTCGGCGCCGATCTTCGTCGCGCTGTACGGGGATTGACCCTGGAACGGGTGGGTTTCATCGATGGGAACGTATTGGGCCGTGCCATACACTTCCGACGTCGAGGTGATGACCACCCGCTCCGCATTCAACTGGCGCGCCGCCTGCAGAACATTCAGCGTGCCCCGGATGTTCGTATCCACGTAGGTGTCCGGAGAATGGTAGGAAAAAGGAATGCCGATCAGCGCCGCCAAGTGGAACACGACGTCGCAGCCTTTCATTGTCTCCATCACGCCGGAGGCATCGCGGATATCTCCGGCGACAACCTCGAGGTTCGGATCTGCGCGGCGCGCCGGATCGTCCAGCCAGCCCCAGCTGTTTTTCGAATTATAGCGGACCAACGCCCGCACGCGGCAACCCCGTTGGAGCAACATCTCCGTCAGATGGCTGCCGATGAATCCGCCCGCCCCCGTGACCAGCACTTTTTTATCTTTGAGTTCCACTGCGACACCTTTGCCAACGATTCCTGGTTTTCCAACGCATTCCCCTGCAATCCATCCAGATCAAGGGGATCGAGCGGCGCCCGGAGCCGGAGAGCCGGAACCTGCGCCCGCGGACAGGATCTCACCGTAAATATGAAGCAACCTTTCCGCAACCGAGTCAATGCCATATTCCTTCATCGCCTGGTCGCGGGCGCGATCTCCCAGCCGCCTTCTCAGCCCGGCATCCTCCAGCAACCGGTGAATGGCGGCGGCCAAAGACGCGGCATCGCCAACCGGAACGACCAAGCCGTTCACGCCGTCCCGCACCACGGCGCAATTGCCCGGGATGTCCGACACCACGCAGGCCAACCCCCAGCTCTGCGCCTCCAACAAGGCGTTGGACATGCCCTCCACGCGGGAAGGAAGGACGAATATTCCCGCGGATGCATAATGCGGCGCGGCGTCATATGCGCGCCCCACAAATCGAACCGTATGCGCCAGCCCGCCCGCCTGGAGCATTCGGATCCAAGGGGCGGGATCACCGGCGCCAACAAAGGTCAGTTGAGCGGTCGGCCGGGCTTGGGCCACCCGGATCCATGCGTCGAACAGAACGTCGAACGCTTTCCAGTCCGATCCCTGCGTCAGGTTCCCGACGTACACGACGGAATCGGATTGATCCGGCCAGGCGCGCGACGGAGGGATCCTCACGCCGTTTGGAATCAGATGGATGCGGCGGGCGGGAATGCCCTTCTCCTCCAATTGCCGCCGGACCGCCGGAGTTTGCGCCCCCCAGCCATCCGCCTCGCGCCGACGGCGGTCCCAAGTGCGCCGCAAGGGAGTTCCGTAACTGATGCGCCCCAATGCGGGCGACGTGGCTTCTTTGATCAGGACGGGTATGTTCCACCGGCGCGCCCAGAAGACGCCCACGCCGGCCAACCATCCGGATTCATGGACATGCAGCACATCCACCGGAGGCGGTTTCCCGCGGCGCACCTTCACCCATAAAGCCGCAAGGAACGAGAGGCGGGACAGCCATACCATGGGAGCCAACAGCCAAAACTCCACGGCTTTCCCGAGCGCAAGCGGGGGCGTCCCGCCCAACCGCCGCCCCCATTTCGGCAAAATCCGGCGCAGTTTCTTTTCCAGCGGACACAGAACTCCCATCCGCTCGACAACCGGGGCGAGGCCCGGTTCCGGCGAGTCCATCCCCGGCCGCTCGGCGCAACTCGCATAGATGGCGCAGGCATGCCCGCGGCGGGTCAATTCGCGCACCAACAAACGGCATTGCCGCTCCGCCCCCCCTTCGGGTTCGGGCCAGTATGACCACACGAGCATGCCGATTCGCATACGAACACCCTCTTGCAATTTTGACAATGGAGACCCGTGAACTCTCAGCGCGGACACCGCGCGGATGCCGCATTTGCGGAACGGGAACCAATCACGCGTGCGGGCACGCCGCCCACGATGGTGCCCGCTTCGACATCTTTGACGACCACGGCTCCCGCCGCCACCACGGAGCCCCGCCCGATGGTCACTCCCCCGGGGATGCTCACGTTGGCGCCGATCCAGACGTCGTCATGGATCACCACGGGCTTGAGGACATGATTGCAGGCCGCCATTGGCCGGTCCATCTGGGACATGTCGTGTCCCGATGAGTAGATGGCGGCATGGGGGCCGATCATGACATCATCGCCGATGGCCACCCCCCCCCGGCCATCGATGATGGCCCCGGTGTTGATGGAAAACCGGCGGCCGACGCTGATCCCGTACGTGTGCGTGAAATAGACGCCGGGATAGATGGTGGCAAAGGATTTGATCGATTTGAACAACAGGCGGTACAGGCCACTCCGCAGCAGCATGCCTTCGAACGACGGCAGATACCGGAGAATCCAGCCGATGTACTCTTCCATCCAAATGTGGAACAGACGGCCCGCATACTTTTCCCTGAACCGCGCCAGCGGACTTTCCCTTTTAGTATTCATAATTCACCGGCTCCTTGCTTCAAGCGGGCGGCCGAGGCCGGCCTTTTTCAGGCGGACCCCTCCGGCGAACCCGGCCGGCGCTCCAAGACGATCCATGCGAACATGGCCGCCCGAATGCCGGCCCGCTGCAGCATCCGCTCGAAAAAACGGCAGAACCCATACGCCCAACCGGGACACAAGGACCGCATGGACACCCCGCCGGAAAGCAGATAGGCGACCGGCATCATGGGACTGATGCGCCCCACCCGCCATTCAGGGAACTCGCGCTCAAAGAGGGCCCGGTCGCGCGCGAAGATGATCCACGGGAGCGCCCCGTTGGCGGCCGAGAGGGGCCCCCTGTCGGGAAACTCCCATTCCGCGGAATCGGGACGGAACGGCTCCGAATGCAGTTTTGCGTAAACCCATTTCGACCAGGAGGTGACCCAGGGCTCTATCATGACGATGGCCCCGCCCGCGCGCACGGTTCGTGACGCCTCGCGAAAAAACTTGCGCGGATCGCCGATGTGATGAAGCACATCCGTCATGACGATCGCGCGGAGAGACCGGTCGGCGAACGGAAGGGTTCCCTCTGAAGGGATCCGGACATCGATGCCCTCGAGGGGAAGGACCTCCGTCGTGATCAGGCCGGGAATCACCTCCTTCATGAAACCGGCGCCGGAGCCCAGTTCAACCACGTCGCCGGCCCCGCCGGGAATCGCCTGCCGGACCAGGTCGTACCACTCGCGGTACAGGCGGCATAAAAACGGTTTCCCGCGGATGACGGATCTCCGGCGCACGGTGGTGTCCGGATGGTCCACATCCATCCCCTGAGTGAGCGGATGCCGGAGAAGATTGAAAAGAAACCCCATTGCGGTTACACAAACTTGATCCGGCGGGCGGCAAAGGCAACCATCTTCAGCAGCAACCAACCATGTTTCCATCGCTGGATCTGAGTCGACCCATAGGTCCGGTTCCGGTACCGGATCGGGATGTCCGTCATTTTGAGGTTCAGTTTCGCGGCCCCGAATATCAGGTCGTAATCTCCGAAGGGATCGAAATCACCGAAATACGACCGGTTTGACACGATCAAGTCATAATCCTTCCGCCACAGCACCTTGGTCCCGCACAGGGTATCTTTGATCGGCTGCCTCAGCAGCCGCGAGAACGCCCACGTGAAGAACTTGTTGCCGAGGAGGTTCAGGAACCGCATGGCCTTGTCCTCCATGGGATAGACCAGGCGCACGCCATTCGCAAACTCGGCCTGGCCGGAGACCATCGCATCGTAGAATCTCGGGAGATCTTCAGGCGCAACGGTCATGTCGGCGTCCAGGATCATCAAAATGTCCCCCGTCGCATTCTCGAACCCGAGCCGCACGGCATCGGCCTTGCCGATCCCTTTCTGCCGGAACACTTTTGAGGGTCGGTGCGGATGCGCGGCGATCTGCCGCTCGATTTCCTCATAGGTGTTGTCCGAGGAATGGCCCTCGACGAATATCAATTCCGTTCCGCCGCCAAGCACCGGAGTCCGCTCGAAGATCGGGCCGATGTTCCCGGCTTCGTTCCGGGCGGGCACCACAATGGAGACCGAGGGCTTTCGTTCGGCCGGCCGCGGGGCAACCGGCCGCGGACGGGCAACCACGATGTTGGTAAGGGCAAACAGGCTGGCAGGAAACATCTTCACCAGAAACCGGTTGAAGATTCCGTCGATGACCGGAGTCCGGACCGGCCACAGGATCTCCTGCCAACTGCTGATCACCTCGAAATCCGCCAGATACAACAGATCGGCGACATCATCGAGCGTCAGCCAGTTCTGCGGCAGCGTCGGGGTGGCCAGCCCCAGTTTCTGGACCAGTTTCAACGGCATTTCCCACAGGCGGCTGTAGAAGTTCAAAATAATCCGGCTGCCGGGATGACAGTGTTCGCGAACGCGCTCAAAGACCGTTTGAACGTCCCACAGATCGTCGACCAGGTCGGAGATGATGATGACATCGAATTTCTGTTCTTCGTCAAAATGGGCATGGGCATCCAACTCCATGAACGTGAGTCCCGGATAGGCCTCCCGCGCCCGGCGGATCATTTCCGGGGAAAAGTCGAGGCCCACCCCCGCGCTCGGCCGCACCGCATCCAGAAGATCTCCCCGGCCGCAGCCGACTTCGAGCACGCGCAGATCCTTGTGAATCAGCAGGCGGTATACTTGCTTCAGCCGTTGGTGATAGTATTTCCCGCCCGCCCGCCCGAAAGAATCCGATCGAGCCACGTCATCCCAGTGGCATCTTCGCTTGCGGGTAAAGACCTCCCGCGTCACATTGCCCTGACCCTGCATGTCCGCTGCTTCCGTATTCACGCTGTTCTCCTCTTCCGTCTCCGCTCATCCAGCATCCCGCGGGAAACCGGCAGGCGCCTGGCCCGTCGCCATATTCGAAAAGGGCGGCGGCAACCCATGAAAGATCATTCGGCCGGAGCGCCGAGCTTATGCCACAGGGTTCTTCCCCCATTGGCCAGGAACGGCTCTATGGCTGACGAGAACCATCCGCAACCATACCGTTCCACTTCTTCCTGCTCTAGCAAAATATACCGATATGTCGCGCTCCGCATCTCGTAGTACATGGCGAGGCAATCCCCCGCCGAGAACGCCCTGATCTCGGCGGCGGAATCGGCATTGGCCAGCGAATGAATGCCGTGATTCCGGGCGACATCGCGGATGGCGATCTGGGATCCCCACGCGGAGAATCGCCTTTCGGGAACCAGCGCGACCACCGAACCCGGTATGATCTTCAACCGGGGCCGGTCCGCCGCCCCCCCTCCCGCCACGCGCGAGGGGGCCCAAAGCCCCAGCGCAATTGGAGAGATCACCAACGCCAAGATCACCAGGCCCAGCAGCGCGCGAAATCCCATTTCCTCCATTTTGCCCGGAGGTTCATCCGGAACGGCGGGGGGCTCGCGCCCCGCCTTCCGGGCGGCAAGCCATGCCAGCCCCGTGGCGGGAAGCGCGATGAACAGCGGCATCGTCACCGCATAGGCCCGCATCAAGTCGGCCTCGGTCGGCCTGGCGAATGGAACGGAAGCCAGGATCCCCAGCCAGCCGAATATCATCAGATTCCGATCCCGCGCGCGCGCCCGGCGAAGATGCGCGATCCCCACAAGCGCCAAAAGGGACAGGAGCGCGAAAGTGGCGGCGGTCGCCAGGATCTGGAGATACTTCCAGTGATTCTGCAGCATCTCCCGCCCGATGGCAGAAACCTTTTTTCCCGACAGAAGCGCCTGCAAGGAAATTTCTTCCGGCGAATGCAGGATGGATCTGCTCATGGCGATGTTCACAAAGGAATAGGCCCCCATCGGGGAAAAAAGGAAATCCTTGTAGGCCGCCGCGATGCTGGACGCGAGAATCCATGGTTTTTCGCGAAAGCGCCGGAAGGCCATGGAATAGATCTTGTGGGAGCGCTCCATGGCCGGAATTTCCTTCACCTCCGGATGCTGTTCATTCACAAGGGTCCAGTCGCCGCCATGGGTAAGCCCATACGCGACATAGCAGAAGTTGCCCTGGTATCCCTCGGTCTGCCCGAGGCGATTCAGCACGCACCAGTTCAAGGCGAACCCCGCGGCGATCGCCGCGAGGGCCTGAACGAAAGTCCTCGCGCTGAATCGCCGCTCCCCCCGCCATTCGATCCCGGCCCAGAGGGCCAGCGCGGGCAGCACAAAGAAAGCTCCCGCCCGGGCATTCATGGCCAGGGTCAGGATGACCAGGCCGATCGGCACCAGGTTCCTTCTGCCGGTCCTCGCCGCCCGCCAGATGATCGCAAACCCGAGGCAGCCCAGCGTCAAGCCGAGATTCTCGCTCAGCGTGGTTCCAATGAATCTCCGGTAGTACAAGAACAACCCGAGAAAGAGCAGATAGCCTGCGGCCCACCCGCGGGTTTTGACCAGTTCGCGCACGGGCAGCACCAGGCTCAGCGCGCACAGGAAAACCATCGCGGCCATGCCATGCTTGATGTTCTCCCGGGTCAGAAAGAGCAGAACCGCCCAAATGCCGGTCGAGAGCGGGCGCCGGGAGCAAAATTCATCAAGGGCTTCGCCATGCAGAACCTGCAGGGCGCCTTGGACATATCCGGCGGCATCGCTGAATGGATACAATCCCGCAACGGTGGAATGGTCGGAGACGCCGCTCCGCCAAACCCCCGAAAGAACCAATCCGCATAGCGCCGTTGAAAGCAGCGTCAGGCCGAGGAACGCGACCCGGCGTGGAAGGTTCGCGAAAAGAATGAAAATCCCGGCCAGGATGAACGGCAGGAACAGGGAATCATACCGGGCTTCAAATCCGACGCGCCACGCCACGCCCGACCACAAGAGTCCGACATAGACGCCCAGGCATGCCATCCACGCGGAGGCCACCAGCCTCCCGCTCCGGCTTCCGGCGGATCTCAGGCCTCTCCAGCCATGCCGGCCCTCGGTCGCATTCATGATGACGCTCCTTCAGATTGAACCCGCAGGCCCCGGTTCCCTTGCATTCCAGCCGTGTGCATCAACGCCTCGCATTCCGCCGGGCTCGCCGGACGCTTGCCCGGCACGCGCAAACATCTTGGTCAGCAATCATGGTTTCATTGTGCCTCAAAATGCAGCAAGGCGCAATACGCATGCCACTGGTGAAACGCATCGCCGTCTCGATCTGCCGGAAACAGGAAACCGGCCGCTTCCGGCCGATGATAGCCATTGCGCTGCCGGCTCCATCGTTCCCGGAGTTCCGATCCGAAAGGGCCACGGCACCACTCGGCCCAGGGAACCGCGAACCCCCTTTTCGGCCGGTCCACCAGCCGGTCGGGCACGTATTTCCGCAGGATGTGGCGCAGGATGTTTTTTTGCCGCCCCCGTTCGTCGATCTTGGCCTCGTAGGGAAGCCGCGCCGCGAATTCCACGACGCGATGGTCCAGGAACGGACACCGGCATTCCAAGGCCCAGGCCATGCTCATTCGGTCGACCTTCACCAGAATGTCGTCCACGAGATAGGTCTTGATGTTCATATACTGCAACCGGCTCAACAGATCGGCCCCCGCCACGCGGGGATACCAGCTCTCGCGATCCGCATGCGGATTGCGGCCGGACAGTTCCCGCCAGACTTTGCCGGAAAGCACGCGCCGCAGACGGCGGGGGCTCATTTGCATCTCGACAACGGTGCCGAGGCGATGGCGGTTGACATGCCGGAACACCTCATCCATCGCCCGGCGCAGCAGGGTGCGCGGCTCGTCGAACATCCGGCGCTGCCGGGCATCCCCCCACAGTTGCAGCGCCTTCGCGTACACGCGATACCCGGCGAACAGCTCGTCCCCGGCGTCGCCCGTCAGCGCCACCGTCACGTGCGCCCGCGCCAGCTTTGAAAGGAAATAGGTCGGGATCGCCGACGAATCGCCGAAGGGCTCGTCGAACTGCCGGGCGATGGCCTCCACCTGCGGCAGCAGATCCTCGTCCACGGGCAGGACGCGATTGGACAGGCCCAGGTGCTGCGCGATCGCCGCCGCGTGCGGAGCCTCGTCGAAGGCCTGGCTGGCGAATCCGATGGTGAACGAGTTCAGGTCGACCCCGACCCCCTTGCTCGCGAGGGCCGCGATCAGGCTGGAATCGATCCCGCCGGAAAGGAAGAGGCCAACGGGCACGTCGGAGACCAGCCGGAGGCGAATGGCATCGCACAGCAGCGCCTCAAGCTCATCCGCCAGCGCGGGCAGGGGTTCTTTCCGGAGTTCCCCGAGGCCAAAAGGACAGTCCCAATATTCATGCGTTTCCAGGCGGCCCTCCTGCCAGACGGCATAATGCCCCGGCAGCAACCGCTGGATTTGCGGGAAGATCGTGCGGCTTCCGGTGGCATAGCCATAGGTCCAGAACTGAACGAGCGCGGACGGATCGCAAGATTTCCCGGCGACTTTGCCGGAGGCCAGCAACGCCTTGATCTCCGAGGCGAAGATCAACGATCCGTCCGGCAGATGCGCGTAGTACAGCGGCTTCTTGCCCAGCCGGTCCCGCGCCAGAAAGAGCTTCTTCGCGCGCGAATCCCACAGCGCGAACGCGAACATGCCGTTCATGCGCCGCAGGGTCTCCGGCAGTCCATGCTCCTCAAAGAGATGGAGGATCGTCTCCGTGTCGGTGTGCGAGGCGAAGGCGTGCCGCGGCTCGAGTTCCTGGCGGTAGTCTCCGAAATTGTAGAATTCGCCGTTGTAGCAGATCCAGACGTCGCCGGCTTCGTTGGACATCGGCTGATGCCCGGCCGCGGACAGGTCGATGATGCTCAGCCGCCGATGCGCCAGCCCCACCACGCCGGGTTCGCCCTCGCCCACCGGCCGCCCCCCCTCGTCCCAGAGCGCGAGCCCCGCATCATCCGGCCCGCGGTGCGCGAGGGTGTCGCGCATTGCCCGCAACCGGGTTTCCTCGAAAAGGGGGGTTCGACTAACAAATCCTGCAATGCCACACATGCCGAAACCCTCCTTCAAACCGCTTGCTCTCCTTCATTGCCGAAAACCCATCCGGGCGGCTTGGCGCGGAGGCGCCGTCTGGGCCGCCTCCATATGCGAGGAACCGCTTCATGGCCTCCTCCCGCCTGCCGGGATCCCGTCCGGACCACGCAACAGCGCTTGGTACGCCTTCCGGGTTTTTTCCACCACGGAATCGATGGAATATCCCGCTTCCATCCGGCTTCGGGCGGCCTGCCCCAGACGGATGCGCAAGGGCGCGTCGCCCAGCAGACGCAGGATGCCCGAAGCCAAAGCCTCCGCCTCGCCGACGGGCACAGCGAGCCCATTGACGCCCTCGTCCACGACCGATCGGTTCGCCGGAATATTGGAAACGACCGCCGGGATTCCCCAGCTTTGCGCCTCGAGCAGCGCATTCGACATGCCTTCCTGTCTCGAAGGAAGCACCAACAACGCGGCGCGCGCATATTGCTCGTCCGGGTTTCGCACGAAGCCCTCGAAGACGACGGAAGCCCGGCATCCGCGCTCATCCAGATAGCGCTTCCAAGGCGCCGGATCGCCCCCGCCCAGCACATGCAGCCGCGCGCCCGTCCCCGCGGCATGCACCTTCGCCCAGGCGTCGAACAACACGTCGAAGGCCTTCCACTCGTTCTGCGTCAGGTTGCCGACGTACAGCACCCGTCCGGCCTCCTCGCGGCGCCCGCTCAGATCGGGAAGTTCCACGCTGTTGGGAATCACGCGGATCCGCCGGTCCGGAACGCCCGCCGCCTTCAAGCCCGAGGCCATGGCGTCGCTCAAGGCCACGAATTCCGCCTCGATCCGCACGCGGTCCCAGATCCGCCCAAACGGCACGCGCCGGGTCGAGGGCGGCAGGGCGGGCGTGGTCGCCCCCTTGCAGAGCACCGGACGCCGGATGCGGCGGCCGACCCACACGGCCCACCCGGCGATCCACTCGGAGGTGTGCACGTGGATCACATCGAACTCCCGCGCGTGGCGCCACAAGAACAGGGCGCCCGCGACCTGGAAGCCCAGCGCGTTGAGCCACGCCACCCCGGCGGCGGCGAGGCGGGCGGCCCGGCCCGGAGACCGCGAAGCGGACGCCGTTCCGGCGGCGCGCGCCCCCGGCCCCGGGCCCAAGGCCGGACGACGCAACACTCCCTCCAGGATCGGCATGCGCGCGATGCGCACTTCGCCGTCCCGCGCGCGCGCCGGCGCGCCGCGATCCGTCCGCGCGGTCAACACGGTGCAGGCCACTCCCCGCCGCGACAAGGCGGAGGCCAACCGGCGGCACTGCCGCTCGGTCCCCCCCTCCGGTCCGGGCCAGTAGTGGTAGATCACCATGCAGACGCGCAAGCTCATAGGGAGACCGATCCCGAAGCCATCCCGCTCAGCACCCACTGCCAGGCGGATGGCCACACCCCATCGAGACGGCCGTCCGGGTTCGAAATCCGGGCGACGGGAATGTTCCGCGCCCCGATTTCGCTCGCGGCGATTTCCAAACAGCGCCGGCCATCGGACAGCCGATCCAGCAAGGCCGCCGCCGAGCACCCCGCCCACAGCAAAGGCAACTCGATCCTCTTTTTCAGGCGCGCGGCACATTGGGCGGGATCGACGTCCACCCAGATGACCGCCTGCGGAACCGGCATATGCCGGCAATACCGCTGGACATCTTCTTCGTTCGGGGGGCCGGACAGGCCGTCCAACAAGGTGAAAACGCCCATCGCGAACCCCTCCTCGACAAACACCTTTTCGCCGGAGGACAAGAATTCATCCATCAGCAGCCGTTCGGCGGCCTTCTTGAAAAACGCATGGAGAATGCAGGTCCGCCAATCCAACGGCATCGGACGGCGGTTCAAGACTTCAAAAACAAAGGCGAACAGCGCCGGGTGAGATCCCGCAAATCGGGTCAATTCCGCCAGCGTATGGCGGCTTCCGAAAAGGGATTCCCATGCGGGCGGCGGAAGTTTCTTCAATGCGTTCCTCAACACGCCGTCATTCCGTCGACGAAGGCACCGGACCAGCGCCGCGTCGTTCGGCAGCCAAGCGCAGGATCCACTTCTCTTCGACTCCGCAAGCAACAACCGCGCCAGCGCGCTTTTGCCAGATCCGGGCAATCCCATGAACTCGACGATGGTGCTCATGCCATCCCCGCTCCTTTCCGCACCGGCACGGCCATGCCGTTGCGCACTTCGTACACCCGGTCCGCAGCCTGCGCCACGGCGGGCTGATGAGAAATGGCGAGGATGGTCGTCGTGCGCGCCAGGCGGGCCCAGGTCTCGCACAAGGCCCGCTCCGTTTCGGGATCGAGCGAAGCCGTGGCTTCATCGAGGATCAGCAGTTCCGGCTTGCGCACCAGCGCCCGGGCCAGAGCAATGCGCTGCCGCTGCCCGCCCGAAAGGCGCGAGCCCCTCTCCCCCACCGGCGTATCCATCCCCTGCGGCATCGCGGCCACGAACTCCCACGCGCCCGTTTCGCGCAGCGCGTTTTCCACGTCCGCGCGCGTGAGATCCGGCTCGCCCAGCGTCACATTGGAAAGCACGGAGCCGTGGAGCAACAGCATTTCCTGCGGCACATAGCCGATATTCCGCCGCCAACCGACCAGCGAGGTTTCCGAAAGCGGCTGATCGTCCAGCAGGATTTCCCCCCCTTGGGGGGTTTGAAGCCCGGCAATCAGGTCCAGCAGCGTCGTCTTCCCCGCTCCCGAGGGGCCGATCAAGGCCGTCCAACTCCGCGCGGGCAATTCGAGCGTGAGGCCATTCAGGATGACTTGGTCGCCATAGCGGAAGACCACTCCGCGCAGCGAGATTCCGCGCCGCAGCGGTCGCGGCGGCGGCGAGCCCAAAGCCGATTCGCGCCGGGCTTCCGCCTCGTCTATCCGTCCGCGAATGGAGAAAAAGGCGCTCTCATACGAGACGAACCTCTGGTAATGCTGCACCATCTGATTCACCTGGTTGAACAGGCGCGAAAAGAGGAACGCGAGAACGAGCAGGGCGGAGAACGGCATCAGGTTCCATCCCATCACGACATAGAGACCGAGCGCCATGACGGCGGCCATCACCGGCTCCTGCGCGGCCGCAACCGCGGCGGCGGCGCGCACCTCGGTCCGTTGGGCGGAATTGAGCGCTTCCGCCTCCGCCTCCAGGTAATCCACCAGAGCCGACTCGCGCGCCATCGCGCGGATCGGCTTCAAGCCATGGAGCATGTCGACAATGCGTCCGGTCACGGATTTGAGCAAGGCCACCTGCTGCTTTCCCGTCCGCCGGCTGACGAGGATGAGCCGGTGCATCAACCCCACGAACAGCAGCCCGGCTCCCAGTCCGGCCAGCGCCGTTTGCCATGAAAGCAGAAAAGCCAGCGCCGCGTAGACCGCAAGCTGAACCGCACAGGCAAGGATGTAGGCGGCGCTCAAGTAGGCGCCGGAGGCCTTGAGCGCCTCGGAGGCGATCGCATTGGCGAACTGCCCCGCCGGCTGATTGGTGAAATAGCTCCAGCGCGCGCGCATCATCGCCCGGAGCAAATCCAGCCGCAGGTCCGTGGTCACGCTGGACACCGTGCCTCCGACCTTGCTCATGGCCGCCCAAAAGAGCACGCCCTTCAGGGCCAAACCCGCCACGATGAACCCCAGCAGCGCCGGCAGCGTCGGCGCGATTCCGGCGGCATCGAACAGCGCGAACACCCCGTCGCCCAACCGCCCCCCCGCCGTCATGTCGCCTTCGGTTAGCCGCTGCAGCAGGGGCATGAACAGCACGATGCTCACCCCTTCCGCGACGCCCGAAAGAACAAGGCATAGGATGGAAACGATCGTCCGCCCCGGATAACGGCCAACAAAGTAGGCGAAGACGGCCGCGATGCCGGACCGCCCGGGAGATCGCGCGGGGCCGGACGGGACGAGCATCGATTCGGCGGCGTTCATATGGGGCAAACGCGGATGATGTTGCGGCCGGCGCCAACGATGCGGACGTTCTTGAACCGTCCCGTGGCGCGCGAAAACGCCAACGCGACCTCGCGCGCTTCTTCCACGGAGAAACCGGGGAATTTCTCCCGGTAATACTGGATGTCCAACGGATCCGGCCGTCGAACCACGCGAAGCCAAGCGCGCCAAATTCGCTTGATGAGCGGAAGGGCGGGCAGCGCATAAGGCCTGGGGCTGAAATCCCGGCGCTGGATTTCCGCGAGAATCCGCTCGCAGGAGGTGGCGCCATCCAGCGCCGCCATATAATCCCCCACCGCGATCGTTGACATCGGCCGGGGCCGGGGCTTCCCTCCGGCAACGGCATCGACGATGCGGCGCAATTGCGCCAGCAATTCCTCGACGGTGAACGCCTCCAGGCTGCAGGCGATGCTAAGCGGCGTGTCATAGACGGGGGACCTCACCCGCCGATAGGCCACGGATGGGCTGCCCATCAAATAGGCCTCCACCCCGGTCGTGCAATTGAACTGCATCGAGGCCTCGGCGGCATGAATCCAATCGATGACATTGCCTTCCTTCGACACCAAACCGCGCTCCTTGCCATCGAACAGCTGGCGCCACGGCCCGCTGGCTTCCGACGGACACGGCCGGATGACGACCGTGTGGTCCGGGAACGCGTCATAGATCGCCTGGGCCGCCGCCGCAAAGGATTCAAACCCCTCTTTTTGAAACTGAGCCCATCCCTCCGTGAGCGCGCGCATGCTTTTGATCGGATAGGGATCATTCAACTTGGCCGCCGCCTCGGGCCCTTTGGCATAATTGTAACTGGCGAAATTGGTGTTGATCAGGATCATCCGTCCATGCTTGCGCCGCAGTTCCGCCACACGGTCGTCGCAGTATCCGATGAACTCCGGCCTCAACAAATCCATCCGGGGATTGCCCACCGGCACCACGCGGTCCGCCGCGTCCGGATATTTCGCCAAAATGGTCCGGGTGTGATGAGGCCCCCAGGTGAAAAACAAATCCGTCATCCCGAACGATTCCGGATCCATTCGGGTCGCGTGATACACCTCATCGTCCAGGTACAGCAACCCCTCCTCGTCCCAAGCCGCCACGTAATTCCCCATTTGCCGGCACTTCTTGAACCATTCCCGCTTGGTGATGGCCGTGCTTTTATCGATGTAGATCCCGTTTCCGAGGCGGGGCATGCGGTCAATCAACTCCAACTGCCCCCCCAACACGGTCTCGAATCCACGCTCCGCCGCAAAAAGGGCGAACAGCAATTTGCTGTGGAATTCCCGCACTTTGATTTCGATCGGAAGAAAAATGCGATTCATGGGGTCCTCTTTGTTTTGCGGCACATGGAGATTCATTGGATTCCAGCGAATAGGCTTCCCGGGCGCGTCACCCATCGTCCATGGGGCGCATCTGCTCGATGAACATCCGATGCCACACTTCCAGATTGAGCAGAAGCCAAAGCCTCCCGGTCTTGGAATGGATCCGGGTGTCGGGCTCCGCGCGGTGGGCGCGCAGAAGAGCGCGGATGCCCTCCATCCGCAGGAATGGATGCGGGCGGAGGAGATCCAGATGATGCCCGAGGCGCGCCGGATTGGCCATCCATTCATTCAGCGGCGTGCTGAGCCCCAGCTTTTTCCGATAAATCTGCTCTCGCGGCATATGGTCCTCGGCCAGGCGCTTGATGACGGCCTTGGTGACGCCGCCAGGGCTGACCAACCCTTCGGCCGGAAGCTTCAGTCCCGCCTCCACCACCCGATAATCCAAGAAAGGAACCCGGAACTCCAGACTGGCCCCCATGGACATCTTGTCCAGCCGGTTTTCAACCGATTGCAAGTAGGTGTGCATGCACAGCACGATTTCTTTTTTTACCGGAGAACGCAGGGGCAAGGCAAGCACATGGTCGTGCCAAGGCAGTTGATAAGAGGAAGCGCGGACCAGCGGATCCGCGAATTCCGGGGTCAACACCGCATGTTTCATCGGCGCGAGCTTGTTCCGGTCGGCAAAAAAGGAATACCCCCCGAACACTTCGTCGGCCCCTTCGCCGCCCAGAAGAACCGTGCATTCCGGCCGCGCAATGCGAGAGAACAGGTGAACCGCCAGCGAGTTTGGAAAATTGATCGGCTCATCGTTGAGCCAAGCCGCCTTCAGGTACAGGGCGCAGAACTCTTCCTCCTTCAGCCGGATCGGATGGTGCCGGGTGGAGCACTTTTCCGCGATCCACCGGCTAAAGGGGGATTCGTCGATGTCGTTGCGCCCGCAGGCGTCTTCGGGATCGAACACGATGGAATAGGTGTTGATCGGCTCGGGCCGGTGTTGACGGAGCAAGCAGGTCACGAGCGAACTGTCCACGCCCCCGCTCAACGATATGCCGACCGGCGCATCGCTGATCATTCGCAACCGGATGGCATCCTGCAGCAGCCCCCCGATTTCCTCCTTGGCGGCGCATTCATCGTAGGGAGCGTCCGGATCGGGCTCCAGTTCGAGCGCCCGGGCATTGAGGTCGTACCAAAGCTCGCGGGTCGTGGTCCCATCCTCGCGGATCGTCCAATGCTCGCCGGGAAGGACTCGCTCCACGCACCGGATCAGGGTTTCGCGTCCGGCCACGTGGCGGAACAGCATGTATTCGCCCAGGCGATCCTCGTTCAACTCCCAACCGGGGAAGTCGCCACAACGCGCCCAGGGCAGCAGGCCTTTGATTTCCGAGCAGAACACCCGGCGGCCGGAACCGGTGGCCACATAGAGCGGTTTGATGCCAAACCGGTCGCGAACGAGATGGAGCGTTTTTTCCGTCCGATCATACAGCGCGAACGCGAACATGCCGTTGAGCCGGTTCAGGCAGGCGGCCCCTTCCCGGTGCCACAGGTTCAACAAAACCTCCGTGTCGGTATGGCTGTGGAACGGCACGCCCTGCGATTCCAGCGCCGGGCGGAGTTCCTTGAAATTGAAAATTTCACCGTTGTAAACGATGACAAAGCGCTGGTTTCCGCCGAGCATGGGCTGGTGCCCGGCCGAACTGAGGTCTTGGATGGATAGCCGCACCATCGCCAAGCCCACGGGATGCGGATCCTCCGTCCAGATCCCCTGGTCATCGGGGCCGCGATGCCGGATGAGATCCAGCCCGTCCCGCAGGCGCGGGAGCAGCGCAGAGGCGCCCCGCTTCGCCTCCCAATATCCTAAGATGCCGCACATGGTGGTTTCCCGCAAGGCAATGGATGGCGCCGATCCGCAAGGGGCGCCGATGTCCTGTCATTCGCACGGAACATTTCGACCTCCTCATTCATGCGCATCGAAAAAGCGGCGGAGGTAGGCCTCCAGGCTGAGAAGGCAAACGATCTGCTGGCGCCGCGACACCTGGCCTTGGCGATGTTCCTCCACGAATCGCCGGACGGCCTGGGGCTCCGCAATCCCCATGCCATAGATGCGAGCGGCCGGGTCGAGAAGCCGTTGATCCGCAAACGAAATCCAGGCGGGGGATTCACGCAGCCATTCGTCGAAATTCGTGTAATAACGGCGGTACGGGACCCGGATCTCGCCGTGGGTTTCGCGCCAGATGCGAAAATACAGTTTTTCGCGCTCCTGCTCGATGCGGACCGCGTCGGCCCAGAAACGGACCGGGACGCAGGGAGGCAACGTGGTCCGTTGATACGGAATGCGGCACAGTTCGGGGCAAAGGCGGTTGAGGAAGGGCTGGAACGTGGCATGTCCGGCCCGTTGCCGGGTGGGCAACTTCAACACCAAATCGATGAAATGGTAGTCCAGCATCGGCGTTGCCGTTTCCATGTAGTTGCGGATCTGGCCGTACCGGGCGAAAATCACCCGGCGCATGCTGTATTGGTTGATGAAAAGATCGTATTTGGCGGCGGGATGGTTCTGCGGAAGCGCCCGGATCAGGTCCCGGGCGAAATCATACGGCGCCTGCCGGTCGTTGCGGAGCGACGGCCCCGCCAAGAGGCCCAATTCCTCCTCGGTGAAGATCCGGTTGCGCTTGCGGAGCAGGTCGAGGACCTCGACGTCGTTGCGCGCACCCAGGACATCGGGCGTGAGGTAAATCCCGCCCAGGGTCACATCCAGATCCAAGCCCGTCATCATCACATCAACGGATGCGGCGGCCGGGACAAGCCAGAGATGTTGGGCGCCTTGAACGAACAGATCCATTTCGTCGCTCACATCCGCCGTGACGTCGGCATGCCGGATGAAGTCATCGGCCTCCATGGGATAGAAGAAGTGGGGCATGCCCGCCGTGGAGGCCACCTGCCCCGCCAGCAACACTTCATCGGAATCGGACAACCCGTAGGTGTGCGCGCTGAACCGTTTGGCTTCATCGGGGGCCAACGCGCCCACCATGGTTCGCGAGTCCAATCCACCGCTCAATGAAATTCCCACGCGGCGACCGGCTTGGACGGCCGCGTGCCGGCGCATGGCTTCCCGATAGGCGACAACCAATGCATCGATGGCGGAGTCCGAAGCCGGCTCTTCGGACATGGAATCGTTGTATTGGAACGTCCACGTGGACCGTTGCGAAACCGGTTTTCCTTTTGTCTGGATCAGCAGTGAGGCCGGAGGCCATACCTCCACCCCCTTGACCATGGTGCGGTTTCCCAGACGGATCTTGTTGAAGGTGAGGAATCCCGCCACTGAAACGGGATCCAACTCGGGCGCGCCGGGCAACAAGGGGAGAAGCCCCTTCACGGCGGGCGAGAGGATCAGGCATCCGGCCTGTTTGCAGGCATACCAGGGCCGAAGGCCAAATCGGTCGTTGGCCGCCAGCACCGTTTCGCCGTCGCGCAGCACCACTTGGAATTCGCCCTGGAGGTGCTGGCTGAACCCCACCCCGTGCTTTTCATAGGCTTGAAGGGCGTGCTCGGCGGAAGAACACGTTTCGCCGCCCGCTTGGCGGGATTCCATGGGCAAAACCAGTCCATACGCCCAACATTCAAGGGCATTCCGCCGGGCATGGCTGTGGCCCAACAAGCCCACGCAATGCAGACCGACGAACAACCCGGGCGAAGCGGATGCCGTTTGCGCCGTTCCAGAGAAGGAAGCTAAGCGCTTCAGTCCTGTTTCCAGCCATGCGCTGTCGAGTGGCGTTCCATCAGTTGCTATGGCAAAGAAAATTCCCGGCATGATTCCACCCTTCTGTCCAATTCCTCATTCCGCATCCGTTGAAGGCAGGCAAGACCGCAGTTGTTGCGACATGAACACTTCGGTGCGCTCCATCGATTCGCGGATGCAGCCCCCGATGTGCGGCGTGAGGCTCAGCCGGTCGTCGGCGCGCGCGAAGGCCCCGAGCGGATGTTCCGGCAAGTTCACCGAGGATTCCGCCGCCAGCACGTCCACGGCCGCCCCGGCCAGATGCCCGGACTTCAGCGCGGCCAGCAACGCGTCCTCATCGACCCGTTCCCCCCGGGCCGTGTTCACGAGGCCGGCGGAGGACCCGGCGACAAGGGCGAACCCGCGGTCGTCTGGTCCGCGATGGCGCATCGCCGCGGCCATTCGCGCGAGGGCATCCGTCACGTCCGGGATTCCGGAACAGAATCCTATGCCGCACATGGGCCACCTCGTGGGAAAAAGATCATTGGATTCCTCCGTAGTTCGGGAACCACGGGTTGGAACGCGGGTCGTCGATCAGCCGCCGCAAAAATGCGGGGTCAAGCCCGGCAGTATCGGCGCCGGGCTGGCCCGCCAGGGCCACGAGGATCCGCACGTGAAAGGTCTCCATCGCGTGCAGGCCGTCCCGCATGCAACGGTCGTCCATGCCCAACGCGCCCGGCGTGGAAGTGTCAACGTATACCGCCCCTGCCCCGCGGATGCGCGCAGGCAATTCCTCCCGGTACTGCCGCCAGCCGCCCTGCTGGTCCGGGCTTGCCTCGAGCGCCGCGATTGCGGCGGAGGGATAGGGTGGCGCAAAACAGAGCACGGTGATGCCGCGCGCTTTCAAGGCCCGCACGCAAGCCAGAAACCGCTCCACGCGATCTTCCGAAAGCGCGACCATCGGTTCAAACCCCCGGGTGCCGGTCTTGATGCGCTCGATCACGGTCGGATGTTCGCGGTCTTGGAACGTCCAGTCGCCGGGCGCGGAAAGTCCATATTCGAAACTCCCGTCCGAGCGGAATCCCGCGTGGCGGTTTCGCGCCATGAAACCCCAGGCATTCACCGCGGCTGCGTCTCCGCCCCGCCACGCCCCGGCGAGCACCGCCCAGGAGGGACGCGACAAATCCGGCGTCAGCCCGTTGCGCAACACCTGCTGGAACACGTGCCCGTGGGCAAATCCATCCAGGCCCTCGTCGGAGCGGATGGACTTTGCCAAGACTCGCGTGCGTTCCGCGACGATGGCCGTGCAATCGTTGAACCACGAATACTCGACCCTCAGGATCACGCAAGCGATGCGGGTATCCGCCGGCAGGATTTCAACAAACTGCTCGAAATCGCGGACATGCTGGATCATGCCGCCGGCGTTAAAGAAGTCGGCGGACCGGGCTCCGAACATTTCCCGGCGGAACTGCATCACGCGCGAATTGCCCAGCGCAATCATCGCGGGATTGCGCTGCAGGATCGAAACCCACTTGAACCGGTAGAGGCCCTGGTCGAAAAACTGGCGCCCGAAGAGCGCGTCGGGACGGGCCGCCAGGACCGTGCAGATCTCCCCGATGGGCGTCGTCTCGCCGGCCCGCCACAGGCTCAGCTCGAAGGCCGCCACCGGCAGTCCAAGCGGGAGCGCCCACAGCAGGGTGCGGAGCGCGAACCGATATGGCATAGGAAACTTCATATCAGAACTGGAAGTAAATGAAGGTCGTGGATTGGAACGTCCCGAAAACCAGGATCACGGAAGCCAGCGCGTAGTAGCTGGCCCAACGGACGGGCAGAGGCAGGGCGGCGATGTCCAGCGGGTGGGCACGGTGCCGCTGGATCCACTCGATGGCCAGCATCGCGAGAATCAGAAGCTTGATCTGCGGCGCATCGAAAACCAGCGCGTGGAGATCGAAGGCCCCCGCCATCGCACGGAAGAAGTGGAAAGCCTGCGGCAAGCTCTCCGCGCGGAAAAAGACCCATGCCGCGCACGTCATCAAGAAGGTCAGTCCGATCGCGGGCAGGTCCGTCCAGCGGGCGTCCCGAGACGGAGGGGCGACTGGCGCCGGGCCGAGGCGGCGGCGCAGCAAGCCCGGAAGGAAGTACAGCCCGTTCAGCAATCCCCAGAAAACATAAGTCCAGTTGGCCCCATGCCAGAGCCCGCTGATCGTGAACGTCAGCAGGACGTTGCGCGCCGTGCGCGCGAGGCCGCGGCGACTCCCCCCGAGCGGGATATACAGGTAATCGCGGAACCAGGTGGAAAGCGAGATGTGCCACCGTTGCCAAAATTCGGCGATGTTGCGGGAGAAATAGGGATACGCGAAGTTCCTCATCAGCCGAAAGCCAAACAGCCGCGCGCAACCGCAGGCGATGTTCGCGTAGCCGGCGAAGTCGCTATAGATCTGGAACGCAAAGAATACGGTGCCCAGCAGCAGCCGGCCTCCGTTGGCTTCCGCGTCCGCCGCGTAGACCGCATTGACGTATTTCGCCGCGCCGTCGGCGATCACCATCTTCTGGAAGAATCCCCAGAGCATCTGCCGGACGCCGTCCTTCGCCTGCTGCACGTCGAACACGCGGTCCCCGGCGAACTGCTTCAACAGGTTCGTGGCGCGTTCGATCGGACCGGCCACCAGTTGCGGAAAGAAGGAGACGAAGGCCATAAATTCGACCAGCGTGTATGTCGCCAGGCATTGGCCCCGATAGACGTCCAGCGTATAGCTCAAGCTTTGGAACGTATAGAAGCTGATGCCCACCGGCAGGATGATGTGCAGCGTGACGAAACCGGCCTCCAGGCCGAACCCGGCCAGCAGGTGCGCGAAGCTTTCCGCAAAGAAGTTGAAATACTTGAAGAAACCGAGCAGCCCCAGGTTGCTGACCAGGCTCAGCACGATATACGCCTTTCGTCGCCGCGGGGCCGACGTTGCGGCAATGCGCCGACCAAGCCAGAAATCAAAGAGGCTCGAAATGAGGATCAGCGACAGGAACCGCCAATCCCACCAGCCGTAGAACACGTAGCTGGCGACGAGCAAGAGCGCGTTCTGCCACCGCCGATTCAACCCCCAATACAGAGAGAATACGAGGATCAGGAAAACAATGAAGGTGACGGTGTTAAATATCATCGCGTGAATCGTGCGCCGCGGACAAATCCATGTTCAAAGCTTCCCGTGGCCCATCAGGCCAAGGCCTCCTTCATTCTTCGCGCCAGGAAATACTCCGCACGTTCCATCGATTCCTGCGTGCAACCCCCGATGTGCGGCGTGAGGATCAGGCGGTCGGAGGTGCGGGCGAAGCGGACCAGGGGATGCGCGTCCAAAACCAGCGAGGGTTCAGCCGCCAATACATCCACCGCCGCCCCGGCCAGATGCCCGGATTCCAGCGCCTTCAGCAGGGCGGCTTCATCCACCAGCTCGCCGCGGGCGGTGTTGACAAACCACGCTCCCCGCGGCATGCGCCGGAAACAGGCGGCGTTGAAGAAGCGTTCATTGGCCGGTTCGTACGCTGCATGCAAGGAAACCAATTGGGAAAACGCCAACAGATCCTCCAGCGCGACGCGCTCCACCCCCGGCAGCTCCGGTTCCGTTGCGGCGGGATCATACACCCGGACGCGACTGCCGAATGCGAGCAGGTAGCCGGCCACGAGGCGGCCCAGCCGTCCAAAACCGACCAACCCCACGTCTTGGCCAAAAAGCTCCCGCCCTTGGTACCGGTCCCGGTCCCAGACTCCATCCCGAACCCCTTGGGCCGCTGCAGGAATATGCCTAAGCAGCGCTAGCATCAGTCCGATGGTCAATTCCGCCGTGGCCCGGATTTCCTTCAGAAAGTCCACTTCTCCCCGGAGGGACAGAACGCGGATGCCGCGCTTCTCCGCCGCCGCCAGATCGATGTGGTTCAGGCCGGTCGTGGGGGACGCGATCCACTTCAGGCGGGGCGCGGCATCCATCACCTCGGGACCGATGAAGGTGCGCAGCCTCACCCACAACACGTCGCAATCGCCGGCCGCGGCGCGCAGCGCGGCGCCGGACAGGTCTTCCTGGCGCACGGCGCCCAGCGGGCGCAGAAGTTCCAGCGCGCGCGGGCTGAAGCCCGAAGATTCGGCCAGCAGGATGTTCACCCGTTCCTCCCGCCCAGAACGCGTTCGGCTTCCCGCCAATCCTCCGGCGTATCGATGTTCAGGACTTCGTTCGGCTCCATCCGCATCGGGAAACAGCGCCGGCCATAGAACGAACGCTGCTCCAGGATCACCTCCGTGCGCGTGAGGAAGATGGTGCCTTCGCGCCGATAGGCGATCGGCAGATCCTGGCGGCGGGTGAACCGGCCGCCGTCCGGCATGAAATAGTCCAGACACCCGTCCTCCCGGATCTTCATCAGATAGGAGGGAGAGAGATCCTGCGGCAGCGGCAAGACTGAACACACGGCCTCGTGGCCCTCCAGCAGCTCCGCCGCGCGCCGGATGTGCGCCGGAGAACGCAGCGGCGAGGTCGGTTGCAGGATCATCACCGCCTCGGGCACATAGTTGTCCGCCTTCCTCAAGGCCTCCAGCGCATGCGTCGCCACATCGATCATCGGGCTCGCGTCGCCCGCGAACGCCGCCGGCCGCAGGAAGGGCACCTCCAGCCCGATCGCCCGCCCATGCGCCGCGATCTCCTCGTCGTCGGTGGACAGGATGACGCGGTCGAGCGCGCCCGAAACCCGCGCGCCTTCCCAGGCGCGCTGAACGAGGGACTTCCCGCACAGCGGCAGGATGTTTTTCCGGGGCATCGCCTTGGAGCCGCCCCGGGCGGGGATCAGGCCCAGGATCCGGCTCATGCGCTTCCTCCGGCCGCCGGCCGCGCGTTCTGCACTTGGCGAAGCTCGCGGAAGAAATCCCGGACTTCGCTCCGTTCCGGCAGGTGGTCGGGCCGCGGCGCCGCGGGCTTGCACACATAGGCCACCAGATGATGGTCCGCGCTATACGAACGCCGCAAAACATCAAACCCCGTCCGAGCCAGATAGCTCTCCATGGCGAACTCCGTCAGGCTGTATGGATGGTCGATCTTCGTCGCCAGCTCGACCGAGGCGTTCTTCAGGCAAGCCGCGCGGAAGTCCACGATGTCCACCAGGAACAATCCATCCTCCCGCAGGAGGGACCGGATCTTTTCCAGCGTCGCCTTCACGTCCAGCAGGTGGTCGATCGTCTGGAACATCCCCACCACGTCGTACCGCCGGTCGCCCGGATCCCATTCCTCCATCAGGCCCGTGATCGTCTTCAGGCCGAACTTGTCCGCTTCCTGGATCTCGTCCGGCGCCGGATCGATCACCGTCGGATCGACCCCGAAGCGCTTGGCGAAATGGATCGCGATCACGCCCGTCGAGCCGCCGACGTCCAGGAACGACTGGCCGCGCCGCGGTTCGAGATAGGGCCCCGCCAGCGTCTCCATCTCCTCGGCATAGGCCTGCTGCTCCCGCTGCACCGAAACGGCGTCGATCGTCCGGCCATGGTAGGCGCTGACGAGCGGGCGATACCATTGCGCGTAGAACGCCGCGTATTCGCGCGCGGCCATGCGCGGATTCATCGCCGCCAGCCCGCAGCGGGCGCAGGCGACCGTCTGCGCGGGAAACCCGTACCGGTCCCGGTGCGTCAACACCACCTGGTCGTCGCTCCCGCACAGGTTGCAGGCGTCGGTCCGGATCTTCGCGCGGGAAGCATAATCGTATCCGACCTGCTGGATTCGTTCGGCTCGGGTCATGGGGACATCCTCCTTCAGCGCTCGCGGATGAAATGCAGCCGCTTCTGGGTGTAGGGCGTCAGGCGGGCCAAGGATTCGGCGAGGCGGCCCGACACCGCGCCGTCGCCGTAGAGCGCGCTGGGCGCATAGCGCCCATGAACCAATTGCCGGCGGATCGCCGCCTCGATCGCGGTCGTCTCCACGGGCACCGGCACGACGTGCTCGTCGTGCTCGCGCCCCTGCTGCCGGTTGCCGACCAACACGACGGGCGTCCCGAAATATCCCGCGTCCCGCACGAAGCTGCTTGAATTGCCCACCGCGCAGACCGTCGTCCGCAGCACCTTCAGATAGCTCTCCGGCGACAGGTTGACCAACGTGCGCAGCCACGTCGCGTGGGGCCGGTCGCGGAAGATCCGGATCTCCTTGCTGATGTGATCCGCGCCGGCGTCGATGTTCGGCCACAGCAGGACGGTCGGCTGGGCGATGCGCGCCAAGGCCTCCAGCAGGTGCTTCGTCTGCTCCACCTCCCCCCCGAAATCGGTCGTGATGGGATGGAACAACGACAGCAGGAACGGCTTGGCCGGATCGATGTGGCACCCCCGGCCGCAGCAGTTGAGGATCTCTTCCAGCCCGGCGCCGGTGACCCCCGGAGCCAGATCGCTGCTCGGGCACCCGATCCCCAGGATCGTCGCCGGGTCTTCCCCCATGCGGACGATGTATTCGGCGGCCCGCTTCGTGGCGGGAAAATGGTACTGCGCGAATTTCGTGATGGCGTGGCGCGCGCTCTCGTCGATGGAGCCGCTCACCTCGCCCCCCTGGATGTGGCACAGGCAGAGGTTCATATAGGCGGCGGCAATCGCGGCGGCCAAGGCTTCGTAGCGGTCTCCGATCAACAGCACGAGATCCGGCTTGAGCCGGTGGTATTCCGTGGAGAACTCGATCATGGCGAAGCCGATGGACTTGGCCATGGTCGTGGGCACCGACCCCTCCAGCTCCACGTAGATGCGTCCGCTGACGGGAAATCCGTCGGCCTCCACGATCTTCACCGCCTCCCCGAAGCGCTCCAGCAGCATCGTCCCGGTGCAAATGGTCTGCAATTCCAGCTCCGGATGCTCCTGGATCGCCCGCATCACCGGCTTCATCCGCCCGTAGTTGGCGCGATCCACCAGCACCACGCATACTTTCCGCTTATTCATCGATGTCCTTCCCGTCCAGCAGGCGCAACGGCTCAACCGCCACCTTCAGCTTCCGGCCCACCAGCCGATCCCGCTCGGCATACGGAATGCCCGTGCCCGGCTTCCGCGCCACCAGCATCTCCTCCGTCAAGACGGTCCCCGCCTCCAGCGCGCGGGCCGGCGCCACGCTCTTGCCGAACAAGCCCCGCAT